>JBFIPU010000083.1:0-12317 GCA_041609995.1 Acidimicrobiia bacterium
ACGCGATGCGGCTGGAGGAATCACTTCAGCTCGTATGGAACAGCCACATCATCCCTCCCAGCCGGTTCCCGGACGGTGGTGGGTGCGCCATATCGCTCCGGGTGGTGAGTGATCTGGGGCGATTCGCGGGAAGAGCCTCTTCCACTTCTGCATACGAAACTGTATACTGATATGCATGCATAGTACGAGTGTCCGAATCGACACGGCAACCCACCAGGAATTGAAGCGACTCGCCGACGAGCTCGGCACCACCGTCGGCGAAACCGTCGCGCTCGCTGTAAGGCGTCTCCGTCAGGACCGCATCGGCGAAGAACTCACTGCGAGCCTGACCAGGGATGAAGTCGACTGGCTCGATGCTGACCTCGGGTGACGTCGTCCACCTCGACCTAGGGCTCCCCGAGGGTCGAGAGGCTGGCTTCCGCCATCCCGCCGTGGTCGTCACCGCCCAGCGCATCCTTGATGCGCAACCAACCGTTATCCACGTCGTGCCACTCACCACCACCATCCGCGCCTTCACCTCTGAGGTAGTAGTCGAACTGGACGACGCCAGTGGACTCCAACAACAATCGGCTGCGCAGTGCCAACACGTCCGGGCAGTATCGACCGGGAGGGTCGAGCAAGTCGGCGGCAACGTCGGTTCCACCGTACTCACCCAGATCCGGGAAACGCTCGGCCTGATTCTCGACATCCCGCCGAGCTAGGCACCGATTACCCGATACCGAGCCATAGCGCTCGCAAGATCATCCGAAACAGCGCATAACGGCCTGTCGGCGCTTGGCTTTCGCGGCGGTGGGTGACCCGGGGAGAATGCGTGGGACGCTTCCGGTCCATAGTCAGAATCTACGCCGCCGAGTGGCTTCGGACCCACAGAAGCGAACCCAGCAGTAGAGCTCTCTCACGCCGCCCCACAAGTGTCGTTCTGACGCACTATGAGAATTGTGCGTTATGGCGCGAGAACTGGGTGTTCTCGGGCGCGCTACGGGTTGAAGCTGTCCGGCGTGGGTGGCCAGGGCCGGGCTGCGGGCGGGACCGTGCTCCCGTCGAAGACTTGGCGACTGTACCCTCGACAGATCTGAAACGCGCTCCAAGTGGTGGGGCTTGAAACAGTGAGCGGCCGTGAGAAGCCACCCCCCGCAACTGTGCCCCCCGGTACGAAACAGGCCGGTATCACGATCGGCCCGGTCAACAAGGAACCCAAGGTCTGCCGATCGGGATATGGTCGACGTTGACGCTCTCCGCGAGAAGGGCCGCACCCGGGCGTTGTATCAGTGGATGGGCGACGGTAGACGGGCGGGCTGGGGTCGCCCTTGTCTTCCGTGGGCCCGTGATCTGCGTGCCAAGACCACTGAGTGTAAAGGGCGGTCGCCGCTATCGGTATCATTTTGGCTAGCATGGCTGCGACCGGCGGGGTCTGCGCGACGTAGGGCGCCTGTCATCGGGCAACTGGGAAAGAGGCAGGGAGAAGAATCTGATGAAGAAGTCCAGGCTGCTATTGATCATGGTGGCAATGGGAATGCTCGCGGCGGCGTGCGGTTCCGACTCCAGTGACGACGCTTCGGCGTCCGACTGTACTGTCCGCTTGGGAGCGGCCCTGAGCGAAACCGGCAACTTCGCACGGGAAGGGCAATGGAACAAACGGGGCTACGACATCTGGCTGGACTGGGCCAACAACGAACATGGCGGCATCAAGGTGGGCGATGAGACATGCAACGCTGAGATCATCTACTACGACGATGAGAGCGACGCGGACACGTCCGCTCGACTGTATGAGAAGTTGATCTCGGAGGATGATGTCGACTTCGTGCTCGGGCCTTATTCGAGCGGCATTACGATGGGAACAAGCGCTATCGCCGAGAAGTACGGCGTCATCATGGTCGAGGCCCACGGGGCGTCGGAGGCGTTGTTCACCCGGGGTTTCGAAAACCTGTTCGCAGTGCTCACGCCCGCCTCGTACTACACCGAGTCCGCACTCAAGGCTCTCGCTGATGCCGGTGCGAAGACCGTCGTCATTGCGAATCGGGATGAGACGTTCTCGACTGCGGCTGCCGACGGAGCAGAGCAGTGGGCAGCAGATTACGGGATGGAGGTCCTGGCCCGCGAAACGTACCCGCCCGATTCGGATCTGTCGACCATCTTGACCAAGTTCCGCAATCTGGAACCGGACGTGTTCGTCGGTGCCGGTCACTTCAACGACTCGGTGCTGTTCGTTCGCAGTGCTCAGGAGATCGGATTCGCTCCGGCGGCAATGATGCTGACCGTTGGGCCGGACAGTCCCGAGTTTGTGGAAGAGTTGGGCGTCGACGCCAATTTCATTCTCGGTGACTCGCAGTGGGATCGGACCATGCCCTACGAGGACGAATTCTTCGGCACTGCCGCCGATTTCGCCGATCACTACTTCGATTTGTACGGCGAGTTGCCTCCGTACCAGGTCGCCAGTTCGACGGCTGCGGCCCTGGCCCTCCATCTCGCTATTGAGGATGCCGGTTCCCTCGAAATGGATGCGGTGCGGGCGGCTTTGAACAATTTGGACGTGGACACGTTCTACGGCCGCATCAACTTCGACGCTACCGGCAAGAACACCGGCAAGCCCATGGTGACCGTCCAGGTGCTCGATGGCGAAGCCAAGGTCACTGCCCCGACCGACTTTGCCGCGGCCGACCTGGTCTACCCGATGCCCGCCTGGGGTGATCGCTAGACAGAGGGAGGGCGACTGTATAGAAGTCGTGATGGGCTCGACGGAGGACAGCCGTACCACGACTCGTACCCCGCTCGGAGCCCGGCGGATCGCCGCATGCCAGCCTCCTGTGGGAACAGAGCACCTTGACTGAGTTCCTGCAGGCCCTGGTGAACACGATCATGCTGGGCGGGTTCTACTCCCTGATGGTGATGGGTTTCTCGCTCATCTGGGGCGTCATGGGAGTGATCAATCTCGCCCACGGCGAGTTCGTCCTGACGGGTGCCTATTTGACGTGGATCATGAACCGTCATCTGGGGTGGGAGCCGCTTGCCGCGCTCGTCGTCGTCATCCCGGTGATGTTCATCTTCGGGTACCTGCTCCAACGCCTGCTCATCAACCGCATCATCGACCGCCAACACCTCGTGTCCTTGCTGGTCACCTATGGGCTGGCGATCCTCATCGCTAATGGTCTCAAGCTGGCCTTCACGGGAACGCCGCGCAGCCTCACAACTGGGCTCCGGGGCTTCTGGAAGGTGGGAGAGATAACGATTCCCATCGTGAAGACCTACGACCTGGCCATCGCCCTCGCGATGATGGCGGGGCTGTCCCTGCTGCTGGGGCGAACCCGGCTTGGCAGGAGCGTGCGGGCCGCCGCTCAGAACCGACAATCCGCTCACATGGTGGGGGTGGATATCGGAGCCGTCTTTGCGGTCACGTTCGGCATCGGCGTGGCGCTCACGGGGGCAGCGGGAACCCTCTTCGGCCTCACCCAGCCGATCGCTCCATTCGCCGGCCTTCCACTCACGCTCCGGGCATTCGCAATCACCACGATGGCCGGCTTGGGCAACATTCGCGGTGCTCTGCTCGGCAGCATGGCCCTTGCCGCCGTTGAGGTGTACATCGGCACGTACGTCCCCGGGATCGGAACGAACCTGGGTCTTGTTGCCACGTTTGTGGTGCTGGTTGTAATCCTCGCCACGCGACCGCAGGGCCTTTTCGGAGGGTTGACCCCGGTGGAGGACTCATGACCCCCGTGGGGCAGACCGACACCATCCGCGTCACCGGACGACAATGGGGGTTCTTCATCCTGGTGGCAGGGTTGGCGATGCTGCCGCTCATCGAAGCCCTCACCGACGGGAACGGTTTCATCAACAACTCGACGTTGTTCTCGATGACCCAGATGCTCATGCTGGTCACCTTGGCGAGCAACTGGAACTTCATTAGCGGCCTCACCGGATACGTCGATTTCGGACATACCGCCTTTTTCGGGTTGGGCGCCTACTCGACCGGCATCCTGATGACGAAGAGCGGCTGGCCGTTTTATCCGACTCTTGCCGTCGGTGCGCTCGTAGCCGCCCTGGCAGCGGTTCTCATAGGCCGGGTGACGATGCACCTCAAAGGTCCCTATTTCTCCATCGCCATGCTCGGGACCTTTGCCGCGCTACGCGAGATCGTGCGCGTCGTAAGACCCTTGACGGGAGGAGGACCGGGGTTCTCGCTCCCTCCGTATTTGAACCGGCCCCTCTTCTACTACCTGGCCCTGGCCCAGGCCGTGCTGGTAGTAGCGCTCTATCGCTGGCTGAAAGGCACCGAGTTTGGATCGATGATGCTTGGAATTCGGGAAGATGAGAGCGGAGCGGAAATGCGGGGCATCAACACGACCCTCATCAAGATCACGGCGTTCACGCTGGCGGCGGCATCGACCGGTCTGGTGGGTGGCATGTGGGCGTACCAGAACACCTTCATCGACCCCGATATCGTCTTCCTTGACAGCCGAACCATCGAGATGGCCTTGGCCGCCGTAATCGGTGGCCTGGGAACGATCGCGGGACCCGTCCTGGGGGCAGGCCTTTTGTACTGGATGCGCGACCTGGTGTGGGCGAGTTTCCTCCAGTGGCACCTGTTCATCGAAGGGGTAATCCTCATCGCGGTCATGCTGGTGATGCCGAAGGGGATCATGGGTTTGTTTGGTAATCGATCCGGCCTCACCGTCCGAGGGGTCCGGGCGGCGTGGAGGAAGCGATGAAAGGTCAAGATTCCGGCCCGGACATCGGGGACCGCGAGGCGCTGCTGGAGGGTCGGGGGTTGGCGAAATGGTTCGGCGGTCTCGCCGCGCTCAACCAGGTCGACGTTGAGGTATACCGCGGCGAGTTGGTCGGCATAGTCGGGCCGAACGGCAGTGGCAAGACCACGCTGTTTAACTGTCTCACCGGTATGGAGTCGGTGAGCGCCGGTCGCGTCTTCTTCAAGGGGATAGACGTGACGCACCGCAAGCCGCATCAGGTAGCGCACATGGGGTTGTCGCGCACGTTCCAGAGCATCCGGGTCTATCGGAAACTCAGCGTGCTCGAGAACATGCTGTTGAGCCGCCAATGGGGCGGAGAGCGACTGGCCGACTGGCTCCGATCGAGTGACCGGGGAACCGCAGAACGCGCCCGTGACATCCTCGAATTCCTCACCCTGGACGGGCAGTGGGGAGAGCCTGCCGGTTCATTGTCCTGGGGGCAGCAGCGACTGCTCGAGATTGGGATGGTGCTCATGTCCGATCCCGAGCTCGTGCTGCTCGACGAGGCGACCTCTGGCGTGAGCCCTGGGCTGGTCGAGGTGATTACCGAGCGAATCTTGACACTGAACCACCTGGAGGGAAAGACGATTCTGCTCATCGAACACAACATCGACGTGGTCGAGGATCTGTGCGACCGGGTGGTGGTCCTCGATTACGGCGAGAAGCTCGCCGAGGGAACCGTTGACTCCGTGTTCAGCAATCCGGCCGTGATTGAGGCCTATTTCGGACGGCACGATGCCGAGTTCTGACCCGCCTGTGACCGGGTACCCGAACCCGATTCTCGAGCTGGTGGATCTGCACGCCGGCTACGACGGCCCGGATGTCGTTAGAGGGCTGGATCTGACGATTAGTCAGGGGGAGGTCGTCTGTGTGATCGGGCCGAACGGTGCCGGGAAATCGACGGTGTTCAACGTCATCTACGGTTTCCTGCCCGTCCGGGGAGGCCGGATTCGGTTCGGTGGTAGCGACATCACGGGGTCATCTCCACGACAGATGCTAAGACGCGGCATCACCATCGTCCCCCAACGGCGCAGCCTGTTTCCACAGATGACCGTCGACGAGAACCTGGAAATGGGGATGTACATCGAGCGGGACCGTCGGCGCATCCGGCGCAGAAAAGGGTACGTACTCGACCTCTTCCCCGAACTCGCCGACCGGACGACTCAGGAGGCGGGAACGCTGAGCGGGGGGGAGCAGCGCATGCTCGAGATCGGCCGGGCCCTGATGTGGGAACCTCGGCTGCTTCTGCTGGACGAGCCCTCGGCGGGGTTGGCACCTAGGATCTCTGCCAAGGTCCTGGAGACGGTCCTTCGACTCAACCAGCAGCTGGGACTGGCCGTCCTCATGATCGAGCAGAACGCCCGCCAGGGTCTGGGAATCAGTCATCGCGGATATGTTCTCGAATGGGGGAAAGTGAGTTACGCGGGCACCGGGGGGGAGCTCTTGCACGATCCCGACGTGCAGCGGGCCTTTCTCGGCAGGTCGAGGAGGCGATCGCCATGACGGGCCGGCACGACTTCCTCAACCGTCTGTTCACCCCCAGGACGATTGCCGTGGTCGGCGCCAGCAACGACGAACGCAAGAAGGGAAGCCTGGTACTTCGGAATCTGAGAAGGAGTTATCGGGGGGAGATCTTCGCGGTACACCCGACAGCCGACACAGTTGACGGTCTGGCGGTCTATCGATCTGTCGCCGACATACCGACCGAGATCGATTTGCTCATACCACTCATTCCCGCCCAGAACCTGGTGGACCTGGTGCGTGACTGTCCCCCCGACCACGTGAAAACGCTGCTCGCCATTCCGAGCGGCTTCGGTGAGATACCGCCCGATGGAGCGCGGATCGAGCGGGAAATGGTCTCGGTCGCCACGAGCAAAGGCATGCGGGTGGTGGGGCCGAACACCGTCGGGATGATGAATTGCGGAAATGGACTGAACGCATCACTCGCCCCCGCGCTGCCGGGCGGCCCGGGCGGGTTCTCCTGCGTCACACAGAGCGGCGGTTTCGGAATGGCGATCTACATGTACGGAATCGACAACCAGCTCGACATGGCGAAGTTCTGCGATCTCGGCAACACATCCGACGTCTCGATAGGAGAAGTGCTCGAGTACTACCTCGATGATCCGAGCACAACGATCATCGGAGCGTTCCTGGAGTCGTACCCCAATCAACTGGCGGCATCAATAACCAGGACGGCCAAAGAAAAGCCGCTCATCCTCACGACCATCGGCCGCACGAGCGCAGGCCGGCGGGCCAGTCTCGCCCACCTCGGCATTGCTCCGGGACCTAACCCGGTCATGCCGGCGCCCGGCAGCCATTCGATCCTGGCGCAGACCGGTTCAGAGATGCTTGACATTGTCAAGGCCCTGACCTGGCAACCGCTGCCGCGTGGCACCCGAGTCGGCATCCTGACCGGATCGGGCGGCATCGGAGTCGAACTGGCAGACCTGTGTGTCGAGCATGGTCTCGAAGTTCCCGAACTATCGCCTGCCCTCCAGCGGCTGCTGCGCTCCCACCTGCCTCCCTATGCGAGCGTCGTGAACCCGGTCGACCTCACGCCAGCGTGGCCCGACTATCCGGAGATGTATCCCCCTTTGATGAAGGCGCTCCTGGACTCGGATGAGATCGACATGCTCATTATCACCGTCATCGACGTCGCAACGTCCGTGGCAAGACTCATGGAGGCGGTTGGAGAATTCGCACACACGTACTCAACCGACACCAAGCAGCCAAAACCGGTCCTGACATACTGGGCGGCTCCACCCGGATTTCGACACCACCGCCAGTTGCTGCAGGCGGCACGGGTCCCGTGCTATCCGTCGACGCTCTCAACCGTCCGGGTAGCCGCCGCCATCTCCAAATATGCCGGCCGCTCGTTCCGGGTACCCGATTGAACGGGCATCGGCTGAGATTCTATGTGAAGAAGGGTATCAAGACTCTTCGGTACGAGGGTCCGCATACTCTGGCGCTACGGGTGGCTAAGTTGGCCAGCCGCCCGTTCGGCACGCCAGAGATCTCCTCCTGTTGCTACAAGGATCTGACCGCGCCCGTGGTGGCGCCGGATGCCCGGGTGAGGATCGATATCGCCAGGCTTAGCGATGGCGATGTCGCCCGGCTGGCGCCTGTCATCATCGAGGCAAATCGAATGGCTCGGGGCCCTGCCGGAAGAATGGACCTGGAATCAGCAGAGAAGCATGTTCGCAAGAGGCTTGAAGCGGGGGCCGTGTGTTTTGTGGCCTCGTACGAAGACGAGCTTATCCATTACAACTGGATCTTTCCCGGTATGCCGTGGCAAATAAGCCGCCTTCTCAGCTTCGTACCGGCGACGTCAACCGAAGCCCTGCTTGACGATGCCTTCACGCTCGAGAAGTGGCGCGGCAATGGCATCCATGGAGCAGTCCATGCGCGCATGCTCCAATTCCTGCAACGATCGGGTTACACGAGGTCGTACACGAATGTGGACATCGGTAACCGATCCTCTAGGAAGGCTCTTAACCAGTTGGGCTACACGTGTTTCAGCACCGTCATTCTCTTTGAGGCTCGCTGGTCGGGCAGGAAGCGGATGGTACGAATCGGCCGGCCGCTCACACAATTCCGGGTCGGGAGCTGACGCAGCCTTCCCGGGTGCCCGATCACGCTCGAACCCACATGTCTCGGAAAAGCGCGCTTTTTCCCGGACGACCGGTCAACCGGTACTCAACCGTGGTCGTCTGCCCACCTGAGCACGCGGAGTGCACGCAGGGTGATCCATCGTGAGGGCTCACCTGGACGCTCATCGAGGTCGAACCAGGTTCGTCCTTCCGGGGTCCAATCAAGATCCCACCGGCCGTTGTCGCGGCGTCTAGAGCGGATGTACTGGATCCCCTCGCCAAGGCGGGGATCCGGGCGGGTCTCGTCATTGAGGCCCACGGCTCTGATGAAGTAATCCAGGCCACGCAGCACGTCATAAAACCAGCGGCTTGGATGGGTGAGCTGAAGGAACCGCTCGTCGGCCGGTTCGCCTGTCGCGAGCCTCCTAAACAGGTGCCGCTGCAGAAGGAACTCCTCACCCGACCGTCGTGCGTCGCGGGATTCCGGAGTTCCTCCGGTAGCCCGCTCGAACGCGACGAGTCCTTCGAGCACGTTGATGGTGGTGTTGAACGACGATCGGAGTGAGCCGCTCTCGGCCTCACAGTTCCACCCGCCGTCGGACAGCACCTCCCCGACCAAGCGATTGACGATCGGGCTCATGTCGACGCCGAAGTAGGTGCCGTTGGCGACCAGCGCCCCATTGATACAGGGCTCGACCTCGCCTTCCCAGTACGGCTGGCGTTCGTGCTCCCAGCGGCAGTTGGCCCCGATCAGCTCGACGGACTGCTGCATGCGATCGGAATCCGGGTCTACTCCAAACTCGCGCAACAGGGCGAGCACATGAGAGGTGGAGGTCCACGGCTGTCCTTCGCCGCGCCACGGCTTGCCCGGTCCCTGGAAGGCTTCGGGTCCCGGCCATACGAAGCCTGCAGGAAAGTGGGCACCACCCGCCCATTGGCCGTCGTCATCCTGAGCGGCGAGCAGTTGTGCACCCCACCCTTCGTTTTCAACCTTGGCGCGCTCGGCTGCCCACTCCGGCTTGGGCAAGTCGAGAAGTTCTCGCATCACCTGCCAGCGAATCGAAGGATCGGAGTCGAGCAGCCACCTGATCACCTCGGGGTGCTCACTCTGACGTGGGGCACGTCGCTGGGCGGGATGGTTCATGGGATCTCGGCTGATAATCGCAGTGCCCGTTTCATGAGGAGACTCGATTCCGCTCGCAGTGCGATCATATCGTCTGGCCACTGCTGCGAGTTCTCGATGTAGACGTCGATGTCCGGGTTAATGATCGGTCCAGCGACCGTTGGCTGGTTCGCGTTCTGTCGTGCCGGGCCCACCAAGCAAGACACGTTCGAACCGTGAATTCGAGTTCTGACCTCTGGGAATGCGCTGCCGCGGCCAGTACGTCCTGTTAGGTAACCCGACAGGACGCGTTTGAACCCGACGCGCTCAATATGTGCCGTTTTTCGCGCGTGTACTGGTCGCGCTCGTTACCGCTCATAGTCGGTGATCTGGAGCGGTTTGTTGATGGGTTCGATGTGGGGCTGACATCTTTCACGTGAAGGAACCCCCACCGGAGCAGGGGTCCCTTCGGTTCGCTGGTGGTTGGTTCTTAGATAGTCGAGTCGTATAGGGCACCTCCGTCGACGGCGGTGTCCTTGACGTCGTGGGGGACTCCCACTGTTACGGTGCCGGAGCAGGTTCCCCCGTTGCCATCATCAGCGGTGTAAGCAATGTGATAGACCCGCCCATCGCCAGGCACCTTCTTGGTACCGGCTCGTTCGGCCCGAACCGCCGCGGTGTCGGTCCCAACCCCCGTGGCGTCCGGTGTGAACGACCCATCACCCAAGGTGTCGGTCGGCTCGTCCTGCCAGACTGAGTCGATGTTGATGGTGACCGGGTCACCGTCGGGATCGGTCACCCCCTCAACAGTGATGTCAACGAATTTGTGGTTCGGTGGCCACAGCGTGTCGAGGCTCGGAGTCGCATTGGAACAGTCGGGAGCCTGGTTGACAAGAGGAGCAAACTGGATGCTGTCGATCCCAGTGGTGTCACCGGTGGCCGAGTTCACGTCTGTGAAGACTATTGAGCCAATGTCGTTGCCAGAACTACTAACCCCCATGAAATACAGGTTGTTTCTTTGGAAGTTGAAAGCAACCGAAGATGCACTGCCTAGGGAAGTTCCTGTGCCGTTTGCCCCGGTAAACGCTTCGATCGTCAGCGGATTGCTCCCCGAAGGGTTGTAGTAATCGATCACGAAAAGTCCTACGCCGAGGACTGGTTGGGCGAACGAGATAGTAAGGCTGGACGGAGAACCGCCATCAAATAGGAAATTTGACGTTGGGTGCACACCCTCACCCGGAGACAGGGGCGGCGTGACAGTATTGCCTTGTCCCGGCCCCGCGCCAAACTGAACTTGGTTGACATCTCCGCTTGGCGTCAGGGTCACGCCATCGGATAGAGCGTAAAAATTGCTTTGTAATGCGCCCAGAGGATGTGCATCGAAGTCTACATTCGTGTTAATAGCGCCGCCTAGCCCAGTGACGGAGGTGCCCCAGTCGGTCGAGTTTGTCGTGGGATTGTTTGTAAAGAACGTCACCACCGGTGGCGCCGCCGAGGTTGTCCCAACCAGCGGACTAAGGCCGACGACTAGCCCCATCGCCAGTATCAAGGCCGTCAGCACAGCGCCTAGGCGTGTGCGGATAGATTGATGAGTCATTCGTTTTTCCTTTCGGGACAAACGGGGGGATTGATCGACGAGGTGGTCCGGTTCAATCCGGCATTGGAGAATCTCTCCACCGGTGCGGCCACCTTGCCCTTATCGGGTTTCCCTCCTTCACCCAGGGCGTTGGTTTGAACCTACTCACTAGACACAGAGTGATGTCGGATCGAACAGTTGAATGTTTTCGCGAGCAAAAACGCGATCGGGAAAAAGACGAAGGGTAAGCTACAACACACCTAGCCGCCCGTAACCGGCAATCTTCGCTATTGGGTCCTCGGCGCTGGTTCGCGTTCTGTCCTGCTAGGGCCACCAAGCAAGACACGTTCGAACCGTGAGTTCGAGTTCTGACCTCTGGGAATGCGCTGCCGCGGCCAGTACGTCCTGTTAGGTACCCGAGAGGACGCGTTTGAACCCGACGCGCTCAATATGTGCCGATACAGCGCACACGGCGGAATGGGCGTTCGTGCGCCTGATCTGGTGATCCCGCGCAATGCGGGTGGGTAGCCTCGATTATGCCGGTGGTGGCGATAAGCCCTTCCGCTCGCCTGGGATGGGTCGGAGGTGTTGGGGTGAAGTTCGGACTGTTTGGCTCGCACGATGCCGTTCCGCCGGCATTCGCCGGCAGAGGCCAGACCGGCAGACCAGGCGCAGCCGACCAGTTGGCTCAGGTTCTCGGGGTATAGAATCCAATGGCGCCGGAACGTCCGGCCGGCCCTATGGGCAACGCCACGCCCGACTCCGGTTCGATGCTCCGGCAGGGGCTCGACTGAGCAGCCGACCCGAGTCCGTCACCAGGCCCATTACAGGAGCTGCTCTTGCCCACCATCCTCGAATTCCGACACCACACATCGGCCATCGAGGAGGCAGGGATTCGGTTGGCGGAGCTCGCTGCGGCAGCGGGCGAGGAGACGAAGGTTCTGACATGCCCAGAGTGGAACGTGCGGACCCTCGTCGCCCACCAGGCAATGGTGCACAGATGGGCGACCGCCCACGTCACGGGCACGGACCCCTCCACCGTGCCGAGCCAGACGGACATCGGCCGTTCCGGCGTCGACCTCCACGACTACTACGCCGAGGGCCTGCGTCGCCTGCTGGAGGCACTCGACGCGGCGCCCGCCGACCTCGAGGCGATGGTATTCCTGAACGATGCGCCCGCCGCACGCGAGTTCTGGGCGCGTCGCCAGGCGCACGAGACGACGGTGCACATGGTCGACGCCCTGGCGGCGAGGCTCGGACGTCTCCCCACTATCGCCGAGGCAGCCGTCGACCGCGATCTCGCGCTC
>JBFIPU010000084.1:0-12208 GCA_041609995.1 Acidimicrobiia bacterium
CGGGACGACAGCGGCGCCATCGACGCCGAGGTCATCCAAACGGGATGGCGTTTCCTCGGCGGCATCATGGAGCCGACCGACTTGGCGGCCGCCACCCCCTCCCTCACGCCCTGTCCGGGCCGGCCCTGACGGAGCCGACCCGGACTGGTGGGGGCTGACGGCTCAGTGGCCGCTTGCCGGGCTCAGTTGGAGTTCTCCTCACCCAAGTGGAGCCCTAATTCCGATTGGCGTCCTGAAGGGGACCAGGTTGGTGAGCACACCCTTCGGGCCTGCCAGGATGTCGGTGAGGTCATCGGTGAAATCGAACGTGTTGAAGTCCGCGGCCACCATGATCGCGGCGATGTGCGACTGGCATCCGGAGGCGTTGGCGACCGGCGTGTTCTTCGTACTGAAGGGCGGTTTGTTCCTGCTGAAGGCGACCGGGGTCTGGGACCTCGGGACCGCCCCGGTGTGGCCACTGGTGCTGATCGGCCTCGGCGTCGAGGCGGCGCGGTGCGCGGCGGCGAGTGACGCAGGGGGCGGGCCCCGAAGAGCCCGCCCCCTGCGTCTGCCTGCCGTTACTTCTTTAGCTTGAGTTGCGCCAGCAGCGGCTCGTGATCGCTGCCGGTCACGTTGATGAACGTGCGGGGGAAATCGACGTTGACGTGCACGACGTCGAAATTGGCCCCGGACCCCACCTCCTTCGTGACGAAGATGTGGTCGAGCATCTGCGAGTTGCCGTCGAAGATAAAGCTGTAGCCGTCACCCTTCTTGGCCTTCTTGTACAGGTTGAACAGCACGGGCTCCGGCCCCGGCAGGTCTTCGGTGAGCTCGTCGGTGAACTCGAACGTGTTGAAGTCCCCGGCGACGATCACGTTGGCATCCGGATCGCTCGAGAGAAGGAAATCGACGTACTGGTTGAGCGCCGTGGTCTCGGCCTCTCGCTCGGCCTCACCAGCCTGCACGAAAGGCTGGGGCCCCCCGAAGATTGGCGTCGAGCCGAACCGCGAGGTGTTGTGGACACTGATCACCGTGAACTCCGCCCCTTCGAACTCGAAGAAGCCGACGAGCGGGATCCTGGTCCCGTCGAACGCCGTGGGGTCGGCGCCCGCCGCCGTGAGTAGGGAAGCGTCCAGCGCCGTGGACCCGAGCAGGTCGACCCGATCCGGGTTAAAGAGGAACGCGTTGCGGATGTTCCCTCCGGGAACGCCGCCCTGTGTCCCGTCGACCGGATCGACATCGAAGGCCACATAGGTGGGACCGCCCGCGGCGACGATGGAGTCGACGAGCTCCTGCAGCGTCGCGTCCGCCGTCACGACGCCGTTGTCGGCTTCGCCGCTGTCGTCCTGGATCTCCTGGAGGGCGACCACGTCGGGCGCCTTCAGGTTGTTGGCGATCTGGGAGCCGAGCTCGGCGAACTGGGCGACGTCGTCCGGCCCCTCGTCATCGAAGACGTCGCCAACCGACAGGTTGAGGACGTTGTACGACGCTACCGTGACCCACTTGTCCTTGGGGTTGATCGACGTGGTCTCCTCACCGAGCCCCCCGTCGACGACGTCGATCTCCTCGGTGGCGTTGACCTCGTAGTTGCCGAAGCTGTAGCCAACGACACCTGTGACGTCACCGACCAGGTCGCCGACCTTCACTTGCAGGTTCATGTCGCCCGGATAGAGCGGTGTACCGGAGAGCTGGATCTGCACCCGCTCCGGATTGAGGTCGCCGTACCCGTCGGCGTCCGCCTGGATCTGGATGCCACCGCGGGCGGTGAGCGCGTTGTTGGGCTCGATGATCTGCGGGTGGCCCTGGTTGGGAACCGTGAAGAACTCCGCGCTGAAGGTGCCGAAACGCCGGGTCGCGGACACCGCCTGGGCGTCCTCGACCGTCACCAGCATCGCTTCCATGGACTCGTAGAAGTCGATGCCGTCCTCGTCCGGGTCGAAGTTGTTGGCGGCGTCGTCGGCGGCGAGCTGGAGGTTGATCGGCGGGGCGATCTCGTCTTCGCTGATGACGATCTCGTTAGGGGGCACGCGCCCACCGAGGCCGATGACGACCGGATCGGGGAACGAGTAGCCGGGCCCGAACATGTCGTTGCAGTCAACGACCCTGACAGTTGGTGCGAACATCTGAGTCGTTGACAGATTGCCGGTACCAGCTCCGCCCGGGATGAACTCGCTCACCGACCCATCCAACTCGACGCACTGTCCGACGCTCCGGGACGAAAAACCGAAGTCGAAGACGAAGATCGCATCAGACGTGGCGTCGTTGCCGTCGCCAAACGGATCCTGCACGTAGAGGGCCCGGAAACCGATGGCCGTGATGACACCCTGAGTGACTACCGAGTTACCGGCTTCTGGGGACACATGCCCCTCGCCTTGGATGGCATAGATCGGCGTGTGGCCTCCGGCGGATGCTGCTATTGCCGGTAGCACGGTGAAAACCATCATGGCGGATACGAGAACGGCTATCAGTCTGCGCCGCATCGACTTCTCCCTCTGTTGCAGAGGGCCCTCTGACAACCCTCCCTTACTCCGAGTTCGATCCTAGTAACACGAAGGGTGGCCGCGCGGTACCAACAGCGTTGCCACTGAGCGGGACCCTCCTAGTTACGGCGCGTCATGGACGGGTCATGGAGGGGAGCGTTCTGGTGTCCGGGTGAATTGGCGGCCGTCGGGTGAGAGAGCGGTGATACGCCCCGTGAGAGGGTCGCGGCTGATCGACCATCCGCCGCGGTGGACCCGGGTGTGATCGCGCCGGCAGAGGAGGATGAGGTCGTGGAGGTCGGTCTTCTTGGATTCCTCAAACGGCGTGAGGTGGTGGGCGTCGCACCAGCGATGGTCGCGCCGGCAGCTGGGGAACACGCAGTGGCGATCTCGCACGACGAGGCCGGCGCGCTGGGGTTCTGAGATGAACCGAGCGGTGCGCCCAACATCGAGGATCTGGGATGGGCCGTTGGTGATGACGCGTGTGAGGTGGCTGCTGCAGAGCAGTTCTTCGACGGTATTGCGGGCAATCGGCCCTATGCCGGGGAGTTCGGACACCGAAACCGGAGACCAGGGCTCGCCCAGCAGAGACGGGAGATCGACAACCACATTCATGTGAGCACGGGTCTTGCTGCGGGAAGTCGTGTCGGTCACCGCTTCAGCATCTTCGACCAGCTCGATGAGTGCGTCGGCCCTGAGCTGAGCCGCGGAGCGAGGAGCCGGGTCGTCTTTCGGGTCGGGGGTGACCCGTCGTTCCAGGGCGGCCTGGAGTTGAGCGCCGGCGATGGGGTCGAGGCGGCCGTCCACTACCACCGCACCAGCAAACGTGGCGTGAAGGTGGAGGTACCGGTTTTCGTGAATGTGGCGGGAAGATGCTCGGCCGAGCTTGTCGTCGGCCATGTTGCCCCACTGTTTGATGACGCTTTCGAACTCGTCTTCGTCCAACCTTGACGCCGCATCCAACAGAACAGCTTCGTGTTGCTGAAACAACGCGTCTCGGCCCTGGGTGGTGGCCCGCGACAGGATCTCGACCTGGCTCGCCGACACCATGCCATCTGAAAGGGCCCCGGCAGTGTCGGAGTACCGATGCACGACGTTGGCAGTGCGTACCTGGCGTAGGGCGTCCCGCCGCTTCACCGGGGTGTTGAAGGCCAACCATGCGGTGGGGCTGAGGGATCCATCGATCCCCCAGGCCCCCTGATGGTCCCACTCGGCCAGACAGCGAAGATACTCGGCCTCGAGGCGCTCCCGCGCACGCCCCAGCCTTCTCACTCGGTCGCTCAACGCCGACGACAGCCACTCCCGATAATCGTCCGTGCTCAACCGCTCGATCTCCGCCTCGATCTGCGTGATCGGGTCACGCACCATCGGGTCACGCACCATCGGGTCACGCACTATCGGGTCATTGACCGACCAATGGCGCACCCCGGCCCGATCACCGCGTGAATCCCACGCCGGTCGATCCAGCGCAGGTCGATCCAACGGCGGTTGATCCAACGGCGAAATCTCGATCGTGTCCGGCTCCGGTGTTGCCATACGAGCAACGTATCCACGAGGTGTGACAAGAAACCACCCAAAGCGCGAGAACGCGAAAACGCCCGATATGCCGAAAGGCCGACTACATGACCCCGCCGTCTTCGACCTGTTCAACCGCCCACAGTCACGACAGCCCCAGCCACCGTTGCGGTCGTGAACTACCGATTGGCGGCGGCATCCGTCAATCCGACATCTCGAACAGGGCGATGTCCGTTCGGGTCGGTGAGACAAGTTGAACAGGGGATGTTCCTGGCTTCTGCCGAGCTGCGGGACCTGGACGAGAACAACAAAAGAGGTCCGACGTGACGGCGCTTCGCCGAAGAGGGCCGACCTGCCAGAAAGGTCCTGGACGATGTCGGCCAATTGCTCGAGGAGGTCGAACAGGGGTTTCGTCCGCACGACTGGGATCGAGTTGGGTCAGCATCGATCCCAGCCGCTTGGGACGGGCTTGGCATCGTTCACCAAGTCGTAAAGCAGGCGGGCCGAGAGACCCACCCGCCTGCTTTACTCAACTCTCGTCAAGGCACCTGCGTGATCCTCCCCTCACCTCCTGCCGGATAGTCCGCAGCCGTGATGGTCCCGCCCAGGCCGCCACCGCCGGTGGGCGCCTGGATGTAGTTCGACAGTGCCTGCTGGTAGCTCGCACCGAGCACCGTGAACGGCGCCGCACCGAAGGGGTATTCGTCGCCGCCGCGAGCGAGGAAGTCGATCGTGGCCACCGTGATATCCGGGCCGGCCACGACGGCGCCGCCGGTTACCAGCACTGTCCCGTCGTCCAGCTCCACCTCAGTCACCCGGGTGCCAGTCGAAAGCGTTGTGCAGTTGATGACGTCCTGGCAATACGGAGTGCCGATGGTGTCAAAGGTGAACTCGAACCCTGCGATCTGTGCGAACCGGCCGGATCCGCCCGGCAACGCCGGCGGCGCAATACGCGACACAGCGTTCTCCAGGATCTCCTTGAACTGGGTCCGCGGGATCGAGGGGAACACCGCCACGAAGTTCGGGAATGGCACCATCGAGAACGTGTCGAACTCGCTGATCGGGCCGGCGTCGATGATCGAGTCATTCCGAATTCCGCCCCCGTTTTGGAGCGCAACGTCGGGCGACGGTACGCCGAATTCGGCGGCGAGCTGGTCTGCCTGCCACAGAAGCGAATCGGCGATGAGGTTGCCCTGGTTCGTCTCGACCGAGCGCACGCTGCTCCTGCGACCGTCGAGGTCCACTTCGGACGTTGCGATCACGTTTGCTGCCAAGTCGGCGACGAACGCCGCCACCGGGGCTCCAACCCTCTTCTGGAAGACGCGCTCCGGTTTGACGCCGTCCGGACCGATGCCCTCGCTGACGACCCGCAAGGGACCGCTGCGTTCGTCGTCGACTACCACCACGTTGCCGTCGTCATCGAAGCCCACCGTCAACTGGCCCACGTACCCGTATTGGCCGGAGGTCGTTACCACCGGGACATCGTTGCCGTCGGCGTCGGTTGCGATGATCGGGTACGGCCCTTCGACGTCGCCCGGACCGTCGCTGGGCAATAGCAGATCGTCGGGGTTGGCAAGGAGCTCGTCACCGCCTCCGGCAATCATGACATCAACGCCGGTCAGCTGCTGGGCCAGCGCCACGTCGCCGTCGACGTCCTGCAGATGGCTGATCAGCACGATCTTGTCGACACCGGCCGCTTCAGCGGCATCGACTTCGGCCTGCACAGCCGGCATCACCTGGTTGACCACCACGTTACGCGGCGATGAAATGAAGGGGAGGTTCTCGGTGGTCGCGCCGATGATGGCGATCCATTCGCCCTTCTCCTTGACGATGGTGCTCTTGGCTATCTCGCCATTGTCTACCAGGGCCTGCAGGCCCGGCTCACCGCTGAAATCGAGGTTGGCGCTCAGGTATGGCGGCTTCCCGGGCTTCCGGAAGCCATCGGAAATGAACTCCTCGAGTAGGTCCGGCCCGAAGTCGAAATCGTGGTTGCCGAGATCGATCGCGTCGTACTTGAGCATGTCGAGCGCCAGCGCGTCGTACCAGATTCGGTCCCGGACGCTGGCACTGAACTCCGGCCCTGCGAGGAAGTTGTCACCAGAAGAAACGAAGATCACACCGCGCTTGGTGGTGTCTCCCTTTGGCTTGATCTGGGCACTCACCTCGGCGTTGAACCGTACGGTGGCGAAATGAGCAACGCCGCCCTCGGTCCCGATGACGCTGTCATCCGCATCGAGTACCTCGCTCGGCAACACCTCCGACTCACCGTCGTTGTTGTGCAGAACTGTCAACCAGAAATCGACTTGATCGTCCGGCTTGTCTGCTGCGGCGGATCCCCCGCCGACGAGCAATACTGCGACCATGGATAGCGTCGCCAGCAGGGCGAGGAGCCGCCAGCGCCGGCGACCCGCCCAGATTGTAAATGGCATCGTCCCTATTCCCTTCTCTCTACCCTCGGCCATGCGGCCGACGTTGACTCGCGAGCCTGAGCCCGCATTGATCCTTTTTCGTGTAGTCACGGCGGAGACGGGATTGTTACCCGGCCCCTTGCTACCTACAACGCCTTGATGGCGTTCGTCCACGCTTTCTTGTAATCGAGCACCGCCCTGGCGAAGCCGCCGTCGCCAATGGCCGCAGCGGCGTCGGCCAGGTTGCCTTGCGCCTGGCTGATGCGGCCCGGGTTGCCACCCCCGAGGATGGCGGCGTTGAGTGCCTGCATTGCCAATTGCTCGTCCGCGTCGAGAATGCCGGCGATGGCGGCAGACACGTCGACCGTCGCCACTTTCTGCAATTCCACTACAGCCTGATGCTCACGGTCGAACACCTGGTTGCCGGTCTTCGAATCGAGCGCTTGCGCCGACCACCAGTCCGGGTTCAGGCTCTCGCCGATGCGGTCGATCGCCTTCTCGATGAAGAAATCATCCTGGCTGTCATCCGTCGGCAGCAGAGCCGAGAGCTCGAGCTGGACCCGCTCCTTCTTCGCCCGGGCACCCATGTCGAGGCCGATCACGACCGGGTCGTGATCAGATGAGCGGAACTCGTCAGGATTGAACAACAACGGCTGGTTGAAGTCGTTGTAGTCAAGCCCCCGTGGTTCGTCGGCGTTGACGTTCCAGAACGCAGCCCCGGTGACCTGGGGCAGGATCGAGGGGCTCGCCATGCCATGGTCCAGGTACCCGGACTGGCTGAAGAAGTTGAACGAGTACGCTCCGGCGCCCCAACCGCTGCCGACGAAGGCCTCGATCAGGTCGGTGTAGCCACCGTTCTCCAGCGCCGCCACCGGGTCCTCCTGGGCGTAGGCGTTGAGGTCTCCGATGACCAGGAAGTCGGAATCGCCGCTGCCGGTGGGATCGCCCGCCAAGTGGTTGACGATCGCCGTCGCCGCGTTCGTACGGGTTACGTTGCAGTTGCCTTGGCCGTCACCCGTGTCCGGGTCGCCGGGGCACGGCGAGCCCTTCGACTTCAGGTGGTTGACCGCAACAGTGAACACTGCACCCGTTGCGTTTTCGAGGAACGTCTGGGAGAGCATCGGCCGGTTCAGCGAGTCTTCGAACAGCGGGTTGTCGCTGGAGTCGAGGATGTCGAACGGCCCGAGCGGAGTCACCGCCGCCGGTTTGTACAGCAGCGCGACGCGAATGGCGTCGCTGCCGATGGCACCAGTGGCGACGTAGTCGTACGTCCCCGGCCCGGTGGCGACGTTGAGACCGGCCACCAGGTCGGCCGTGGGCACGTCGCCCGGATGGTTCTCGATCTCCATCAGACCGACGACCTCGGCGTCGAGCTGTGCGATGGCGTCGACCAGCTTCGCCCGCTGCTGCCCGAACTCAAACGCGTTGTCGGCGCCCCGGCAACCCTGGTCGCCCTGTGGGCCGCAGATTGGGCCGGCGTTGTCGAGCGTGGTGAAGTAGTTCAGCACGTTGTAGGCGGCGACCTCCATGGTGCCACCGACATCAGGCACCTCGGGCCGCACGTTGACCCGGGTGAAGTTCACCGGCTGGGTCGGGTGCAGCTCGTAGCTGCCGAATGAGTAGCCGACGTTGGCGGTGATCTCCGGGATCGTGTCGCCGGTGCGGAGCGTGCCGCCGGCGCCGATGTACGGCGGCAAGGGCAGCGGGTTCTGCACGGTGCTGCCGTCGTCGAGCTGGATGCGGCTGCGGTTGTTCAGATCCTGCAGCGCGATCGCCGGGGCGCCTGGGGCCACGACGTTGGTCGGGTTGTCGAGCGGGCCGCCCACCGACAGGTCGACCTCGCCGAAGCGGGCCTGGTTGAAGTTGCCGGAGGCATACAGCGTCTGGTTGATGGTGATCTCCATACCCTCGACCCACTCCCAGTCGCTGACTGCTGACACGGGCAGCGACCACGTAGCCGCAGCAGTGGTGCCGGTCGCCGGGCAGCCGGTGACGCTGACCACGTCGTTGATCTCGGTGAGACTGAAGAACTCGGCCACCGAGCCCCGCACCCGTACCGTGTCGCCCGGGCTAACCGAGCCGGTGCCGTTGTTGAACACGAAAATGCCCTCCGAGGTGGTGCCGTCTCCGTCGAAGTCGGCGGTCTCCTCCTGCATGAAGAAGCCGCGGAGCTCGTTGCCGGCCTCGAAGTCGCCGGTGACGATGCCCTCGATTTCACGAATGTTGCCTACGTCGGGGCTGGTCGCTCCGCTGCCCTGGATGTCGTGGATGAGCGTCGCGGGATCGCCGCAGGCGCCGACCGGGTCGGTCGGCACTGTGATCGCCACGTTGACCACGCCGGGCGTGTTCTCCGCCTCGCCCAGCGCCGGCGAGCCCGGGAAGCCGGGGAAGCCGAAGCCGTCGAAATCGTTGCGGAGCCAGTCGCCGGTCGCGTCCGTGTCCGTTCCGTTCGGGATGCGGGAAGCCCCGCCGGCCCCGAACAGGTTGCCGTCGAAGAAAGGAGCCAGCACGGTGGACGAGTAGGCCCGGTCGGAGCCCCCGCCGTCGCTGGTGGCGACGTCGTCGACGATGCGGATCCATGGGGTCGAGTCGAAAGTGCCGTCGTTGTTCGTGTCGAGATCAGTGCCGACGCTGCCGGCGAAGCCCTCCACCAAAAGGATCGTGAGGGTGCCGTTCTCCATGTCCTCGGGGTCGGTCCAGTGACCGCCGCCATCAGTGGTGCCGACCGGGAGTATCGCGTCGATGATTCCGGCGCCGCCACCGTCGCCTTCGATCTCGAGCACCGTGAAGTCCGAGTAGTCGGTGGACGGGTCGCCCAACACCTCGACGAACGCCTGCGTATCGGCGCCGGTGTGGTTGGCCACGAACTCGTTGATCACGGGGTCGGTTGGGCCGGTCACCGTGCCGAACGTCTGGCCCGTGTTCACCGCGCCGAACGTGTTCGGCTGCGACGCCGCCCACGTGAAGTCGCCGCCCATTGTGCCGGTACCGGTGAGCTGAAGCGAGTCGCCGACCGGGGTGCCTGACGACTCCGACACTCCGATGTCGGCGCTCGTCATGCCGTTGGCAGGGCCGTCGGCGGCGGTGAAGCTGCCCTCGTAGCTGAGGAACTCGATCACCGTGCTGCCAGCATCGACCAGCGCGAGACCGTCGGGCGAGCCGTTCTGGAGGCCGTTGGTCGGGAGAGAAAAGGCCATAGCGCCGAAGCCCGCCTGCTGATTCGGAATCGTGCCTGACAGCGCGATGGTGTTGTAGCTCTGGCTGTTGGCGCCGTTGTAGAGCACGACCGTCCACCCGGCGAGGCTGGTGCCGGCCGGACCGGCGATCTCGAAGCCCTCGCCCGTGTCGGTGCCGGCGTTGTCGTAGTGGATCTCGTTGATGAAGACCGGGGGTCCGGCCGCATACGCCGTCCCCGGTAGCGTCGCCAGGATGGCTGCCACCATTGCCAGTGCCAGCGCGGGCACCAGGCCGGTTCTTCTCGCCGCGTTCATCGTTGCTTCCACCGCTCCTCCTTCTGCAAGCCGGGCACCCGGTGCCAGGGCTGCATCCCTCTCGGTTTCATGCTCGTCTGCAAGTAGAGGCTCAGCCATCCCAGCGTGGATGTGTGTGCCTCTGGTTTTTCCGCGTCGGAAGACCACAGCCAGCGTTATTCAGCGACACTACCCAGCTCCAACACAGTGCGCGGTATTTCGACCGCGGTCCGGCTATCGCGTTCTCGCGATTCGACTGAGCTTGAGATCAGCCAGAGAGCAAGCCCGTTCCTGGCTGGAGTTTTACGAGTGAGGGTCGCCGAAGAGGGCCGACATGCCGATCAGGTTCTGGACCATGTCGGCGAATTGTTTGAGCGAGTCGAACAGCGTCTCGTTGGCCTGGCTCGGGTCGAGGTGGGTGAGCAGCTCGGCTCCCAGAAACATGGAGGAGATGGCATAGGCCAGATCCTCGGTTGAAATGGATCCGGCCAGCGGGCTGTCCTGGAGCACCGCCACCACCGAGTCGTTCACCACGTCGATCCATGGCTGGAACTCGTCGCGGAGGCGTTTACCCATCTCCTCGTTGCCGGCTGCACCCGCCATCAGTTGGGTGAGGACGGTGAGGTTCCCCTCGGCCAGATCTTCCCGATGGAGCTGGTCGCCGATCGCCACCAGCTCGGGAAGCGTGGTGACGCCCTGGATGCGCTCGCGGTAGCGTTCGATGCGCCGCCGGCTCGTGTGCGAGATCGTGGCCATCAGCACTTCTTCCACGGATCCGAAGTGGTAGAAGATGAGGGCCTGGTTGAAGTCGCCGGTGCGGGCGATGGCCCGGGCGCTGGCCCCGGTGATGCCCTCGGTCTTGAGGGTCTCGGCCGCCGCCTCGACGATCCGCTCTTTGGTGTCCATCGAGATCGAGGCTATCACCTGGCGGGCAAGCAATCGGGGCAGCGGGGCGAACCGAGCAAGGCACCGATCGCCTTCCGATGGGTCGACACCCGCTTGAAAAACCCGGTGGCCAGGGGGCTCAAAAGCGGAGAGGCCAGCCGCTCCCCCCACGGCCGCCACCTGCGCAGCGCCCAGAGGCACACGAGGTAGGCATCCGGCGACCCCCACCAGATCCGGCCGTCATCAGCCACGACCACCATCTCGTCACCCAGTCGACCGAAGTCCCCATACCGATCGAGGGCGGCCGGGGATCCGGCCGCCATCACCTCGATCGCGATATAGGCGGCCTGGTGGGTCAGCCACAAGGCAGAGCGGCGGCACAGAGTGCACTCTGGGTCGTACAGCACCGTGATCGCCGCCGGGGCGCTCATGCCTCGGCGTGCGGTTCGAGCACGCCGCGATGCAGCACGGGAGGAGCGGATGCTTCCAGCTCTTTGCGCTGGCGGATTTTCCAGAACACGAACATGTTGACGAAGTGGATCACCCCCAGGCTCACCAGCAGGATCCCCAGCTTCGAGATCAGCAGCTCGCTCGTCTCCACCGCCGATTGCGGGCGCTCCCCCGGCAACAGCAGCAGCGCGTACCCCAGGTTCAGCATGTAGAAGCCCGTGACCAGCATCCGATTGAGGGCGTGTGCCAGCTCCTTGCGGCGACTGAAGACGTCCAGCAGGAAGGTCTCGCCGTTCTTGAACAGGGTCCGGGCCAGCCAGACCACCAGGTAGATCGCCACGATCCCGTAGAGAACGTAGACGATCATCAGTTGCGTTGTCGCGTCCATTGCGACTCCTTTCTTCTTTTGCTGAACTCCGCTTGCGTGGTTCTTCCGGGAAGTCCCAGTCGACCTCGGGCACGACCGGGCGATTGGAGGAGCGGACCTTCTCGTCCACCCGCCGGGCACCGCCCACCGCCGACCACCCGACCAGCAGGAGGTACCCGGCCAGCGCGGCGATGCCGTTCGACACCTCGGCGTCGTAAATCCAGACACCGAGCAACCCGAACCAGGTGGCGACGAGGCCGGCATTGACTCCCACCCCGACGAGTCGGCGCCGGTTGAGGAGGGCCAGGAACACGAACACCGGGGCACCGGCCACCGGTCCGAACATGGCGCCCAGCACGCCCCCGAACACCAGACCCGCCCAGAACGCGGCCGCCTCCCCCAGTGCGACGACCAGCACGGTTCCGAAGAGAGCCCCCGAGGCCGCCCCCCGCCAGACGCTCTCCGCTAGCCACTTGACGAAGATCTTGGGGCGGTGCGCCGGAGCCGATATCACTGGGGTTCCAGGAGTTTGAGCAGTTGGTTTGAGCATTTGCTTTAATCGTATGCTCAAACAAGGGTGTTGTCAAGCAGGAATCGCCGATTCCTTTCTATGCTCGCCGCATGGTGGTTCCCAACCCCCGGCGGCTGGTAGAG
>JBFIPU010000085.1:0-12001 GCA_041609995.1 Acidimicrobiia bacterium
AATCGACCACATCAGTGCTCCGAGCAGCACGGCCAGAACCCACTGGCGAGCGCCGTTGGTCGGTCAGGGCGTACATGCCAGCATCGGGCGTCTTCGTCTCGGGTGTCTTCGTCTCGGGTGTCTTCGTCTCGGGTGTCTTCGTCTCGGGTGTCTTCGTCTCGGGCATCTTCCCGTGCTCGGCGAGTATTCGGCGGGTTCTCGGCGGGTAGGTGACCGCAATATCCGGGCACGACTTCCGACCTGCCGATCAGGTGGCGACGAGCTCTTTGGTGGCCGAAGAGGGGGTGGGTCGGCGCCTCGTGATCCGGTTGAAGACGAGCAGGAATGGATAGGTGCAGACGGCGGGCGCAATGAGCCACAGGGGACGGGTCACCCACCATTCGAGATTCGCCTCGGAGGGAGGGAGGTACCCGAACACGACGAACAGCAACGCGATCGCCGCCGCCATGCCGGTGCTGTGCATCAGATAGAGCGGAAGCGAGTTGGCATTCACCCATGAGAACATGCGGCGCCAGCGCTCATCGTGCTCCAGTCGGGCCGTCACCCAGTCCTTCAACAGGATCACCAGGCCCACCTGGAGAATGATCAGGCCGACGATCGCCAGCGTCGGCGGACCCATGTTGGAAAAGCGATCCTCGGGAACGCCCACCACCGACCGGGGATAGAAGCCCATGTTGGTGAGTGCAATCAGGGTGAACAGCCCTCCCCACAGGAACATCCATCCGACCCGGCGGGACGCAGCGACGAGACGGTCGTAGAAGAACCCGAGCTGGTGGGCCAGACCCCAGACCACGAGGAAGTTGAGCCAGGCCGCCCATCCCTGGTCGTGGACGAAGCGGAGGACGTCGAAGACGGCTGCCAGACCGACCAGCCAGATGATCACCAGCTCTCCCCACTTCCAGTGAGCCCTGATCGCCAGTGGCGCCAGTGCCACCAGCACCAGGTAGACGATGAGAAACCACAACGGCGACAGGACCAGGATCACCGCCGACCAGGTCCAGGCCGGGTCGATGACCGCCTCGACGACAAAGCCGATGGCGACCCAGATGGCTACCAGCGTCAGGGCCGGGGGCAGCAGCCGGGTGACCCGCTTGCGGAGGAACTGGCGAGACGTTCCCGGTTCGTACGCATCGAACGCCAGCCGGTGGGTGAATCCACCCACGAAGAAAAACACCGGCATCACCTGCAGCACCCAGGTGAGCGCCCACATCCCGCGGGTCGTCCCAATTGGGCTGTTGGGAGAGACCGTTGCTTCGCTCACCTCGAGGATGGTGAAGCCCCAGTGCCACACGACGACCACGACGAGCGACAGCGCCCGGAGGAAGTCGACATATTTGTCCCGTTTGTCAGTCATCACACCCTCGCCGAGTGTATCGACGGCCGTCCCGTCCAACCCAAGGACAACCAACTGATCCGGCGTTGGTCGGGAGTCGATGGTTCCTCGTGGTCGATCGTATCGAGACTCGGGATGGAGCCAGTGGTGAGCGAAACTCACGTTCTGATTGTCTCGTCAAGCCCTCGCGGCGCGGGCGGACTATGGGCCGGCGAAATCCTCGCTGGCGGCGTACTCCTCGAACCCCTGGACAACGGCCCGAATACATTCACCCGGGGTGGGGCCACCATCGAAGAACCCCTCGCAGGCACCATCTGTGAACAGCTCAGGCTTGTTCTCTGAGACCCATTGAAAGGCCATCACGGCGAGCTCCGGATCATTGGAGGACAGGGCAACATCAACGACAGCACCATTGCGGATCGTGAGTGAGAATGTGTCGGTGACGTTGAAGTCCAGGTTGAGCGCCTGCATGAGGTCGTCGCGCACGGTGATTGAGCATTCCACCGTAGTGGGATCCAATGTCGTGTTGCAGGGCATCTGATCCAGCACTTCATAATTGCCGCCCTCGGCCCAGCCCTGGTAGAAGAGCACCATGGGAAGCGATGACTGCGCAGCTGCCAGCACCGCTTCGAGGGTAGCGGGGTCGAAGGAGTAGAAAGCGTCGACAAAGGCATCGCCGACGGTCGCGTGCGCTACGTTGTCGACCTCAGGCTCAATGGCCGTCGTAGCTTCCGAAGTACTGGAAGTGGTATCGGTGACGCTGGTTTCGGTCGTATCGGTGGCGGTGGCGGTGGTGTCGCTGGTCGATGTGATCTGAGTCGTGGCCGACGTCTCGGCTGATTGAGTCTCGGCTGATTGATCGGCACCGCCACAAGCAACCAACACGACGGCCAAAACGGCCAAGCAGGCGTAAGAACTACGCATAGAGGCCCCCTTCGTTGTTTCCGATCCTATCGATCACCTCGTGACCGTGGTCATGTAACGTCGTCGACGATGCGATACGCCGACCGGGCAGAACGCGAGCGCCAATACTCACCGAGCTCGATGGTCGACGACCTGCCCGGGCTTCTCGAGCGGTACTCCCGGCAAAGCGACGAGGTCCGATCGCAACTGCCGTGGGAAACGACGGCGTACGGAAACGATCTGGACGAGAAGATGGATGTGTTCCCGGCTGCGTCCGACCGGGCGCAGGTGTTCAGGCGGGTGCTGGCAAGAGTTGTTCCAACTCGCCGACCGTTGCGGCGAGCGCCAGGCGATACCACTCACATCGATTCCGGGGACGTGGTCACCAAACAGAACCGCCCCTCGAGCAGCCGTAGGAAGCCTCGGCCATTGCCTCGGGGATGAGGGAGCACACAAAGCGCCTGGGTCATCGCCTCTCGGGCCGGCTAATTCCAGCCAGACTCCCGTGAAGGCTCGGGTAGATTCCGGATCGACGGTCGACAGGAGGATCAATGCCGGAACGAGATGGATACGCGAACGGGGTGCCCAGCTGGGTCGATCTGGGGACCACCGACATGGATGCAGCCAAAGCCTTCTACGGCGCGATCTTTGGGTGGGAATCCGAGGACATGCCGAATGACATGGGGATGCCCTACGCCATGTTCCGCAAGGACGGCAAGGCGGTAGCGGGGCTGGGGCCCATCACCCCCGACCAAGCCGAAGCCGGTATGCCGCCGTTTTGGGGTAGCTACGTGAACGTCGACAGCATCGAGGACACATTGGCCAAGGCCTCGGCCGCCGGTGGCAGCGTCGTCATGCCGGCCTTGGACGTCATGGACACCGGCCGGATGGCCTTCATCGCTGACCCGACCGGAGCTGCGATTGGACTGTGGCAAGCCGGGAGCCACATCGGCGCCGAGCTGGTCAACGAGCATGGCACCCTGTTCTGGAATGAGCTGATCACTGACGACACCGACGCCGCCGCTGCGTTCTACGGCGAGGTCTTCGGCTGGCGGGCTGAGGTCGCTCAGATGCCGAACGGTCCCTATACGTCGTTTTGGGCAGAAGGGAACGTGGAAGGCCATGCCGCCGGTGGCATGCTGCCCAAGCGAGAAGACATGGGCTCGTTCCCCAACTACTGGGGTGTCTATTTCGCCGTCGACGACGTCGACGAAATACTCGGCATGATCAAAGACAACGGCGGCCAGGTCCTCATGCAGCCAATGGACGTTCCGGAGGTCGGCCGCTTTGCCGTCGTGTCGGACCCGCAAGGTGCCGCTTTCACCGTGATGAAACCAGCCAACGAACCCAACTAGTCAAACCCGCGCGCTGTGTCCCGCGCAGGGTGTGGGGACCCCACTGGAGAGATCGATCCCGCAAGCTCAGGGAGGGGCTCGGTCCGGATGGGGCGGGTCATCGTCTCACCACCGGCACCTACACCTACACCTACACCTACACCCACACCTACACCTACACCTGTGACGAGCGGGATCGGTTGTTGACGGGTCCGGACGGGTCGTTCACCTACACCCCGCAGCACCATTGCGAGTGTGAGTGATGGGGGGTCAACGACCACATATGAGTTTGATTCGTTGAGTCGGATGGTCGGGTTCGACGGTTCGGTGGCGTAAGCCTACGTCTGGATGGATCGGATCGCGACCAGAGAGCCGTTACTGGGTTCGCCTGTGAGGCAACGTCGTGAGACCCGGTGTCGGATGGGACCTTCAGCTTTGATAGGTCACCGGCGGGTGGTCTCCTGCCAGTGAGTGACGGGCGACTGCGGGTTTGGTGGGATGAACCGTCGTGGTGACCTCACCACATCCACGACCCGACCGGGGTGTTGTCGGATTCGAAGCTGGTGATGGTGGTGTCGCTCGTCGATGCGATCTGAGTCGTGGCCGTGGACTCGGCTGATTGATCGGCACCGCCACAAGCAACAACACGACGGCCATCATGGCCAAGCTGGCGTACGGCCACGCATGAAGCCCCCTGCGTTGTTTCCGATACTTTCAGGCACCTCGCGACCGTGGTCATGTAACGTCGTCGAACATGCGATACGCCGACCGGGCCGAACGCGAGCGCCAGTACTCACCGAGCTCGATGGTCGACGACCTGCCCGGGCTTCTCGAGCGGTACAGCCGGCAAAGCGCCGAGGTCCGATCGCATCTGACGTGGGAAACGATTGCGTACGGAGACGATCCGGACGAGAAGATGGATGTGTTCCCGGCCGCGTCCGACCGGGCACATGTATTCGTGCACGGCGGGTACTGGCAAGAGTTGTCACGGCAGGACAGCTGCTTTCCGGCGCCCGGATTCGTGTCCCGGCACACCACGTTCGTCGCCATGGGATATCCGCTGGCGCCGCGAGTCGGGCTCGAATCCATCGTCGAGTCCGTGCGTCGCGGGATATCGACGGTCCGCCAACGGCTGGTACAGGACGGCCACCTGGTGGTGTCCGGTTCCTCGGCCGGGGCCCACCTGGCGGCCATGGCAGCACTCACCAACCCCGTCAACGGCCTCGTGCTGGTGTCCGGGATCTTCGATCTCGGCCCGCTGGTCGACACCTACGTCAACGATGTCCTCGGTCTCGACGCCGATCTCGCCGCTCGCTTCAGCCCCCTGCACCAGCCGCCACCCCCGGCGCCGGCAATCATCGTCGCCTACGGCGAGCATGAAACGGAGGCGTTTCACCAGCAGAGCCAGGCCCTGACCCTCCAGTGGGGGCTGCCTCCGCCCATCGAGGTTGCAGACCGCAACCACTTCGACATCGTTCACGACCTCGGCGACCCCTCTACGATCCTCGGATACGCCGTTGCCGCCCTGGAGCATGATGCAGTTTGAACCCGGCATTGAAGCCGCCCGCCGCCTGGACGCCGACGACTCGCTGAGCAACTATCGCAGCCGCTTCCTGATCCCAGCCGTCGACGGAGAACCGGGCATCTACTTCGTCGGAAACTCGCTCGGTCTTTCGCCCAGACGGGCGCCGGTCGTGGTCGGGGAGGAGCTCGACAAGTGGGCGCAATTGGGGGTAGGCGGCCATTTCGCCTCGGAGCGGCCGTGGGTGCGATACCACGAAGCCATCGGGGCATCGATGGCGAGGCTGGTGGGCGCCGACCCGTCTGAGGTCGTGATGATGAACACCCTGACCGTCAACCTGCACTTCTTGATGATCAGCTTTTACCGGCCCACGCCGACCCGCCACAAGATCTTGATTGAAGACCATGCGTTCCCCTCTGACCATTTCGCGGCGGAGTCCCAAATCCGCCAACGCGGCTTCGACCCGGACTCCTCACTGGTCACTATTTCGCCGAGACCGGGGGAGGACACGCTGCGACCGGGAGACATCATCGCCGCCATCCGCGACCACGGCGAGGAACTGGCGCTGGTGATGTTGCCGGGCATCCAGTACTACACCGGACAGGTGCTGCCGATGGCCGATATCGCCGCCGCCGCCCGCGAGGTGGGCGCCCAGGTCGGTCTCGATCTCGCCCATGCAGCCGGCAACGTGGAACTGGAGCTGCATGACTGGAACGTCGATTTCGCCGCTTGGTGCACTTACAAGTACCTCAACGGGGGCCCGGGGGCGATTGCGGGCGCGTTCGTCCACAGCCGGCACCTGGGTGGGAACATTCCCAGGCTGCACGGGTGGTGGGGTCACAAGCTGAGATCGCGATTCGAGATGGCAACCACGTTCGACCCCGAGCCGACGGCAGACGCCTGGGCGGTCAGCAATGCACCGATTCTGGCCATGGCCCCGCTGGTGGCCTCGATGGAGATCTTTGACGAAGTCGGGATGGGGCCGCTGCGAAGAAAGTCGATGTTGCTCACGGCCTATCTCGAGTATCTACTCGGGCTTCACCTCGACGGGAGGGTGGAGAGCATCACCCCGATCGATCCCCGCCGACGCGGTTGTCAACTCTCGCTCCGGATCACGGGCGGGAATCAGCCCGGGCACGCGATCTACGAGCGGCTTCGGGCCGGGGGAGTGGTCTGCGATTGGAGGTACCCGGCGGTGATCCGGGTCGCACCCGTTCCGCTGTACAACACGTTCGAGGATGTGCACCGCTTCGTCGAGATTCTGGCCGTGGCGATGGGCGACTAACCGTCTCGAGCGACGCACCACGCATCGACCACCGCCAACAAGTCACTCCGTTTCGCCTCGACATCATCGAGCGAGCTGAATTTCGCGTAGCGGGCGGTGTCCCCGCCTCCTGCGAGAATGGGATGGTCGCCCGGGATGTGGGCGCCGGTGTGGAAAAGAAGACTGGCGTGTGATTTGCTGCGTGGATTGAAGCTGGCGAGGTTGCCCTTGTATGTGAACGTGGGGCTCTTCCATTTGATGGTCTCTTCGATCCGGTCATCGCTGAGAATCACGTCCCGCACCGCCAGGACGACATCCTTCATGGGGTTGTCGTAAGCCTCAAACCACTCGTCGACCTCAGCCGCCATGCCGCCGACTCTACCGCAGGGCTCGCAGCGGTTTCTCAGAAGGTGTCGAAGTAGACCTGCATGGCGTCTTTGATCTCGTCGATCTCCTCGAACGAGAAGAGCTGGTCGTGGTGCTCGTACATCACTTTGTGCTTGGAGATCACGTTGTCGACGGTGAAGGGAACGAGCGGAAAGTCGGGCTGCATCACCCGGTCCATCTCGTCGCCCCCCGACATCAAGCCGGTGCCAAAGATCTTCTTCTCGCCGTGCTCGAACTTGACACCGAACTCGGTCGAGAACCAGGCGAGCCGCTTGACCGCCTCCCGTTGGTCATCGGCGGTAGCCCGCAAATAGGCGGGCGCAAAAATCTCGAACAGCTCCGTGTATCGGGGCAGCATGAAGTAGGGAAGGTGACCGAAGATGTCGTGGAACATGTCGGGCTCCGGGGTCCAGTCGAGTTCTTCCCACGAGCGCATGTAATCGGTGACGATGAACTTGCGTTGGTTCATCTGGGCGTACCACTCGTCCGCCTCGGAATAGCGGGTGTGCGTGCGAACGACCTCCCAACCTGTCGCCGGTTTGATCTTCGACGTCAAGTACTCGAGCGTGGGCACCCCTTCAGAAGGAATGTCCAGGAGCGGGAACCCTTCCAAATACTCCGAGGCCGCCCATCTTTCGACACGCGGTTTCTGGCGACGGTAGAGCTCGGCCCAGGTTTTGTGCTGCTCCGGGGTGAAGTCCGGATCGACGGTCAGTACGTCTGTCATCTTGTTACCTCCAGTGTCCTTCCCGGCCAGGAACGGCAGTGGGTGCCGGGGCTGCAGCAGGGACGCCTACCGGATATCGGCTCTGACCCCATCGTACCTGCACCCCGATCTGTTCACGGGCCGATGGGCCTGGCTAACGTGTCTGCGTGGGCAAGGAGGCGGAAACAGTGACAGCGTTGGACGTCGAGGTTGCCCGTTCACAGTTTCCGGCGTTCTCCTTGCCGGCTCTCAAAGGACAGGCGTTCTTCGAGAACGCGGGTGGGTCGTACGCATGCCGCCAGACCATCGACGCGCTGACCCGGTTCTACACCGAGACCAAAGTGCAGCCTCATGCCGGCTTCGACCCATCGGTGCGGGCCGGCGAGGCGATGGACGCCTCGCATACACGCTGGGCGGCCGCCCTCGGGGTTGCGAATGACGAGGTCCATTTCGGACCGTCCACGTCGGCCAACACCTACGTACTCGCCCATGCTCTCTCCGATCGGATCGGCCCGGGCGATGAGATCATCGTGACCAATCAGGACCACGAAGCCAACACGGGCGCCATTCGGCGGATGGCCGAGGCGGCCGGCGCCACGCTGCTCGAGTGGCGCATCGATTCGGTCAGCGGGCTCCTCGATCCGGCTGGGCTCGACGCGCTGCTGTCGGAGCGGACCCGGATAGTCACCTTCCCCCATTGTTCAAACGTGATCGGGCAGGAAAACGACGTGAAAGACCTGACCGCCCGGGCCCATGCTGTCGGTGCGCGGGTGGTGGTGGACGGGGTGTCGTTCGCTCCGCACACCATCCCGGATGTGGGCGAACTGGGCGCCGATGTCTATCTCTTCAGCCTGTACAAGGTGTATTCGGTTCACCAGGGCCTCATGGTGGTGCAGAACGGCTTGATCGACCAGGTCACCAATCAAGGGCACTTCTTCAACGCCGCCCTCCCCGGCAAGCGCCTGACACCGGCCGGGCCCGACCATGCACAGATCGCGGCAGCGGACGGCGTCTTGGATTACATCGAGTTCCTCGCCGCTCACCACGGGCTCCCCTCTGACGTCACCGGGTCAGCTCGCGCCGTGTCGAAGCTCTGGGCCGATCATGAGACCCGGCTCCTGGCCCCCCTCCTCGAAAGCCTGAAGGACCTCGGTGTGCGCATCCTGGGCCCCGATACGGCCACTCCCGCCGGCGGGCACCGGTGCCCGACCGTCGCTTTCGTTCCTGCCGCTGAGCCGGCCGAGGTGGCATCGGCGCTGGTTGAGCGCAACATCATGACGGCGGCCGGCCACTTCTACGCGTACCGGGTGCTGGAGTCGCTCGGCATCGATCCCGAATCCGGGGTCGTCCGCCTCTCGTTCGTCCACTACACGACAGAATCCGAGATCGAGATGGCGATAGCGGCGCTGCAGGACGTTCTCTCCTGAACGCTGAATACCCGGGTACGGTGTTGTATTCTGACGCCCCTCACCCGTTGCGGAGGTAGTCCATTAACCGCTGGCTGGGTCTGGCGCTCGTCCTGCTACTGATTGGCATCAACGGCTTCTTTGTGGCCGGCGAATTTGCATTGGTGGCGGTCAATCGCAGCCGGGTCGAATCTCGCGCATCTGAAGGCGACCGCCGTGCTGCCCGGCTACTACGCAAGCTCAGGGACTTGTCGTTCGAGTTGTCCGGCGCCCAGCTGGGGATCACCATCACCTCCCTGATCCTGGGTGCTCTTGCTGAAGACACCGTGGCCCATTTCCTCCAGCCGATCCTCGGCGGTATCGGGATCTCTTCGCTCGGCTTGACGCTGACGATTGCGCTGGTACTGACCACCATCTTCCAGATGGTGATGGGCGAGCTCGTGCCGAAGAACTTCGCCATCGCGCGGCCGTATCGATCGGCCCTCCGGGTCGGCCTTCCGATGGCGGCCGTCAACGCCGTCCTGCGTCCGCTGATCAACTTCTTCAACCGGGCAGCCAACTGGACGGTGCGCCTGTTCGGGATCGAGCCCCGCGACGAGCTGGCCGGCCTGCGATCCCTACAGGAGCTGCAGATGATCGTCCAGGCCTCTTCGGCCGAGGGTGAGCTGGGCAGGGACGAGAGTTCACTGCTGACCCGCGCCATCGGTTTCGTTCAGCGCGACGCCGGCGACGCCATGGTGCCGAGGGTATCGGTCGTCGGCATCGAAGCCGACGCGACGGTGGACGACGTGCGCCAGCTGGCCGTCGAAACCGGCTTCAGCCGATTCCCTATCTATGGGGATTCCCTCGACGAGCTACTCGGCATCGTTCATGTCAAAGACATCTTCCGGGTGCCCCGTCCGTGGAGGAACCACACCCCGGCGACCGAAATCGCCAGCCCCGTCCACGGGGTACCAGATTCGATGCCGCTTGACTCTCTCTTGATCGAGCTCCAGAACGAAGGAAAGACCATTGCGGTGGTCGTCGACGAGTACGGAGGCACCGCCGGCATCGTGACCGTCGAGGACATCGTCGAGGAGATCCTCGGTGAGATCGAGGACGAACACGACGAGCCCGAACCGCCCGCCGCCCCGGTGCGCCCGGGTGTCGTCAGCGGTGCCCTCCACCGGCGCGAAGTGGCCGAAGAAACCGGCTTTTCCTGGCCCGAAGGCGACTACGACACGCTCAACGGCTTCATCACTGCGACCCTCGAGCGGTTCCCTGAGGTGGGCGACGTCATCGAGGAAGAGGATTTCCGGATCGAAGTGGTGTCGGTCGACGAACACCTGGCCACCGAGGTGTCGGTCAAGCCCCGCCCACCGGAGGACGAGACGTGACCCTCATTGCTCTCGTTGCCATGGTGTTTCTGCTCCTGCTTAACGGATTCTTCGTGGCCGCCGAATTCGCCTTCACCGCCGCCAGCCGCCACACGCTCGAAGTCCGTCCCGGCAGGAGCGCCCAGGCGGCGGTCCGGCTGATCGACGATCTCTCCTTCTCCCTCGCCGGGGCCCAGCTCGGCATCACGATCACCTCCCTCCTGCTCGGTTTCGTGGCCGAGCCGGCCGTGGCGACGCTCCTGGAAGCCGCCATCTCCTCGTTCGTAGAGATTTCCGATTCGGTACTGCACTCGATCTCGTTTGTGGTGGCACTGGGAATCGTCGTCTTCCTCCACATGGTGATCGGCGAGATGGCCCCCAAGAACGTCGCCATCGCCGACCCGGAACGGTCGTCGCTCCTGATGGCGCTGCCCTTCCGCGTGTACACCGTGGTGTTCGGGCCCGTCATCGCCTTTCTCAACGGAACCGCCAATCTCATCCTGCGGCTGGTGGGCATCGATCCCAACGAGCGGCGGGCCGCCCACACCGCCGACGAGCTCGCGTCGTTGATCACCGCCGGGCGCCGGGAGGGGGTCGTGGAGGAGTTCGCCCATCGGCTGCTCACCGGTGCCATCGACCTCTGGGAACTCGACGCCTATCACGTGATGGTTCCCCGCACCGACATCGTCGCCCTCCCCGACACCGCCACTCCGAACGAGATCGAAGAGGTGGTCACCGAGCATGGGTTCTCCCGGGTGCCCATCTACGGCTCAGATCTCGATGACGTGCGCGGGTTCGTTCACGCCAAGGACTTGCTGACCCTGTCGGATGCGGAGTTCGAACAGCCGATCCCGGTGCGGCTGATCCGCCCGCTGCTGGTGGTACCCGAGTCGGCGGGCGTCGACACCCTGCTGGAGGACATGCGCCGCCAGCGCAACCACCTCGCGCTGGTGGTCGACGAGCACGGGGGTACGGCCGGCATCATCACCATGGAAGACATCGTCGAGGAGGTGGTGGGGGAGATCCGCGATGAGCACGACTCCGAGGCAGAGGGCGTCCGCAAGATCTCGGCCGGCCGCTACATCATCGACGCCTCGCTGCGACCCGCCAAGGTGCGAAAGGAAACCGGCATCGATTTGCCTGATGGAGACTACGACACGGTCAGCGGGCTGGTTATGGACCGGCTGGAGAGAGTCCCGCGGGTCGGTGACCTGTTGAGCGAGACCGGCTGGTCGATGCGGGTACGGCGCATGGATGGGCGCCGGGTGGGAGAGGTGGATGTCATCGCCAAACGCTCCCGGCGTCACCCCGACGCCTGAGGCCTCCGGAAGATCAGGCCCGGCAGTGGGCTCGGGCGTCCGGCTTGATCACCGGGTGGGTCCCGTCTCCACAGGGCGGGAGGGATCGGAGGACCACCCCGACCACGAGCCCACATAGAGCCTGGGGCGACCGGTTCCGATCGCTTCGGAGGCAAGCACATTGAGGCAGGCGCTCACCCCCGATCCGCAGTACACGATGGCGTTGCCGTCCACTCCACGCGCGGTGAGCCACTCGCCGAGGTCGGGACGAAGCTTGTAATCGTCCGCCAGCAGACCACCGAACGGCACATTGACGGCGCCCGGGATGTGGCCGGCCTGCGGATCGATGGTCTCCACGTCGCCGGTGTATCGCTCGGATGCGCGGGCGTCGACGACAACGCCTCCCGATCCAAGATGCTCAGCCACCTCCTCGGCAGTGGCGATCGCCTCGGACGGCCATGGTTGCGACGGATGGACGACAGGCTCGACTGTG
>JBFIPU010000086.1:0-11961 GCA_041609995.1 Acidimicrobiia bacterium
ATGGCGGTGCAGTACGCCAAGGGCTCGTTCGTGATACCGAGCATGGCCCCGGTCATCTACAACCTGGGCATCATCACCGGCGGCGTGCTCGGCAACCTGGGGGGAGGCCAGGGAGAAACCGCTCCCTTCATGTGGGGCGTATTGGGAGGGTCGATCGCCGGTAACTTCTTGCTGCAATTGGCGGGAGCCCACCGGGCCGGCCTGCGCCTGGTCGCTTCCTCATGGACGCACCCGGCGGTCGGCCAGTACGTGACGCTGGCGATCCCCCTCATGGTGGGCCAATCGATCGCGTTCTTTGACGAGTTCTTCGCCACCAAATTCGGCACGGATGTCGGACCGGGGGCCGCAACCCAGATCGAATACGCCCGCCGCACGATGCTGGTCCCGGTGGGGGCCATCGCCCAGGCCGCCAGCGTCGCCGCATACCCGACGCTGGCGCGTTTGTTCAACGAACGCCGGGAAGAGGAGCTCACCACCACTCTCTCCAGGTCGATCCAGTGGGTGACGGTGCTGAGCATCGGAGCAGCGGTGCTGGTGTCCATCCTCGCCCGGCCCGTGATCTCGCTCCTCTATCAACGAGGCCGTTTCGACGCCGACGACGCCGAGGCCGCCGGATTGGCGCTCGCCGTGTATGCGTTGGCGATCCCGCTGTGGGGAATCCTGCAGCTGGTCACCCGTGGTTTCTACGCCCGGCGGCAGATGTGGACCCCGGTCATCGCCGGTTCGATCGCCACGTTGATCGCGATCCCGCTCTACGCCTGGGCGGCAGACAGCTACGGTGTGCGCGGCGTCGCCATGGCCAGCGTCATCTCACTGGCCGGCTACACCGGTGTCCTGCTCTGGCGTTGGTACGAACAGCAGGGATGGGTGTTCTTCACTCCGGTGACGAGAACGGTGGCGCGCTCACTTCCCCTGGCACTGCTGGCAGGCGCCATGGCCTGGCTGACACAATGGCTGGTCACGCTGGCGGTGGACCCGACATCGACTTACGGCGCTGCGACGACGATCGTGGCCGCCACAGCGACCTTCGGTATCACGGCCGTCGCCGCCGGAGGGATTCTGGCCGAATGATCTAGCTCTTGCTCTCGGCGAATATGCCGGCGATTTCGTTGACGGCGTCCAGCAGAGCCTGAGCTTTCTCGGCATTGATCTCCTGCATGTTCTGAGTGCAGAGGTGACCGGCATCGAAGAACTTCTCGTGCAGATCCGGCCAGCGTTCGACATGAGCGGGCTTGAAATACTGCGTCCACAGCACGTCCAACAACTCATATTTGCATTTCTTGGCGTGGTCTTCTTTGTTCGCCACCCGCCGCGCCAGATCGTGCGAGTACGTGGGTGAATCGCTGTCGAGCGCCTCGATCTGCTCGACCATCTTCACGACGGTCTCAGCGGCATTCTGGGCGAATACCGGGTCATAGATACCGCACGGGACATGGCAGTGAGCGTGGACCTTGCGTGCTGGCTTGAAGAAACCCATCTCTTCCCTCCGGGGTCGTGGCGTGTCTGTATGGCGTGCCCGCGGGCCGCGGCGTGCCCTCCGGCGACGCGTGCCGAACCCTACACTCGCCGCCACCGCCCCCGGGGAGCTCACCGATGAACCGACTTCGATTGGTCGTGACCGCCGCGGTCGCCGCCGTGGCAAGTTGGCTGGTTCGCTCACTCGCCCGGTTCGAGGCCACCGATGCCAGCATGGAGCCGACGATTCGGGAGGGTGATTATCTGGTCGCGACCCGCGTGCGGCACAAGCTCCCTCGCTTCGCGCTCGTGGTCATCCCCCACCCGGGCAACCCGGACATGCTCCTGGTGAAACGAGCAGTGGCGGTGGACGGGGACCGGGTACAGATCGAAGGGGGCCGACTGGGGGTCAACGAACAACCGGTGCCACAGCCGTGGGCCACGGGGGCACTGGCCGGCGCCGGAACCTGGGACCTCGAGTCCGGTGAGATGTTCGTACTCAGCGACAACCGCACGACCGACACTGCCGACAGCAGGACCTTTGGGCCGGTGGCCGTGGCCGATGGGGTGTGGCGCGTGCGATTCCGCTATTGGCCGATCACGCGGATCGGTGGGTTTTCCGGCTGACTACCAACCCTGCCGGTGCACGAAGTCGTCGACGGGTTTGCGTCCCGATGGAATGAACTTGCCGTCCCGGCGGCGTTGCCGCGCCGCCTCTTCTGCCTCTTGATTCGGGTAGCCAAGCGAGACGCACCAGCGGGCAGCGTGGCCATCGGGCAGGCCCAGCACCTCGGATGCTCGCTCTTGATCGTGGAGGGTGATCGGGCAGGCACCGATGCCGAGGACTTCGGCGGTGACGATGATGCTCTGGGCCATCCGGCCGATGTCGAAGTCGTTGCCACCCGCGTGCCGCACCGGTACCAGGACCGCCGCTGCCCCCGACAGCGGACCCGTGAACGACCCGGCCGTCGCCAGCTCGTCGATGCGGCCGCGATCATCGATGACGATGAGGCTCCAGGCCTGATTGTTCTTGGAGCTACCGGTCCAACGAGCGGCTTCGATCAGCATCTCGAGATGGGCAGCATCCAGCGGGCGGGCGTCGTACTCTCGGGTCACCCGGATCTTGGAAACGAAGTCAGCGCCCATAGGGATCCTCCTCCGGGGTGAGCATAGACCGACCGACCGGCGGCTCGACGCTGCGAGCGCGTGTGCGCCACAATGCCACGGCGGTGGCCGCCACCACCACCGCCGCCAGCGCCGCCAATCCGATGGCAACACCGCTGGAAGAGCGCTCGCTCGCCACGATGCGGAAATCGGTGTCCGAAGGCCGGTAGGTCCAGATGACCCGGCCGGTTTCCAGATCCACCTCCCCGTCGCTGTCGTCGGAGATCGCTCCCGGCAGAGAAGCGATGAGGCGCCACTCGAGCACAGATGGGAGCTGCGAGGGGTCGAGTCCCGTGGCTCCCAACGCTCCCAACTGGTCGGCCAGCACTCCGAATAGGTCCCCGACATCTCCCTCCAGCACCAGGCTGTCGTCGATGTCGGCGGCGGTGAATTGAATCACTGAACCCACATTGCCGAGGGACTGCGCCTGCTGATTCAGATCGCTGACCAGAGCGTTGAGCTCGTCGAGCGACTGGAACGTCGTCGATGTGCGCACCCCCTCGAACGGCCCGTCGACGAAGCGTTCGGCCACCCACCCCTCCGGCACGTTCTCGAGTTGGGCGTCGAGACCGTCCAGAAGGCTGCCACCGCCGACGGCCCCCTCCCCGAAGCCTTCGAGCAGATCCCGCAGCTCCTGGTCGACCGATAGCTCGAACACGAGCGTACCGCTTCGATCGGCGTTGATCGAAACGACGGTGTCGTTGCGAACCTTGCATCCGCTGACGAGAACGGTTGTCAGAACCATCAAGAGGAGCGTTGTGCGGCGCATCGGGAAAGGCTACCGGCGGTATCTTCCAACCGTGGATCTCACCCGGCTCACCATCACGCAACAACGCGACGCCGTCCAGCGAGGCGACTGCACGGCCCGGGAACTCGTCGCCGCCCACCTCGAACGCTGCGAAACTCTCAACCATCTGCTCAACGCATTCACCCTCATCGACGCCGACCAGGCGTTGCTGCGCGCCGAGATGCTGGATCGCCGGGGCACCGCCCCCGGCCCGCTACCTGGCATCCCGATCGGCGTGAAGGACCTCTTCGACCAGCGGGGGTTGCCGAACACGGCCGGTTCCTCGTTCTACCGAACGCACCCCAAGCGGACGGCCACCGCAGTACGCCGGCTGGAAGAGGCAGGGGCGATCATGCTGGGTCGAACCGTGCTGCACGAGTTCGCGTTTGGTTTCTCCAGTGAGAACCCGTGGACCGGGCCCGCCAGGAACCCGTGGGACACGGATCTGTCCCCGGGAGGCTCGTCGGGAGGGTCAGCGGCAGCGGTGGCCGCCCGGATGGTCCCGGGGGCGTTGGGAACGGATACCGGTGGTTCCGTGCGGGTTCCGGCCGCGTTGTGCGGCGTAGTCGGCCTGAAAGTCACGTTTGGCCGAATCCCCACCGAAGGCGTCGTAGCGCTCGCACCGAGCCTCGACACCGTCGGACCGTTGACTCGAACCGTCGCCGATGCGGTCCTGCTGTACGGCGCCATGGCGGGTTTTTCCGCATCCGACCCCACCACGCCCGACCGGCCAGTCGAGTTGCCCGAGGGCCCGGGCGATCTCGCCGGCCTGCGGATGGCGGTGCCACACCCGTGGGTTGACCGGCCAATGGAAGCTGGTCTCCGCTCTTCCTTCGAGTCGTTTCTGGAGTATCTGCAAGAGAGTGGAGCCCAGGTGACCGAGATCGACGAACCGCTCCTCGATCCATCCGAGATGATCATCTATTCGTCATACCCGGAAATTGCGTTGGAACACGCTTCCTGGTTTCCGTCCCGCCACCAGGAGTACGGGCCCGACGTGCGCGACCGCCTCCGCCAGGCCATGTCGCTGACCGTCGCTCAGGGCACCGAAGGACAACGGTGGCGCCGACGCCTCCGCTCCCGCATGAACGACCTGTTCGACGAGATCGACATACTGGTGACTCCGACTGTTGCAGCCTCCCGCAAGGAGATCGGAGTCGACGAGATCGAAATCGACGGCGAGAATCTCTTCTATCGGGGCCCCCTGTCGGCCTTCACGTCGCTGGTGAACCAGGCCGGCAACCCGGCCCTGGCCCTCCCGTTGATCGGGGACAGAACACCACCCGCCTCGGTTCAGCTGATCGGTCCCCATTGGGGCGAACGAGGGCTGCTCGCGATCGGGCTGCGCACCGAGGACGACGGGATCGCCGGCTACGAATCGCCGCCGCTCTAACCGTCCTGTAGCCCGAATCCACACCTAACATGGTCGGCGCCTCTCAACAGATATCTCCCCATGACCACTACCGCCCACACCACTGAGACCCGCCATCGAATCGTCGTGCGCTTTGCCGGCGACTCGGGGGACGGCATGCAGCTGGCGGGAGCTCGTTTCACCGACGCGTCGGCCGTTTTCGGGAACGACCTGGCCACGCTGCCGAACTTCCCGGCTGAGATCCGGGCCCCGGCCGGAACCCTTCCAGGCGTCTCCTCGTTCCAGATCCACATCGCCGACAGCGACATCCTCACCCCGGGAGATCGTCCGGACGTCCTCATCGCCATGAACCCGGCCGCCCTGAAAGCCAATGTCGGCGACCTTCCCGAATCGGGCACCATCATCGTCAACACCGACGCCTTCGAGGAGCGCAATCTGGAAAAAGCCGGCTACGAGAAGAATCCACTCGAAGACGGCAGCCTCGACAAGTACAAGCTGCTCGAGGTCCCGATGGAGACCCTCACCAAGGAGGCCGTGAAGGACACGGGCGTGCGGGGGCGGGCCACCCTGCGCTCCAAGAACCTGCTGGCGGTGGGGCTCGTCGCCTGGATGTTCGACCGGCCCCTGGAGCCGACGATCGGGTGGATCACCGAGAAGTTCGCGGCATCTCCGGAGGTGTCCGCCGCCAACGTCGCCGCGCTCAAAGCCGGTTACCACTACGGCGAGACGACCGAGATCTTCTCACACACCTACGACGTGCCGCCGGCCGAGATGCCGCCCGGAACATATACCAACGTGACTGGCAACCAGACCCTGGCTTGGGGCTTGATCGCCGGTGCCCAACAGGCCAAGCTTCCGCTTTTCTACGGCTCCTACCCCATCACCCCTGCATCGGACGTTCTGCACGAGCTGGCCCGCCACAAGAACTTCGGCGTCCGCACGTTTCAGGCGGAGGACGAGATCGCGGCCGTAGGCGTTGCCCTGGGGGCGTCATTCGCCGGTCACCTCGGCGTCACCGGCACCAGCGGACCGGGGGTGGCGCTCAAATCCGAAACGATCAGCCTCGCCCTCATCACCGAGTTGCCCCTGGTCGTCGTCGACGTGCAGCGGGGCGGCCCCAGCACCGGCCTCCCCACCAAGACGGAACAATCGGACCTCTTGATGGCGCTCTATGGGCGACATGGCGAGGCGCCGTTGCCGGTCGTGGCGGCGTCGACCCCGGCGGATGCCTTCGACACTGCCATCGAGGCGATCCGCCTCGCAGTCAAGTACATGACGCCCGTCATTCTGCTTTCGGACGGATACATCGGCACCAGCGCCGAGCCCTGGCGCCTGCCCGACCTTTCCCAGCTCGCCGACATCTCGACCGATTTCCAGACCGAGCTGAACCACGGCGACGACTTCTGGCCCTACCTGCGAGACGAGGCCACCCTCGCCCGGCCGTGGGCAATACCGGGTACGGCCGGGCTGGAACATCGAGTGGGCGGGCTGGAAAAAGAGGACGGCACCGGCGATGTCTCATACGACCCGGCCAACCACGAGAAGATGACGATTCTCCGCGAGGAGAAGATCAACGGAATCAGCAACGACATTCCTGATCTTGCCGTCGACGCCGACGACGGCGCCGGCACCCTGGTCCTGGGCTGGGGTTCGACCTATGCCGCAATCGTCGCGGGTGTTCGCCGGGTGAGGGCCAACGGCCACAGCGTCGCACAGGCCCACCTCCGCCACCTCAACCCTTTCCCGCCCAACCTCGAGTCGGTGGTCAAGAGCTACGACACGGTGCTCGTTCCCGAACTCAACCGGGGCCAGCTTTCGAGGCTCTTGCGGGAACGATTCCTGGTCGACGTGAAGAGCCTCACGAAGGTCCAGGGGAAGCCGTTCATGGCCGCCGAGATCGAGACCGCCCTGCTGGAGACGATCACATGACCACCTACGAGAGAGCCGACTTCCAGACGGACCAGGAGGTGCGCTGGTGCCCGGGCTGCGGTGACTACACGATTCTGGCCACGGTTCAGAACTACCTGGCCGACCTGGACGTTCCCCGGGAAGACCACGTCTTCGTCTCCGGGATCGGTTGCGCCGCGCGCTTCCCGTATTACGTGGAGAGCTATGGCATGCACAGCATCCACGGACGGGCGCCGGCCATTGCTTCTGGCATCGCCTCCACCCGTCCCGAGCTGGCGGTGTGGGTCGTCACCGGTGATGGAGACGCCCTGTCGATCGGAGGCAACCACCTGATCCACGCTCTCCGGCGGAACCTCAACATGACCATCCTGATGTTCAACAACCAGATCTACGGCCTGACAAAGGGCCAGTACTCGCCCACTTCGGAACCAGGCAAGCGGACCAAGTCGAGCCCCATGGGCGCAATCGATTTCCCGTTCAACCCGGTCAGCGTGGCTCTCGGAGCCGAAGCGAGTTTCGTGGCCCGCACCATCGACATGGATCGAGACCATTCCCGGGAGGTCATCCGACGTGCCCACGAGCACCAGGGTGCCGCCTTCGTGGAGATCTACCAGAACTGCAACGTCTTCAACGACAAGGCGTTCATCCAGGTGACCGGGAAGGACGAACGCAAAGCCAACCGCATCAACCTGGTGCACGGCGAGCCCGTCATTTTCGGCGCCGAAGGAGAAAAGGCGGTGGTCGTCCACGAAGGGACGGCCTCGATCGTCAACGCCGCCGAGGTGAGCGCATCGAACATCCACATCCACGACGAGCAGGCCCCCTCGCCGGCTCCCGCTTTCGCCCTGAGTCGCCTTTCCCACGGTCCACACGGACCGACACCAGTCGGCGTCTTTCGAGCCGTGGAACGATCTGGATATGCCGACATGCTCGATCAGCAAATTCTCGATTCACAGGCCAAAAAAGGGCCGGGCGATCTCATGGAACTGATCTCGCAAAACGGGACCTGGACGGTCGAATAGCGTCCTAACGCTCTTCCAGGAACAGCCGATAGTGTCTGGGTATGGACGGAATCTTCTTTCTGCTCTTCATCCTCATCGCAATCGGCGGCACGGTGGCGAGCCGGGTCACCCGCGCCCGGCGGATGACCAGCCTGCAAGCGGCCGCTGCGGAGCTGGGCCTGCGGGCCGGCAAGATCGGGGTCAATGGGGACATCAACGGTTATCGAGTGTCGACCGAGTATCTGAGCGGACGACGGGACAACAAGGGCACGAGGATTCGAGTCGCGTATCCGGCTTGGCTCGGCTTCAATCTCCGGGTCGCCACCGACCAGCTCGGTGAGTTGCGCAAGATTCCCTTGCTCGGAGCCGCCATGCCGGCCCAGGACATCCACATCGGCCGACCCGACGTCGATGACCCGTTCCTCATCCAGGGCGACACCACTGCCGTCACGGCTTGGTTCACCCCGCGTCGGCGCGACATGGTCAGCAGGGCGTCCTCCCGATTCCAGCGGCTCGAAATCACCGACCGGCGGGTAGAGGCCCACGTCAACCGCCAGGTCACGGATCCCGACGAGCTGGCCCGCTTGGTGCGGGCAGTGGTGTTCATGGCCGAGACGGCCTACCTGGACGAAGACACCCCTCCGGCCCCAATCGGCTCCGATCCCTTCGATAGCCGCCGTCCCCCGAAGATGTCGGCCCGAGAGTCGATCGCCGAGACCACGGCGGTTCCGGATGAGCCTCCGGGCACAGGGCCCGAAGAACATGAACTCCCCGACTATTCGACTGCTTCGGACGTGTATGCCGGGGATCCCGATGGGGACGTGATCGAGGTGATGATCGTCGACATGACCCACGATGACGATGCCGGCGCCACGGCCGACGACACGATCCCGGCCGCGACCACCGAGCCGGTTGCGACGTTCGCAATGGAGGAGGAAACAGCGGCGGACCCGTGGATGGTGCCCGGGACTCCGATCCTCGAACCGGAAGAGCGGCAGCTTTCGACGCCTGCCCCCACGGAAGCAGAGCCGCGTGACAGTCTCCCGAGCCCGGAGCCCGAAGCAGATTCGGCCACCGAACCCTCTGTCACACCCGCCCCGGCCCAAGCTCCTATCGCGTCGGTGGCGGCCCTCGCCGAGCTGCTCTTCGCCGAGTACTCACCTGCCTACGAGATACAGGAGCGCTTCGATCGAGAGGCGAAGGGGGCGGCCGTCACGTGGTCGGGCGCCCTCGAGAGCGTGGGTGAATACCGTCGCGACCGGTACCTCGGAGAGGGGCCCGGCACCGAGGTTGAGCTCCTGGGTCACGAGTTGGACGACGGCCGCCAGGTTGTGGTCTTTGCCGCTTTGCCAGAAGACACCGAAATCGACGGCCTCAGGACCGGCAAGACGATCACGGTCGCCGGGACACTCTCGGCCATCGACGCCATCATGCGCCGTCTCTACGTCACGGACGCGCGGCTCGTCTGATCCCGTTCTCCGGGCGACCGGCCGCGCGTTTCACACCGGCCGAGCCGGCCGATCCGACGCTCCGGGCTGGAAGATCTTTCGCCCCACCAGCTCATCCGGCAGGAATTGCTGCTCGGCGTCCGGGGCATCATGGGAGTAGATGTACCCGCCCTCATTGCGTGAGCCCGAACGCAGGTGGGGAGGAACGTTCGCTTCGGGGTACTGGGCCACCGCTTCGCGCGCTCGGCCTATGGCGGACGTCACCGAGTTGGATTTGGGAGCGGTGGCGAGATAGGCCGCTGCGTGCGAGAGGGCATAGCTGGCCTCCGGCAGGCCGACGAACTGCAGTGCTTGCGCCGCGGCCACGGCGACCGTGAGGGCGTGGCTGTCCGCGAGACCGATGTCCTCGGAGGCCAGAATCACCATGCGGCGGGCAATGAACTCAGGATCTTCGCCCGCCTCCAGCATCGTATGCAACCAGAACAACGCGGCGTCCGGATCCGAGCCTCGCATCGATTTGATGAAGGCCGATATGACGTCGTAGTGCTGGTCGCCCCCCTTGTCATAGCGGACCACCCTGCGCTGGAATGCTTCAGATATGTGCTGCACATTGATCGAGTCTCCGTCACCGATCACGGCCGCCGCCAGCTCGATGGCGTTCAGGGCGCGGCGGGCATCACCGCCCGCCATGTTCGCCAGTTCCCGGCGCGCCTCGTCGGTGATCTCGAGTTTCCTGCCACCGAGCCCGCAATCGACGTCCGTCAACGCCCGGTCGATCAGAGCCTCGAGCTCGTCGAGTGATAGCGGCTCGAGTTTCAGGACCGTGGCGCGACTCAGCAGCGGACGGTTGACCTCGAACGACGGGTTCTCGGTCGTCGCGCCGATGAACACCACCCAACCCGCCTCCACCCCGGGCAGGAGGGCATCCTGTTGGTTCTTCGAGAACCGATGGATCTCGTCGATGAAGAGCACCGACCGCTGCTCGGCTTCTTCCAATCGGGAGCGGGCGTCGGAGATGACCTGGCGGACATCTCGTACCGAGGCACTCGTGGCAGACAGGGCTTCGAAGTGGGCGCCGGCGGCCTGGGCCACGAGGAGGGCGAGCGTGGTCTTGCCCGATCCGGGGGGCCCGGTGAGGATCATCGATACCGGCGAGCCAGAGGTGATCAAGCGGCGGATCGCCGAATCCGCTGCCAGCAAGTGGTGCTGACCGACCATCTCTTCGAGGGTCTTGGGGCGCATGCGGGCCGCCAGCGGCCGGGCTGCTCCCGCCCGGGCAGCGCGAAGGTCGGCGAACAGGTCGGGTTGCGACGTCATGCGGCGAGTCTACGATCAGCGCTCAGAGCGCGAACTGCGGTGGATACTTCACTCACCGTCGAGCTTTTTGGACACCACTCAAAATCCCGCTAGCGTCGCCTACGGCGGTTGTGGTGTCGGACCGGACGCCACGTACTCGGAGGACCTGAGGGAGTGAACATGAACTGGACACACGTCGTGGCGTTCCTGCTCGGCGCAGGGTGGATGTTGTTGGTGCTGATTTCGACGATGCTGGTCCGGCGTTCGGGCAGCCGTCCGGTTGCCTCGGTGACGCCGATCCGGCCCGAGGTCAAGTCTCGTCGGTCGACCCTGTAGCCGGCTCCGCCACCGTCTCGGTTTCGGCGGCTGCTTCTTCCAGCGTTCGCAACTCGGCTGCCCGGTCGCGAGCGGCTTCGGCGTCGCCCTCGACCAGCTCGGCTCGATCGGTCAGCAGCGTCACCTGATTCTGGAATACCTGGAGGAACCCGCCGTGGATGCCGTATACCGTGCGCCCTCCGTCGACTTCCTGTACCTCGACGGCGCCGGTTGCCAGGGCCGCCAGAAGCGGCTCATGGTTCGCATAGATCCCGATTTCGCCCTCGATGGTGCGGGCCACGACGAACGTCGCCTCCCCCGACCACAACGTGGCTTCGGGCGAGACGATGTCGACGGTGAACGGCGTTGCCATCAGACCGTGGCCGCCAGTTCCTCGGCCTTGGCCATCACCTGGTCGATGCCCCCCACCATGTAGAAGGCCTGTTCGGGCAGGTGATCCAGCTCGCCGTCCACGATCATCTTGAAGCTGCGGATGGTCTCCTCCATCGATACGTACTCGCCCGGGATCGTGGTGAATGTCTCAGCGACGAAGAAGGGTTGGCTCAGGAAGCGCTGGATCCGCCGGGCCCGGCCGACGATGGCCTTGTCTTCCTCCGACAGTTCATCGATGCCGAGAATAGCAATGATGTCCTGCAGGTCCTTGTAGCGCTGCAGGATCTGCTGGACCTGGGTCGCCACCTCGTAATGCTCTGCTCCGACGTATTGCGGATCGAGGATGCGGCTCGTGGAGTCAAGCGGGTCCACCGCCGGATAGATTCCCAGCTGGGTCAGCTGGCGGGAGAGCACCGTCGTGGCATCCAGGTGGGCGAAGGTGGTATGGGGGGCCGGATCGGTGATGTCGTCGGCCGGAACGTAGATCGCCTGCAGCGACGTGATCGATTTGCCCCGCAACGACGTGATCCGCTCTTGCAGGAAGCCCATCTCGCCCGACAGGGTCGGCTGGTAACCCACCGCAGACGGCATACGGCCGAGGAGGGTCGACACCTCGGAACCGGCCTGGGTGAAGCGGAACACGTTGTCGACGAACAGCAGCACGTCCTGGCCCATCTCGTCACGGAAGTACTCCGCCATGGTGAGCGCCGACAGCGCCACGCGGAGACGCACGCCGGGTGGCTCGTCCATCTGACCGAAAACCAGGGCGGCTTTGTCGATCACGCCCGACTCCTGCATCTCGAGAAACAGGTCGTTGCCCTC
>JBFIPU010000087.1:0-11806 GCA_041609995.1 Acidimicrobiia bacterium
CGCGGGTGACGCTCGAGGAGCCTTCGGAAGAGGGACGGCGTGCCAAGGCGCAATACGAACAACTGCTCGACACATGGTTCGACTGAGCCCACCTACTTGATCGGGGCCGGCGCAATCCCCACCCAACCCGAGTTCGCGAGCACCGGAGGGGTCGCCGCGCGAACCGCAGATGAGCGCACGATCAGCATCCACTCGCTACCTCGACCGAGGTCAGCGAATGGGCAGATACAATCCTCGCACATTGGAGGGGTCGCCGCGCGAACCGCAGGTGAGCGCACTTCAAGCATCGCCTGCCTAGTGCGCACGCCGTCCGAGCCAAAGGCGAGGACACCAACAAGAATCCAAGCGGGCGCAAACCTCTACAATCCTCGCACGTTGGAGGGGTCGCCGCGCGAACCGCAGGTGAGCGCACAACAGGCATCCACCCGCTTCCTCGAACAAGGTGAGCGTGTCGGCAGATACAATCTCGCGCACTGGAGGGGTCGCATAGTCTGGCCTAGTGCGCACGCTTGGAAAGCGTGTAAGCGGTTAACGCCGTTTCGAGGGTTCGAATCCCTCCCCCTCCGCAACGATGGAATCGGTTCACAGCACCATGGTCGAAGAGGCCATGGTGCGCGCCCTCGACCTGGCACGAACCGCAGGCGAACAAGGCGAGGTGCCGGTCGGCGCCGTCGTCGTCGATGCTTCCGGTGAGATCGTGGCCGGCGAGTTCAACCGGACGGTCCAAGACAGCGACCCCACCGCCCACGCAGAGATCCTGGCGATCCGACGGACAGCCGCCCGTCACGGCGATTGGCGATTGGACGGCCACATGCTGGTCGTCACCCTCGAGCCTTGTCCGATGTGCGCTGGTGCCGCAGTGTGGGCTCGCCTCGACCACCTCGTCTATGGAGCCCCGGATCCCAAGGCCGGGGCGGCGTGGAGCTTGTACAACATCCCCCAGGATCCCCGTCTGAACCATCGAATCGAACTCACGGCCGGCGTGATGGCGGACGAAAGCGCGCAGCTGCTCCGCAGCTTCTTTCAGGCGCGCCGCTAGCACCGGCTACCATTCCCGCTCCCCGCCGGAGAGCCTGTACGGCGGTGTGCTCGTGAACCGGGTCAGGTCCTAACGGAAGCAGCCCTAAGCGTGCCACGCCGGGTGTACGGATCCTCGAAGGCGGGGATTCAAGTGGCCCACCAATCCGCCGGCACGACGTATCGTTCGATCATGGCCAAGCTCGGACTCGCGCTGCTGTTGCCCCTTGTGCTCGTGGCCTGTGTCACCGGGTCGGGGAGACCGATCATCGAGACGTCGTCGACGTCACTCGTGAGCTCGACTACGGCACCGCCGTCGTCTTTGTCGACCTCGACGACGATCTCCGCCACGACCACTACAACGTTGTGGCCGACCGCGGCAGACAATCCAGTCGACCTCGCCGCCCAGATCATCGAGGCAGAACACGCGGTGAGAACAGACACGCCACCCGATCGGATGATGAAGCTGGCGGCGATCCAGCAGCGGGCCTACTCGCGGCTTCACAGCAATCCGGACTGGCACGCCGAGGTGTTCGATCTGGCCGGCCCCGACCTGGAACCGGTCATCCGGCTTCACCTAGAGGCCAAGGGCGAGCTGGTCGAATTGACTCCGACCACGAACACGCAGCTGCCCGCCTGGGAGATCGTCGAGCCGGAGCCGGTCGAGGACCTCCTCTCCTACTACCAAGAGGCCGAGCTCTTGACCGGCACACCGTGGGAGTACCTGGCTGCCATCAATTTCATCGAGACGCGCATGGGTCGCATCCGGGGCCTGAGCTCTGCCAACGCAGCCGGTCCCATGCAGTTCATTCCCCCGACCTGGGAGCGTTACGGCGAAGGCGACGTCTACGACCCGCAAGACTCAATCCTGGCCGCCGGCCGCCTGCTGGCCGACTTCGGGGCTCCCGACGACATGGAGACAGCACTGTGGCATTACAACCCATCCGACCGGTACGTGCAGGCGGTCACGTCCTACGCCAAGATCCTCGAGATCGAGCCGGCGTCATACCGGGCGTTCTGGGGCTGGCAGGTCTACTACGCCACCACCGAAGGGGCAATTCAGCTGCCGGTCGGCTACGCGCGGGACGAACCAATCGACGCTCGGGTCTATCTGGAGGAGCTCGCCGGTCGCTAGCCGCTGTCCTCTAGTTCGCGAGGATTGTCAAAGGAGCTTGCCCATGCTCGTCCTCGGCTCCACCGCAAAACCAAGCGCTTCGTAGAACGCCACGGCCGTCTTGTCGTCGGGCCGGAGCTGCAGATTGACTTTGTGGCATCCCCGGCCTGCCAGTCGGTCCTCGACATCGCCCATCAGCAAGCTTCCGATGCCCCGGCGGCGCAATTCCGGCCGCACCGCAAGACGGTAGATCCAGCCCCGCTGCCCGTCCCACCCCGCCATAACGGTGCCCCCCACCGAGTTCTCGACTTCGGCGACCACGAACAGGTCGGGCGACACAGAAATCATGCGATCGATGTCGGCCCCCGGATCGTTGTGGGGCCGGGGATTGGGCCAAACAGACCGCCACAGCGCAACGACCCCATCACGATCGGCCGGCTCATACGTGCGGATCACCACATCCATATGACTAGTCCGGAGACGCGTGATGGCGATGGGACCTGCTGAGGCTGACAACCAGCGAATGCGAGATTCATAGTGATTCCATGTTCCGATTCATCTACCGGGTGCTCCGCAGCAGCCACACATTCACCATTGCCTAGGCGGGTTTCCTGAACTCGGCTCCGTAAACGAAGCCGAAGGGGCCCATTCGCCACACCTCGTGCAAGGGAATCGGGCTGTGGCGATACATCTGCTCGGGGGGTGGCAGCTTGTCGAGGCTGCGGTGGAGGTAGGCGTACTCTTCGCGGCTACCGGCCAGCAATCCCACCAGGTTGAGAGCCAGGAACGATCCGGCCCGATGGAGGAGCCGCAGCAACCGATTAGGGGGGCGGCCGAGGTCGACGACTACCGCGACCCCTCCCGGACGGAGAACGCGGTTGATCTCCGCCAGCGTGTCCGGGATCGAGTCGAGATTGCGAAACACGAAAGCGGAGAAGACCCCGTCGTAGGCCTCGTCCTCGAACGGAAGATCTTCCCCCATGCCGACGCGCTTGTCCTCTACCGGGTTGCGGGCCAGCATCTTCTCGCTGGGATCGAGGGCTGTGATTTCGCGAGGAGCCAACTGGGCATTGGCCGCACCGGTCCCGGCGCCGAGGTCGATCACCTTGCCCGGTGGAAGACGATCGATGCCCCGTTGGCGCCAGCTGACATCTTGCCCGAACGAGAGCAATGTGTTGATGAGGTCGTAGCGGTTGGCGATGTCTCGAAAAACGTCGCGTCGGGTCATCCGCCGAACGTCTCGAAGCCGGTGTAGGGCACGAGTGCGTCCGGCACCTTGATCGTCCCGTCGGCCCGCTGATTGTTCTCCATGATGGCGATCAACATGCGGCCGATCGCCACGGCCGTCCCGTTCAACGTGTGCACCAGACGGTTTTCATCGCCGTCTTTGAAGCGTATCTTCAGGCGCCGGGATTGATAGTCCGTGGTGTTGGAACAGGACGTGATCTCCCGGAACGTGTCTTGGGCAGGCATCCACGCCTCGACGTCGTACTTCTTGGCGGCCGAGGCTCCGAGGTCGCCGGTGCAGACGTTGACGACCCGGTAGGGAATCCCCAGCTCCTGGATCAACGCCTCCTCCCGGCTGAACAAGTACTCGTGTTCGTCCCACGACTTGTCCGGATGACAGAAGCTGAACATCTCGACTTTGTCGAACTGGTGGACGCGCAGAATGCCGCGGGTGTCGCGGCCGGCTGCTCCCGACTCGCGCCGGAAACACGTCGAGAAGCCGGCGTACCTGAGGGGCAGATCTTCGGCATCCAGGATCTCGTCGCCATGGAACGCGGCCAGGGCGACTTCTGAGGTACCGACCAGGTACAAATCATCTTTCGGGATCTCATAGACCTGATTGGCGTCGTCGGGGAAGAAACCCGTCCCATAAAGAGCTTGCTCCCGCACCAGTACGGGCGGAACCACGGGCGTGAATCCGTCGGCCACCAGTCGGTCCAGCGCAAAGCGTACGAGGGCGAACTCCAGCATCACTGCGTCACCGAGCAGGTAGGCGAACCTCGTTCCCGAGACTTTGGCCGCCCGCTCCGGATCGATCATTCCTGTCCCCAGCTCCAGGTGGTCCTTGGGTTCGAAATCGAACGTGGTCGGTTGGCCGAATTGGCTGATCTGCACGTTGTCCGCTTCCCCCTCTCCGACCGGAACGCTCTCATGGGGAGGATTCGGCAAGGGCGCGAATAGGGCCATGAATTCTCGATCCAGCTTCTCGACGCGAGACCCCAGGGTTTTGACCTCTTCCGACAACCCCGCCGCCCGCTCCAATGCCGCCGTTCGCTCGTCCCCTTCCAACCGGGCAATCTCTTTCCCGAGGGCTTTTTGTTCGGCGCGGCGCTCTTCGGCTTCGGTTCGTGCCTCGCGCCGTCGCCGGTCGAGCACCACGAGGTCGTCGACGATGAACGGGTCGATGTGCCGCCGCTCGAGCGCAGCTTTCAGCTCGTCGGGACGTTGGCGCAGCCAGGCGATATCAATCATCGGCGGTCACGACGCAAATGCTAGGCGCCGACCGTCAGATCCCACCGCCCGAATCCAGGACCTCGCGTTCTTCGTTGATGAGGAAACGATCGAAGAACACATTGTTGCCGGCATCGACCTCATCGACCACGGTGGCCACGGAGGCCTCGATCGAATACTGGGCACCGGGCGTCACCGCTATCTGGAAGGACTGCGTCGTCGAGGCACCAGGAGCCAGCTCGGGGATGGTCACCGACTCCTCGCGGGAGGCGGCACCGCTGATTCGCAACTTGAGCTCTATGTCACGCTCGGGTGAGTTGCCGACGTTCTGCACTGCAACCTGCAAGTCGAGTGTCTCGGTCAGCGGAATGATCGCCACCCCCTGTTCGTTCTGGACCAGCGGCCTCGGCTCGAGCCGAACCGAGGCCACCGCCAAGTCCCTCCGGAGCGTCAGATCGGGGGCTACTCCCACCCGAGCGATCATGGCATCAACGCTGACCAGCGGTCCGGCCAGCCGCACATCGGGTAGCGCTGGCGGTTCGGTATCCAACGTCTCGGCCAACTGGGGGAGCCGATCGGTGAAGGAGCGGTAGGAGCGGTCCCCGATCCGAAGGAGCAACACCGCCTCGGCAACACCTTCCGCCGAGCCTTCCTCGCCATCGGCTATCCCGATCAGGCCCTGCCGCAACCGGTCGAGTCCATCGGCCCAGGATTCGGTCGCCAACAACAGGCGGGCGTGTTCGAGCGTTGCTCCTCCCGGAACCTCGACGGTCGACAAGTCGCTCGTGACCCCTGCGAGGAGCTCTTCCATGTTGTCGAACGAGCCCTGCAGGGCGGGTCGTTCGATCGACCCGAGCCGGCTTGCCAGATCGTTCAGCTCTCCACTCACCCGATCGGCGGTGGCCGCCGAAGTCGAGGCCGTGTTGAGATAGGCAGAGAGGACGCGGCTCTCTGTTCGAACATTGGTTACCAGGACCCCGACCGCGATGGCGATCGACCCGACAGCCAGCAAGAGCGGCCATCGGCGGCGACGGCGACGAGGAGGGGGACCCAGCAACATGCAGGCGTGATCCTATCGGTCGAGGTTCTTCGCGACCTGGGGCCTGGCGGCTAGTAACCTGGCGCTCCATCACTCGGGCGAGTGGCGGAATTTGGTAGACGCGCAGGCTTCAGGTGCCTGTGGGCTTCGGCCCGTGGAGGTTCAAGTCCTCTCTCGCCCACGTCGGTTTTGGCCTTACGGCCAAAGCCCTTACGGGAGGTTCCTACGGAACCTCCACCGGTTTCGACTCAGATGAGCCTCGGGTTCCTTGCGAGTTCGGTTCCCGAACTCGAGGTCGGATTCGGGCCTACGCCAAAGCCCCAACAGGAGTTCCTGCAGAACTCCAAGGTCCCACCTCCCTCAATCCATTCGGGTTCCTTGCGAGTTCGGTTCCCGAACTCGAGGTCGGTTTCGGCCTTCCGGCCAAAGCCCTAACGGGACGTTCCTCCGGACCTCGAGGGATCAAAGCCTCTCGTGGTTCCGTACTCCACCTCGGGTCCTGTGTGGTATGGCCTTGTTCGGATTGTCGATGACAGCCGGCGTGGCCGCCGGCCGAGTTGATGTGACCGTCCGGCGACGCCCATCATCGATGAGGCGCTTGTCGAGTCATGTGTGGGCGGTGTGGCGTTGGAACCCAGGATTCGCATACGGGACCGCGACAGCGGCTTGTCCGGGTTCAGCCGGATCGCCGCCGTTAGGGGCGTACGCCACCTTCGATCTGCCTCCAACGCATGATCCCGGCGGCCAGCAGGAGCGCACCGAGGATGGACAACACAGGGATGTCGACGGCCGGACTTCCCCCGGCGTCGATGCTCAAAAAGTGCGACACGATGTGCATCATCGCGCCCAAGCCGACGCCGATCAGCCCGGCGGCGAGCGCATCGGATGTCAGGAGTGCGGCCAGCATGAGGGTGGCGCCGAGACCAATCTGAAAGGAGCCGATGTCTCGGATGAAGTGTTCGTTGTAGGGCTCGAAGAGCGCAACGTTGTCGAAGAATGACGATGGTGCGGCCAGAGCCCATATGCCGAAACCGGAGAACGTGAATCCGGCGATCGCCGCGATCACCTGCGGGAACGATCGTCCGCCTTGTGCCATGGGCTACCTCCTCCCCGGCAGCGTCCAACATACGATCCGTCTAGTTCCCGATGCGCAGAGTACCGGCAGTGGGCCGGGGGTGGTCCTAGCCCGAACTCCCCTATTCCTGCGAGTTCGATTGCGAAACTCGGGGTGGGTGTCATGGCCCGCTTCCGGTGGCGAGGCGTTCCAGGAACGGATTCCAGAACTTGCGGCCGGGGTCGTACGCATGGGCGAGGTCGAGGAAGTCGCCCAGGCGGGGAAAGCGGTTGTGAAGATCGCTCATGTGGAAGAGCTTGCCCCAGTGCGGTCGCGGCTGAAACGGCTCCAAGGCGGCTTCGATGTCCGGAAGCAGCGCCTTGACTTCGGAGGGATGCTTTCGCCAAGTGAATCCCAAGGACAGGGTGGGGCGTTCGTACGCCGGGCTCAGCCACAAGTCGTCGGCCGCCACCGTACGAATCTCCATGCCGTGTAGATGCGGTGAGATTCGCAAGGCCATGGAACGAAGCTCCTGCAGAGCAGCCGGGCCATGGGAGCGATCAACGAAATACTCGCTCTGCAGCTCGTCGCCGCCGACCGATGGCGCTCCGTCGAGCCGGAAGTGTGCCATCCGTTCGGACCATGGGCCCGGGATCCCGGCGCGGACCGTGAGGGCGTGGTCGGCCGGAAGGTCGGCGTCGTCCCACCAGATTCCTCCGTACAAGGATGGAGGCGCCACGACGCCCCCACTGTCGAGTCGTTGTTTCAACCACAACGACCGAATGACCGGGCCGCTGATATCGCCGATGAGGCAGACGCTGTATGCCAACGCCATGACCTCGTCCAGGTGGTCGAGGACCAACTTCCAGGAAGCGTCCCGGTAGACGTCCTGGCGGACGAGGTACGTAGGCTGCACATCCAGCTCGACTCTCGTCATGATCCCGAACGCGCCGAGACCCACGGCGACGGCCGCCAGATCGGGGCTCGATCGATCGACGCGGCTCAATGTACCGTCGGCTCGAACCAACTCGACGGCCGCCACGGAGGCTGACAGAACACGATTGGCATCGCCTGACCCGTGGGTGGCCGTCGAGACCGCCCCGCCGATGGAGATATGAGGCAGCGATCCGAGGTTCTCGAGCGCGAGTCCCCGCCTCTCCAGCTCGGCCGCCAGCACCCCGTAGGAGGTGCCGGCAGTCACGGAGACGGTATTGGCAGCCTCGTTCAAAACGATCCCGGGCGGGACCCGCTCGAGAGTGATGAGGGCGCCACCCGGCGCATCGGCCACGTCGCTGAACGAGTGCCGCGTCCCCAGAGCGCGGACACTGGGCGACGAAGCGACCAGCTCCGGAATCACGCCGACCGACTCCGGAAAGTGAACGGCGGTGGCGCGATACTGGAAGCTTTCGGCCCAGTTGCTCATGTCCATGGTCGCCGGTTCCATCTCGAGGCGCTGTCGATCCTGGCAGAGAGCCCGTGATGAATCAACGATGAAACTCACGGTCCGATGGAGCGTCCTGCCTGTATCGGCGCATTCCCTCGACAGTCATCCAGGTTCCCCGGCGATTCCCGATCGTATTCAACTCGCACCAGGGCAGGTGCTCACCGGCGTTTACCTGTGCGGTTGCTGAAGAGCAGAGCCGAGTCCCCGAACTCATGCCAGAGGTAGTCGCCCGCGAGGGCACGTTCGTACGCGTCTGCCACGAGCTCGGTGCCCGCCACGGCCTGCAAGAGGTCGAGGTGAGAGGCCTCGGGCGGGTGCCAACCCGTGATCAGCCCATCGACCACGAGAGCCGGGCGATCCGGCCCAAGCACCAGATCGGTCCATCCGGCCGCGGCGCCGAGCGTGCCATCATTTCGGACCGCCGATTCGAGAGCCCGGGTGACAGTCGTCCCTACCGCCACCACGCGCCCCCGGCGCTCACGCGTAGCCGCCACGAGCTCGACAGCATTCTTCGGTACCGTGAATCGCTCCGGTAGGGGCGCCTCGTGCGTCTCTTGAGAGGACACGCCCGCATGCAGCTCGATAATGGCGAGCCCCACCCCTTTCCTTCTCAGTGACCGCAGCAATCTGGCTGTAAATGGTCGGCCGGCGCTCGGCATCTCGGCGCTCCCGGGCCAACGGCGCAGATCGGCGAAGATCGTCTGGTACATGGACAGGGGCCATTCTCCGGTCACGTGGCGATATCGGATGGGCCTCCCATGCCGGCGCATGAGAGAGCGAACACCTCCGGCGACGTGAACATGCGCCCGCCACAGCCGGATCGCTCCGGGCGCGCCACTATCGGCCGGCTCCACCAACGAGATCGTGCCGTCGGCTACTCGAATGGCATCGCCCGCTTGAGCGTCGAGCACCGGCCCGGACGCATCCGGACGTCGCAGCTCCAGGACCCAGCTGCCGTCGTCGAGGGGCGTCGACAGGTGAACCACGACGGGTAGGCGGTCTCGGAAACCCTTTACTGCTGCCGCCATGGTCGGACTGGAGTTGACCACCAGCAGGTCACCAGGTGCAAGAAACTCGGGAAGGCTCCGGAACGCCGCATCGACGAAGCCACCCGGTGAGGCCACCATCAGGCGGATTTCGTCCCGTTCCAGTCCTCTGGCCTCGGGAGGGGTGTTGGCCACCCGATCGCCGGGGAGCGCAAACTGCAGCTGGGATGAGCCGAGCATCATCGAGCGTGTACCCGGAGATCATCGGCGACATAGCGTCCCGACGGAAGAGCGCTCGACACCAGTTGACGCAAGACCGGGACCACGGTCTCGGGCAGCGGCCGATCGGAGATGTCCTCGCCCGGGAACGCCGCTTGGTGCATATCGGTGCGCATGTCGCCCGGGTCAAACGCAAACACCCTCAGGTCGGGCTCCTCCCGGGCCAATATCGCACCGGCGTGATCGAGGGCCGCCTTCGACGCGCCGTACGGGCCCCAGGTGGGATAGGCCGCAACAGCCGCGTCCGACGATAGGTTCACCACGACACCGCCGGCTCGTCTCAGCGCCGGGAGGACGTGGCCGAGCAATGCGAGCGGGGACACGACGTTGGTGTCGAAAACGGCATGCAGCTCAATCTCGCCGACATCGCTGATGGGCGCGAGCGGGCTCGGACCGAGGTGGCTGGCGTTGTTCACGAGTAGGTCGAGGTGCGAACCGACCGCTCCAGCCAGCCTCTGTCGGAGCGACTCGTCGCGCACATCGCCCGCGACGGCTTGCACGCGGGACTGGCCTAGGCGGACAACCTCACCGAGCGCCGCCTGTGTCCTCCCGGTGATGATGACGTCCCAACCGTCGTCGGCGAGGTCCAGCGCCAGGGCTTTGCCCAGGCCCTTGGAACCTCCGGTGATGAGAGCGTTCGACATGTGCTCTTCCTCCTTGTCTGGTATCGTTGTGACAACCGTACAACTTAAAGTTCACTTCAAGTCAAGGGATTTTTTCAGCAGATGGAGGACTTGCTCACGATCAGCGAGACGGCCGGGCGTAGCGGTTTCAGTGCATCGGCGCTTCGCTACTACGAGCGGGAGGGTCTCATCGACGCAACCCGTACCGAAGGGGGCCAGCGCCGATTCAGGCGGAGCGAACTCCGCCGCCTGGCCTTCATCGCCGCCGCTCGCCATGTCGGCCTGACGTTGGGAGAGATCAAGGATGCACTAGAGCTGCTTCCCGCTGAACGCACGCCTACGAAGTCCGACTGGACCCGTATCTCCCGCTCCTGGCGCCATCGCATCGAAGACGAGATCCGGGCACTGGAGCGGCTTCGGGACGGTCTGGATGGTTGCATCGGATGCGGCTGTCTCAGCCTGCAGCGATGCCGGTTGAGCAACCCAAACGACATCGTGGCCGATCGGGGGCCCGGCGCTGTCTTTCTGCCGGAGCCACTACATCCCCACCCCGACGGCTAGGAGGTCCGGGCCCGGGTGGCGCCAACTGGGTCTGCGGCCGCTTCCGTTAGAGCCATCCTGGGTCCAACGACTCTGGTGACGAATTGCCCCTCGCCATACCATCGAATCGGAGACCTGGAGGTGTTTGATGATTGACGCCGGTACGTATGGCGCCATCAATTGGATCGACCTGACGACCCCCGATATCGAAGGCGCCCGTGCCTTCTATGGAGAGCTTCTCGGCTGGACCATCACAGGGGCCGAGACCCCCATGGGTGATTACTTCGTAGGGGCGATTGATGGACACGAAGTGGCCGGCATGATGGAACAGAGCGCCGAGATGCAAGGTATCCCTCCGATGTGGACGACGTTCGTCTACGTCGAGGACATCGATGCCACTGTCGCTGGGGTGAAGGACGCCGGCGGGGTGGTCCACGAGCCGCCGTTCAGCATCCCCGGTGACGCCCGGGTGGCTGTGGTAGCCGATCCCACCGGTGCGGTGTTCTCGCTCATCTCGGGAGAGCGGCCCGAAGGGATGTACTTCTTGAATGAGCCGGGCGGCCTGTGCTGGGTCGAGGTCCTCAGCCGCGACGTGAAGGCCGCCGAGGAGTTCTATCGACGGGTGTTCGATTGGAACCCGGTGACCGAGGTGACCGGGGGCACGGCCTACACCATGTTCAAGCTCGGCGGCGAGGATGTCGCGGGCATGATGCAGATGCCGGCCGAGGTCCCGGCCGACGCTCCTTCGCACTGGTCCGTCTACTTCGCAGTCGCCGACTGCGTTGCCGCCGAGACCAAAGTGCGCGAACTAGGTGGAATGGTGCTCCGGCCCACAGCCGACATCGAGATGGGAAGGTTCGCGGTCGTGGCGGACCCGCAGGGCGCGATGTTCAACCTGATGGAGTTTGCTCAATAGACCACTCGTGGGGCTCGAGCCGGGCGAATGATGGCCGAGGCCGGAACGATCTCGACCGGACGCCCACGGAGCGGCAAGAACCGTCGCGCCGCTAGCTTTGACCCATGTCCTCATCCGGTCAGGCCTTCATCGACGCGGTGCTCGGCCGCCTGCGTTCACCGCTCTCCGAAGCAGGCTTCGTCCTCAACGACACACAAATCGCAGAGGACGAGGTGTCGGTGCTGTTCGAGGGTGTCGTGTCCGACTTCCTGGGCCGGTACCCGGGCTTGGACCCCACCTGGGACCAGGAGTGGCGGTCGCACCCCGGCGGGTGCGTCGATCTCTGGATCAAATGGAA
>JBFIPU010000088.1:0-11605 GCA_041609995.1 Acidimicrobiia bacterium
AGCCAACAGGATGGCGGCGGCAACGGACGGGATGAAGACGATGAGGGTCAGACCCCAGCCGCTGTCAAACCATTCCATATCTCTTCCTTCCTAGATACTCGTCCAAACGAAAAACGCTGCCACGAGCGCCAGCACCCCGAAAAAGAGCGCTGCCGCGTATTGCTGAACTTTGCCGGTCTGGAGGTAGCGCAGGGCAGCCCCGGCCTCGCCGGTTCCGCCACCGATGGCATTGATGGATGCATCGATGCCGCGCTGGTCCAAACCTTCATACACGAACCGCCCGATCGAGGCAGTCAATATGCCGGTACCCGATACCACCGCGTCGATCAAGCCGTTGAGCCAGTTGGCGGCATTGGCCAGCGGCCTGCGGATGAATTCGACGATCAGCATGTAGAGGTCGTCGATGTAGTACTTGTTGACGAGGAGCGTATGGATCGGCTTCGGCAGCCGGAACCGGCTGTCGCGGGCCTTCTGGCTCTCGCCGTCGGCGAAGAAGAAGTTGTATCCGATGGCGATCCCGGCCAGCCCGGCCAGCGTCCCGGCGATCAGCACGAAGACATCAAAGCTCTCAGGGTGGTGATCACCCGGCGCGAACTCGCGACCGGACAACCAGTCGGTGAAGGGTGTGAAGATGCCCGGCACATTGAAGTAGCCGGCCACGATGGCCCCGACCGCCAACGCCTGCAAGGGCACCGTCATCACGGCCGGCGATTCGTGTGGTTCGTGGGCCGGATCGCCCTTGTATTCGCCGAAGAACGTGAGGAACACCGCCCGCGCCATGTAGAAGGCGGTGACGAAGGCCGTCACGATGCCGATCCACATCACGTAGGTGGCACTGGGGGTGCCGTGGCTGGACGCGTAGTTGAGGGACGCCAGGATTTCGTCCTTCGAGAAAAACCCGGCCAGCAGCGGAAACCCGGCCAGGGCCAGGCTGCCGATGCCGAACGTCCAGAACGTGGTCGGCATGTACTTGCGCAGCCCACCCATGTCGGACATGTAGTTGGAGTGGACGGCGTGGATCACCGAGCCGGCGCCCAAGAACAGCAGCGACTTGAAGAACGCGTGGGTGAAGAGGTGGAACAGCCCGGCGGTGTAGGCGCCGGCCCCCATGGCGGCGGTCATGTAGCCCAGCTGCGACACGGTGGAGTACGCCAGCACCCGCTTGATGTCGTCCTGGACGATGGCGAGGAGCCCGGCGATGAACATGGTGATGCCCCCGATCCACATCACGATGGGCAGCACGTCGATGGCGACCGAGTTGTAGAACGGGAACATCCGCCCCAGCAGATAGACGCCGGCGGTCACCATCGTGGCGGCGTGCATCAGGGCAGAGACCGGGGTCGGGCCGGCCATCGCATCCGGCAGCCACACGTGGAAAGGAAACTGGGCGGACTTGCCCATCGCCCCGATGAACAGCAGCAGGCCGATGATGAACCCGTATTTCACGATTCCCGGATTGCCCTCTACGGCCGCCCCCAGGATGTCGTGGAAGCGGAACGACCCCACGATCAACGCCGGGATCAGCGCGCCGATGACGAGACCGACGTCGGCGGTCTTGTTCACCAAGAACGCCTTGATGGCGGCCGACGAGTTCTCGTGCTGCTCCCAGTAGTGACCGATCAGCAGGTACGACGCCACCCCCACCAGCTCCCACCCGACGATCAGCTGCAGGATGTTGGCGGACGAGACCAGGACCAGCATGGCGCCGGCGAAGAGGCTGAACGATGCCCAAAACGCGGTCTCCCGCACGTCGCCTTCCATGTAGGACACGGCGTAGACGAACGATGCGGTGGAGATCGCCCCCACGACGAAGTACATCATGATCGACAAGCCGTCGACCACCACGCCCCACTCGATGTCGAACTGGCCCACCGTGGCGATGTTGAAGTTCTCGGTGTGGGTGATCGGGTTGGCCCAGTGGCTGATCAGCAGCACCAGCCCATAGACGAGCACGAACGCCACCGACGCGACCGCGATGTACGCCCCGCCCTTGGGCGTCTTCTTGCCATACAGCGTGATGACGAGGGCGGCCACGAAGGGGAGCACCACCATCAGCCAGGCATATTGGGCGAGAGCGCCACCGTCGCTCAGCGCCACCTCCTCGGCGGCCACCAGCGTTCCCGCCGCAGAGGAGAGCATCGTCACCATCGCAACAAGTCCAGTTCATCCACGTTGGCCGAGGCCCGGTTGCGGAAGATGAGCAGCACGATGGCCAGGCCGATTCCCACCTCGGCGGCCGCCACCGCGATGACGAAGAGCGAAAAGATCTGGCCGGCGATGTTGTCGAAGTACCGGCCAAAGGCGACGAGGTTGATGTTGACGGCGGTCATCATCAGCTCCACCGACAACAAGACCAAGACGGCATTGCGCCGCACCAGCACCCCATAGACACCGATCGAGAACAGCAGCCCTCCCAGGATGGCGAATTGGGCGATCGTCATCATTGCTCGTCCCGTCTGGCCAGCACGATCCCGCCGATGAGCGCCGCCAGCAGGACGAACGACACCGCTTCGAAGGGGATCACAAACCGGGTGAACATCGAGTCAGCGATGTCGGCAGTGCGGACCACGCCTTCGGCGGGGAGGGTGGCATCCCCGAACAGCTCCACCACCGCATAGGTGATGGCGGCGAACATCAGTCCGGCGGCGGCCGCCGCCATGAACCGGACGTTGCCGCCGTGGTCCAGCGACGGAGCACGGCCGACCTGGGCCCGGGTGATCATGATGCCGAACAGAAACAAGACGATCACCGCTCCGATGTAGACGAGCACGATGACCCATCCGACGAACTCTCCACCGAGCATGATGACGATCGCGGCTGCGGTCGCCATCGCCGTCACCAGCGCCAGGGCGGCGTGAACCACATTGCGGGTCGTCACGGTGTAGAGCCCGGCAGCGGTGATGACCACGGCCATGACGAGAAACACCCAGTTGCCGGCGTCGGTGAGGTCCATCAGCTCTCCAGCGAGGGCGGGTCGGGAACGGTGGCCAGCCAGTCGGTGAGACGCTCCTTGTCGTGCAGCATCTCCGAGATTCCGTACTCGGAGTATTCGAACTCGGGACTCCAGAACAACGCGTCGAACGGACACACCTCGACGCAAATACCGCAGTACATGCAGAGCGCGTAGTCGATGTCGAAGCGATCGAGCGTCGCCCGCGTCCGGGGCCGTCCGCCCGGTTTCGACGGCGGCTGCTCCTCTTTGTGACCTTCGATGTAGATGCACCAGTCGGGGCATTCACGGGCGCACAACATGCAGACAGTGCAGGCCTCGACGTCCAGCGCGATGACACCGCGAGCCCGGGGAACCGGGATTTCTTTCTCGAGTGGATATTGGACCGTGGGGACGCGCTTGAACAGCGTCTTCAGCGTGATCCACATCCCTTTGGCCAGCCCGGGAATGACGCTGCGGGTCGTCATCTAGAGCACCACCTTGAAGATCGCGGTCACCGCGATATTCATCAAACCGATCGGGATCAGCCACTTCCAGGCCAGGTCCTGCAGCTGGTCCTCCCGGAAACGGGGGAAGGTCCACCGCATCCAGATCATGAGGAACACGAGAATGGCGACCTTGCCGAACAGCACGAGCGGCCCGATCACATTGGCGGCGACATCCGAGAGGCTCGCCAGGTCGAAAAAGAGCGGGTCGTAGCCGCCCATCCAGAGGGTGGCCATGATCGCCGACATGGTGAAGATGCCGATGTACTCGCCGATGAAGAAGACGGCGAAACGGAACCCGGAGTACTCGGTGAGGTACCCCATAACGAGCTCGGACTCGGCGATCGGCATATCGAACGGCGTGCGGCTCAACTCGGCGAGGGCCGCGATGAAGAAGATGACGAACCCGACGAACTGCGGAATGATGTAGGGGATCGCGAACAACCCGAACACCTCGTAGGTCTGCTGGGCATCGATGATGCCGATCATCGACATCGTCTCGGCCTGGATCACCACCCCCACCACGGCCAGGAACAGCGGCAGCTCGTAGGCGATCAGCTGCGCCGCCGCCCGCAGGCCGCCGATCAGCGAGTACTTGTTACCGGACGACCAGCCGGCGATGAGAATCCCGATTGTCGAAACCGAGGAGATGGCCAGCGCGAAGAAGATGCCGAGATCGAGGTCGCGTCCGATCAGATCAGGGCCGAATGGGATGACCACGAACACCGCCAACGCGGCCGCCAGGACCAGATAAGGGGCGATCTTGTACACCACCTTGTCGGCGCTGTCGGGGACCAGGTCCTCCTTCTGGAAGAACTTGAGGCCGTCGGCCAGCGGCTGGGCCCAGCCGAATTTGCCGCCGGCGAAGTACGGACCGATCCGGTGCTGCATGTGGGCGGACAGCTTCAATTCGGCGAAGATGATGGGAAGCGCCACCACCGGCACGATGGCGGCCATGATGCCGATCTTGAGGGCGAGCCCGGCCCAAAACCCGATGCCGAAGACCACGATCATCGGTCGACATCCCCCAGCACGAAGTCGAGACTTCCGAGAATGGCAATCAGGTCGGGGACGAGCTGGCCTTCCAGCAGCCACGGAAGGACCGAGAGGTTGGAGAACGAGGCGGACCGGACTTTCAGCCGGTACGGCATGCGGCCCCCATCCGACACCAGGTGGTAGCCCATCTCACCTTTGGGGTTCTCGGCCCGCACATACACCTCTCCTTCCGGCACCTTGATGATCTTGGGCACCTTCGCCTGGAGGGGGCCGGACGGAATCGAGTCGACCGCCTGGACGATGATCGAGGCCGCCTGCCTGATCTCCTCCAGCCGCACGCGATAACGGTCGAAACAGTCGCCGTTGCGGCCGATGGGAACCTCGAAGTCGAAGCGGTCGTAGGGCAGATAGTCGGCGTGCTTGCGCAGGTCGTAGTCCGGGCCGGAGGCTCGCAGGTTGGGCCCGCTCACGCCGAACGCCGCCGCCTTGTCGGCGGGCATGATCCCGACACCGATCGTGCGGGCCTGGAAGATCTCGTTGCCCGTCACCAGTCCCTCGAGGTCGTCGCAGATGTCGCGGACCTTGCCCATGGCGGCCCGGGTGTCGGCGAGGAAACCGGCCGGCAGGTCCTGGACCACCTTCTTGGTCTGCGCTCCCGCCCCGGCGGCCGGCTTCACGCCTCCGAGCCGGTTGAAATTCGGGTGGAAACGGCCCCCGGTCACCGACTCCAGCAGATCCAGAACCCGCTCCCGCTCACGCAACGCATGCATCAGCGGCGTGGCGGCACCGATCTCCAGTGGATAGGACGACATGAATATCAGGTGGGATGAGATGCGGGCCATCTCCGTGAGGATGAGGCGGATGTATTGGGCCCGCTCGGGCACCTCGAGGCCCATCAGGCGTTCTGCCGCGACCACGAACGGGATCTCGTTGGCGAAGCCCGAGACCCAGTCGATGCGATTGACGAGCGCCGTGATCTGGGGATAGGTGCGGACTTCGGCCAGCTTCTCGTAACCCCGGTGCATGTAGCCGATGACCGGCTCCACCGACGACACGCGTTCGCCATCGACCTTGGCCACCAGCCGGAGCACCCCATGCGTCGAAGGATGCTGGGGCCCGATGTTCAGCGTCATGTCGGCCGTCTGCAACTCGACCGAAACGGAGACCTCGGAGATGTGGGCCATGGCCTGGGGATCAAGCGTCTGCATCGCCCGCCCCTTCTTCTTCGACGCCGGCGCCGTCGGTCGCCTCCGGGTTCTCGGTCGAGGGACCCGATTCGGACTCGGGCATCCCTTCCACATCCACCATCCCCGGCCACGGCTTCACCTCACGGCTCAGCAGGGGGAACGACTTCCGCAAGGGGTAGCCCTCGAACGCGTCCGGCAGATACAGCTTCTTCGGGTTGGGGTGGCCGCGAAACTCGATGCCGAACATCTCAGCGGCTTCCCGTTCGTGCCAGTCGGCCCCGGGGAGGACCGGCACGAGCGAATCGATGCTGGGGTGGTATTTGCTGAGGTCGGTGCTGAGCGTGATGGCGTCATCGCTGGCCAGCGACGACAAGCGAATGATCAGCTCATACCGTTCCTCCACGTTTTCGTCCGACAGAGGATCGCCCACGGCGACCGTCTGCGACCAGTCGATGGCGCTCAGGAACGAGAGAAACGGCATTCCGTTCTGGTGGGCGGTCGACACGGCACTCACCCAGTCGGCGTTGGTCACCTTGATTTTCGCCAGGCCGTGGTCAGCGGACCAGGATTCGGCTCCGACGATCTCGGCGAAACGCTGGGCCAGTTCCGCGATGGGATCGGGCTCGCCGGGACCGGTGGGTTCCGTGCCCTCCGCTGCCTCCGCCGCGCCGCCCGCCTCTTCGATCGCATCTTCCGTCGGTGAGTCGACGGCGACCTCGTCCTCGCCCTCCCCGGCGCCGGGCTCAGACTGGTTCGTGGTCACGCTCAGTCCACTTCTCTTTGACGTCCTCGCCCTGGATCTTGTCCTGCAGGAGGATGATGCCCTCCATCAGCGCCTCGGGCCGCGGCGGGCACCCGGGTACATACACGTCCACGGGGATGATCTGATCTACGCCTTTCGTCACCGAGTAGGAGTCCCAGTAGGGGCCACCGCAGTTCGAACAGGAGCCCATCGAGATGACGTATTTGGGATCCGGCATCTGGTCGTACAGGCGCTTGACAGCGGGTGCCATCTTGTCGGTGACGGTGCCGGCCACGACCATCAGATCGGCCTGGCGGGGCGAAGCCGGAAGTGGAATGATCCCGAAACGCATGAAGTCGTAGCGGGGACCGGACGCAGCCATCATCTCGATGGCGCAGCACGCCAGGCCGAACTGGAAGAACCAGAGCGAATACTTACGCGACCAGTTGAGCAGCCAGGTGACCGGCTTGGGAGCCCCGAACTTGTCGATTATTCCCATTTGAGAACGCCCTTGCGGATTGCGTACACCAGCCCCAGCACCAGGATGACGATGAAGATGATCATCTCCCACAACCCGAACCAGCCGAGCTGCTCGAGCCGGATGGCCCACGGAAAGATGAACACGGCCTCGACGTCGAAAATGAGGAAGAGCAGCGCAAACACGTAGTAGCGGATGTGGGTCTGGCTCCACCCCCCGCCCACCGGGTCGATGCCCGATTCGTAGGCGATGGACTTGGCCGGCGTCGGCCGGGAGGGCCGGATCAGGGAGGCCAGCGTCAGCAAGAGCAACGCCAGCACCACGCCGAATGCGAGGTAGGCGAACACGGTGATGTAATCCTGGAAGTACTCGGTCACCCGGGTAGTTGCTCCTGCATTCTGGGCCCGTCACTGCCCGTTGGCTGCTGCCTGGGGAGTATACGAAAGTAGGGAATTCCACCCCAACTTCCCAAAGGGCGAATGCCGGGCCGGAAATAGGCCCAGCGACCGGCTACACGGGCATCTGTCCATCGGTAGGGTGAACGGTGTTTGGTTCGCGGGCAGGCGACCCGCCCGGGGACGACCAGGCTTTGTCACATACACCTTCATACATCAGGTTGATACGCGGGAAACGGAGAACCATGCAACTGCCCTCGGATCAGGCTGCCTCGGGCCGCAGCCTGGGATCGGCGGAGCTGTCGAACCTGGCGGCCGCCATCGAGTCAGGCACCTTGACCTCGACCAAGGGGCATTTCGTCAAGGACTTCGAGGCAGCTTTCGCCGACAAGATGGGAGCCGACTTCGCGGTGGCGTGCGCTTCGGGCTCGGCGGCGGTCCACATTGCGGTTGCCGCCATCGACCCGGAACCCGGCGACGAGATCATCACGACCCCCATCACCGACATGGGCGGCATCACGCCCATCTTGTTCCAGGGCGCCATCCCGGTGTTCGCCGATGTGGACCCGGTCAGCCTCAACGTGACGCCGTCCGCCATCGAGAACGAGATCTCCGACCGGACACGGGCCATCATCGTCACCCACCTGTTCGGCAACCCGGCCGACATGGGCGGCATACTGGAGGTGGCCAACCGCCACCGCCTCCCGGTGATCGAGGACTGCGCCCAGGCATTTTGCGCCCAATATCACGGGCGAGAAGTGGGAACTCTCGGGCGCATCGGCTGCTTCTCCTTCCAGCAGGGCAAGCACATGACGGCCGGTGAGGGCGGCATCGCCATCACCGATGACCAGCAGCTCGCCCGCCGCATGCGGCTGTTCGTCGACAAGGCCTGGGGCTATGGAGATCCCACACCCGATCATTATTTCCTGGCGCTCAACTATCGGATGACCGAGCTCCAGGGGGCCGTCCTCCTGGCGCAGCTCGCCAAGCTCGAAGCCAACATGGAGGCCCGGCGGATTGCCGCCCGGCGCATCCTCGCGGGACTGGCCGACGTGACAGGGCTCACCTTGCCCGCCGAGGCTCCCCACACCCGCCACGCCTACTGGCGGATTCCGCTGCACGTGGACCAGGCGGTGATCGAGGGCGGGGTCGATGCCCTGGCCGACAAGCTGCGAGAACTCGATATCCCGGCCGCCCCCCGGTACATCCAGAAACCGGCCTTCGACTGCCAGGTGATCCGGGAACAGCGCACCTTCGGGACCAGCCGCTGGCCGTTCACCCTTGCCCGGGCGGAAGCCGTCCGTTACGACGGCTACCCGGGGGCCTACGCCGGGTTGGAAACGGTGCTCGTGCTCCCGCTCAACGAGCGTTTCGAAGACGCCCACGCCGACCACATCGTCGAGGCGGTGCGCAAAGCTGTCAGCGACCTGCGAATCCTGTGATGCGGGTGGCAGTCGTCGGCGCCGGAGGAATCGGTCGTACCTACTTGCAGGTGCTGGCTGCCAGCCCTGAGGCCGACCTGGTCGGAGTGGCCGATGCGGATGCCGAAACCCGGGCCTGGGTGGGCCGCGCCTATGGCGTGAATACCGTCGCCTCCCACGAGCAGCTCGAGGGCATCGATGCCGCCATCGTGTCCACGCCTCCGTCGACCCACCGGGAGATCACCACACACCTGTTGGGACGCAACGTTGCAGTCCTGTGCGAAAAGCCACTGGCCATCACGGTGGCGGATGCCATCGCCATGGCCGAAGCAGCCGCCCGGTCCGGAGCGCCGTTGACGATGGCCTCGAAGTTCCGGTACGTACCCGACGTCGTGACCGCCAAATCCCTCATCGAATCCGACATCTTGGGGGAGGTGATCCTGTACGAGAACACCTTTGCGTCGAAAGTCGACATGAGCGCACGGTGGAACTCGAACCCGGCCGTCTCCGGCGGCGGGGTCTTGATCGACAACGGGACCCACAGCCTCGACATCGCCCGTTACCTGCTCGGACCCATCGACCAGGTTCTGGCTATGGAAGGGCACCGGATCCAGAAACTGGCAGTAGAGGACACGACCCGCATCTTCTTCCGAAGCATCAGCGACGTGACGGGAACCATCGACCTCTCCTGGTCGATTCACAAAGAACGCGCCTCGTACATCGAGATCTACGGATCGAAAGGAACCATCGAAGTGGGTTGGGAGTCGTCCCGATACCGGCGCAACAGCAGCGCCGGGTGGGTCGAATTCGGGAGCGGCTATTGCAAGGTCGAGTCGATCGGGGCCCAGGTGCGAAATTTCCTCCGGTCGGTGCAGGGGCGGGAAGAGCTGCTCATCACGGCCGAAGACGGCATCGCCTCCGTGGCGGTCGTCGAAGCCGCCTACCGATCACTCCGGGCCGACAACTGGACAGAAGTCGAGGTCGCAGCCGAGGCCGCTCACATAGCCTGAGCACCATGATCCATCCGACAGCCATCATCGAGGACGGCGTTGAGGTCGGTGCCGGAACCGCGATCTGGGACAACGTCCATGTCCGGGCGCCGACCCGCATCGGGTCCGACTGCATCATCGGGGAGAAGACCTACATCGCCTACGGGGTGCGAGTAGGAGACCGCGTCAAAATCAATGCCTTCGTCTACATCTGCACCGGAGTCACGATCGACGACGGGGTCATGGTGTCCGCCCACGTGACCTTCACCAACGACCGCTACCCCCGCGCCACCGACCCGGGCCTGGACCGGCTGCGCCCATCCGATCCCGACGAGGACACCGTGCCAACCCGGGTGGGATCCGGTGCCACGATCGGGGCGGCTGCGGTCATCGGGCCCGGTGCCGACATCGGCGGGTTCGCCATGGTCGGCATGGGAGCGGTGGTCACGGCCCCGGTGCCGGACCACGCCCTGGTGGTCGGGAACCCGGCCCGCCAGATCGGCTGGGTATGTGCGTGCGGGCCCCGATTGGCGGTGACGGATGGCCACGGCATCTGTGCCAAATGTGGCCGGCGCTACCACGAGACCCCTTCCGGCCTGGCCAGGGCGTGAGCACCTACGGAATCGTCGGCGGCGGCATCGCCGGGCTCACCCTCGCATGGAAACTGGCTGAAGAAGGGCGGGACGTGACCGTGTTCGAGGCCGCCCCCGCCATCGGCGGACTGGCCGCCGGCTGGGACATCGGCGACACCGCCTGGGATCGCTTCTATCACGTCACCCTCGAGTCCGACACCAACACCCGCGCTCTGCTCGATTGGCTGGATATCGACATCAGCTCCGTGCCGGCCCAGACCGGGGTGTTCGGCAATGGGCGCCTCTACCCCATGACCACGAACCTCGATTTCCTGCGGCTGCCGCTGCTCGGGGCGTTCGACAAGATTCGCTTCGGCCTCACGATCTTGCGGGCGGCCTTCGCCCGCGACAGCGGCCACCTGGAACAGATTCCGGTCGAGCATTGGCTGCGGCGCTGGTCGGGCGACCGCACCTTCGAGACGTTCTGGCTCCCGTTGCTGCGCTCGAAGCTGGGAAACGCATACCGGGACACCTCGGCCGCCTTCATCTGGGCCACCATCCGACGCCTGTACACCGCCCGGTCCGGATCCGGCAATCAGGAGCGCTTTGGCTACATTCCCGGCGGCTACCGCCGCGTGATGAGTGAGCTGGCGCACCGTCTGGCCGCAGCCGGGATCGAGATCCATGTGGCGACCCCGGTCGAGCAGGTGACCAGAGCCGGCAATCACATCGAGGTCAAGCTCGCAGACGGCGAGGTCCACCGGTTCGACAAGGTCGTCGTCACCTCCGCCGCCCCGGTGGCCGCCCGGTTGTGTCCCGACCTGCCCGATGCGGAACGTCGGGAGCTGGCCTCACTGCCCTACCTCGGGGTCATCTGCGTCTCGCTGCTCTTCGACCGCCCTCTGTCCCCGTATTACGTGACGAACCTGATCGACCCGGCTCCCTTCACCGGAGTCATCGAGATGACCAATCTGATCGACCCGGCGGAGCTGGGAGGACGTCACCTCGTGTATCTCCCGAAGTATGTCGATCCAGACGACGCTCTGTTCGCCGCCAACGATGACCAGATCGTGGCGGAGTTCAGCGAGGGGCTCCGCCGCATCCACCCCGATCTTGCCGACCCGGTGGCGTCTGGTGTTGCCCGGGCGCGGCACGTGATGGCGATTCCCACCATCGCCTATTCCGACCGCGCCCCCGCGTTCGCCACGTCGACGCCCGGATTGTTCCTGGTCAACTCCGCCCAGATCGTCGACGGGACGCTCAACGTGAACGAGACGGTCGGCCTCGCCCTGCGCGCCATGGAATCGATCCGATGAAGGCCAGCCTGTCGCTGGACCTGGACAACGCCTGGTCGTACCTCCAGGTCCACGGCAACCCGGAATGGGAGAGC
>JBFIPU010000089.1:0-11589 GCA_041609995.1 Acidimicrobiia bacterium
TCGACGAACAGGTACCGCAACACCCCTGACATGATGACCACGAACGCCAGGCCGATCAGCAGGGCGAAGAACTCGGCGCGGAACTTGCGTGACACCGCCTCGCCCTGAACGACAAATGCCAGCACTCCAATGATCACCCCCGCCAGGGTGATCAGCGCCAGCTGAGTGCGGGGAGAGGTTTCTGCGGCTCTTCTCGCCGCCGCCAGCAGCATGATGAGCCCGTACACGACGAGTCCGGCGAAAGCGATGGCCCTCAATCCCTGGACCGTCAGCAAGAAGCCGACCTCGGTTTGGGACTCCGCGTTCAGCACCAGTCCCGCCACCACTCCCAGAACGATCGCCCCGAGCCCGATCGCAGCGTTCCTTCCCGCGTCACCGAGGGCGAAGCCTCCCCCGGCGACCGTGCGGGGCTCGTAGCGCCAGCGGCCCAGCCCGAACAGGGCGATGGCTCCGCCTACGAACAACACGGTCCCCCAGGTCCAGTTGGCGGCCACGCCATCGGTGAGAGTCAGGGCGATCAGCCCGGCCACCGCAGCCGCCGCTCCCGCAAGGGCAATGGGAAGCCCGGCCGGGGCCAGGGATTCTCTGCGCTTGAACGTCAACTCGGCCATGCCGTAGATCAAGAGGGCGGCTCCGGCTGCCAGCAGCACGCCATGCGCGACGTCGCGACCACCGAGGAAGCTGTCCCAGATGTGGTCGTTGCGCACCCAGACGGCTCCGAAGATGTTGTCCCAGAACGCATGGTCGGGAGCATCGTCGAGGCCTTCGACGATCACCTTGTCCGTGAAGAGCTTGGCAAACCCGAGCTTGGCCCCGCGCAGAATGAAAAACGTGCCGAGTGTCACGATGAAGCTGGGAAGTGCCGTTTTTTCAACGAGCGTACCGTTCGCCCATCCGATTGCCAGGGCGATGATCAGGGTCAGCGGAATGGCAACCGTCAGCGGGAGGCCGGCGCCGCCGAACTCACCCACTTCTTTCACCAGCAGGACGACCAGCATTCCGGTGGCACCTGTCATTGCTCCCGACGACAGGTCGAACTCGCCGCCGATCATCAACATCGCGACGGCCACCGACATGATGCCGAGGCTGGCGGACACATCCATGTAGTTGTTGGCGCCAGCAGTGGTACCGAACACGTCGGTTACGGCCCAGAAGAACAACCAGATGACGGCCGCCCCCACCAACGCCCCGATCTCGGGACGGATCAACAGGCGCTGGATGGGACCGCGATAGGCCAGTCGTGCGTCCGGCGCCGCCGGCGCCGGTGCTTCGACAGTGCCGGCCGTCATGTCCGGCACCTGGCGAAGCAGCGTGCAATGGTCACGATCCGGGTATCCATTGTCGCCTCCTCGGTTTTCCCGTCCTCGGGCGTCCACTCTGGTCGGTTGCGGCCCAAGTTTCAAATTGGGTGGCCAGTGAGACGCGAAAGAGGGCCGGCGATCGCCGGCCCTCTTTCGATAGCAGGAAGGTGTCGGTGCTAGCGGGTGCCCGCCGCCACCAACGCCTTGATTTGCTCGATGTTGCTGCCGTCCACGAAACCAGGACCGGTCAGGACCGGGAATCCACCGCCAACCGTGTTGGCGTTGACCTGGTTGAGGTACAGCGTCACGATCGTCAGATAACCCTGCAGGTACTGCTGCTGGTCGATCGTGAAGGCAATGTCACCGGACTCGATGAGCGATGTCACGTCCTCCGAGTTGTCCACACCACCCACGAAGCAGTCGCGGCCGGCCTGCGAGCATGCTTCGACCGCGTGCTTGGCGACGATGGGGCCGACGCCGAACACGGCGTTGATGTCCGCATCTTCCTGCAGCGCCGCTGCGATCGTATTGATCTGCTCCTCCGGGTTGGTGTCGGGACCAACGAACTGGGTCACCACGTCACCATTGAAGGTCTCACCGGCACCCTGGCAGCGCTCTTCCAGACCGACGTTGCCCTGCTCCTGCTGAGCACATAGCACCTTGGTAGCGCCGAGCTCGTTGAAGCGAAGACCGGCGCCGTTGCCGGCGGCGATCTCGGTCTGGCCGATGTGGGTGATGGCGCCGATGCCCTGATAGTCGTTGACACCCGAGTTGAGCGTCACGACCGGGATGCCGGCGTCCACTGCTGCTTTGGCAGCGGGCGCCACTGCGGTCGGGTTCGCCAGCGAGACACCGATGCCATCGCTGCCGGCTGCTACCGCCGCCTCGATGTCGGATACCTGCTTGGACGGATCATTGAACGACGGGCTCCACACCATGTTGACGCCGAGCATCTCCGCCGCATCCTCTGAACCTTTCTTCACGACGGACCAGAACGTGCCGTCGTCGGAGTGGGTCACCATGTGGAACGTCAGATCCGAGCCCTGGGTGAGATCGACCGCTTCGGTCGTGTCCGTGCTGGCCTCTGTGGTGTCGGTGGTGCCACCGTCACCTTCCGTGGTTTCCGTCGTGGTGTCGCTACCGCAGGCGGCCGCCACCATCATGAAGGCCAGCATGAGCGCCAGCCAACGCATCTTCTTCATCGTTGTTTTCCTCCTCAGTTAACGGGATCACTCACAGCCCGTTGCGGGCTGGAACCAACAGGACGTTACGAATATCTTCACGAGTTTGCAACTGGCTTCGGACCAGCAGGCGGGGTCGGTCTAGATTGGCGCCGTACGCCGTCGTGAGCTGGGAGGTTTCGTGCGCGTCGGCTTGATCGGGGCTGGCCGCATCGGCCACCAACATGCCGGAGTCCTCCACGAGCTCGCCGGCGAGCTCATCATCGCCGACCAGAATGGCGCTCGCGCCGATCAGCTGGCGGCCCGCTTCGCCGGGGCCAACAGTACGAACGTCGATGATCTCCTGATGCGGGCCGACGCGGTGGTCATTGCGTCTTCCACCGATACGCACGCCCACTTTCTCGAGCGGGCGGCGGGTGCCGGGATCCCGGCCTTCTGCGAAAAACCGATATCGCTGGATCTCGCCAGCACCCGGCGGGCTATCGAGGCCACCCGCCAGGCCGGCATCGCGGTGCAAATGGGATTTCAACGTCGTTACGACCCGGCCATCCGGGCCATCCACGACGCCGTGGCCGCCGGGGACGTGGGCCACATCTACATGATCCGGAGCCAAACCCACGATCCCGAGCCACCGCCCCTCGACTACTTACCAGTATCGGGAGGAATCTTCATCGACTGCCTGATCCACGACATCGACGCAGTGCGATACGTGACCAGCCAGGAGATCACGGCGGTGACCGCGATCGGTTCCGCCGCCGGGTTTCCCGAGATCGGAGAGCTCGGTGATGTTGACACGGGGCTGGTGATGGCGCAGATGAGTGAGGGCACGCTTGCCCAGCTGTCTTGCATCAGGCACGACCCGGTCGGCTATGACGTCCGGCTAGAGGTCTTCGGCTCCAAGACCGCGCTGGCGGCCGGCTGGGGTGCCCGCTCTCCCATCCACTCCACTGAACCGGGGACGACAGCCACCGAAGATCCGATCGTGGCGTGGGACGACCGGTTCGGTCCCGCCTACCGGGCCGAGATGGAAGCCTTCCTGCGCGTGGTCGCCGGTACCGAGCAGCCGGCCTCGAACGCTCTCGACGCCTACGAGGCCCTGCGGGTCGCGGTAGCGTGCACCCGGTCTCGTGTCGAGGACCGCACGGTTCAATTGGAGGAGGTGGCGTGACAGATTTCTTGAACCGGATAGCGGGCGCCCCGATCACCTGGGGAGTCGACCCGTCGCCGGGCTGGGGATTCGTGATGGATCCCCACCGGGTGCTCGACGAGATGTCGAGCGTCGGGCTGCGGGCGACAGAGCTGGGGCCCGACGGCTGGCTGCCCACCGACCCGGACGAGCTGGCCGATGTTCTCCGAGACCATGGGCAGCGCGTGGTCGGAGGCTTCGTGCCGGCCGTGCTGTACCGGACAGAAGGCATCGACGAGCAATTGGCCTACGTCCGGCGGGCGGCGTCGCAGCTCGCCGGTGCCGGTTCCCAGGTGATGGTGCTGGGTCCCGACAACCATTACCCCGGATATGACGAGTCGATCGAGATGACCGACGATGAATGGCAGATGTTCTTGTCCAACCTGCAGGCCGTGATCGACATCGGCAACGAAGCCGGCGTCCGCACCACGCTGCACCCGCATTGGGGTATGGCGATCGAACGGGGCGAACACGTCGAGCGGCTGCTGGAATCGAGTCCCGTCGACCTGTGCCTCGACACCGGGCACCTCTACCTGGCCGGCACCGACCCGGTCGAGATCGCCCGGCTGGCCACGGACCGAATTCACCACGTGCACCTCAAAGATGTCGACGGTGCTTGGGCCGAGCGGGTGCAATCGGGCGAGGCCAAGTTCAGGCAATCGGTCATCGACGGCATGTTCGAACCGCTGGGCGAAGGGGCGGTGGACATCGCCGGAGTGATCCGGCTCCTCGAGGCGAACGGCTACCGGGGCTGGTACGTGCTCGAACAGGACGTGTCATTGGACCACGATCCGGCGTCGGGACAGGGTCCGAAAGCCGACGCCGAACTGAGCGTCCAGTACCTACAGACGCTGGCGGAAGCGCTGTGAGCCGGCGTCGGGGCCCGCTGTGACGGTTGACCTGGCACTCGACGCTCGCGCCCAGCTCGGCGAGTGCCCCGTCTGGGACAGCCGCCTCGACCGGCTCTACTGGATCGACATCGACGGCCAGACCATCAACCGTTTCGACCCGTCGACCGGCACCAACGACAGTCGAGCACTCGCCGGCCGACCGGGCTCGCTCGCCCTCACCGCCGATCCCGGCGTGCTACTGGTGGCGTCCGAGGCAGACCTCGGCTGGTACGAATGGGACGCCGGCTCCTTCACCTCCTGGCGCCAACTGGAACAACCCGGCACCGGGAACCGGCTCAACGACGGCCGCACCGACCCGGCCGGCCGCTTCTGGGTGGGCAGTATGTTCGAGCGAGCGGCCGACGGCCGGTTCACCGGTCTTCTCCATCGGGTCGAGCCATCCGGCGAGTTTGCCACTCTGCGAGAGGAGGTGGGGGTTGCGAACGGCACCGCATTCAGCCCTGACGGCTCGACCATGTACTGGGCCGACACCTTGCACGACACCGTATGGGCCTACGACTACGACATCGACACCGGCGAACAGGCCAAGGAGCGGATCTTCATCGACTTCACCGAAATGCCAGGCAGACCGGACGGGGCCTGCGTCGACGCCGACGGCGGATATTGGATTGCGTGTGTATACGGATGGGCCGTGCGCCGTATCGCACCGAGCGGCGAGGTTGACATGGTCATCGACCTACCGGTGCAGAAGCCGACGATGCCCGCTTTCGGAGGTGCCAATCTGGGGACGCTCTTTGTGACATCGATCGGCAGTGGTGGGTCGGCCCCGTCGGCTCCGGGGCAGAGCGCGGCCGGCGGGCTGTTTGCGATCCAAACTGGCCACCACGGTATTGCGGAGCCGCTGTTCGGCGGATCGCCTGCATGACCGGCCCGCCGGTCTGGTTCGAACGCGCCATCCCGCCCGGGCTGGTACAAGGAACCGCCCAACGGTGCGAGGTGCTGGGCCCCGGAGACGCCACCCCCGATGACCCCTATTCGGCACTCGCTCCTGCCGTTGCCATCATGGCCGGCGCCTTTCTGTACAACGCAGACGTGATGGATCGCGCCCCTGGCCTGCGGGTGATCGCCCGCACCGGTATCGGGGTGGATCGGGTCGACCTGGCCGCCGCCACCGAGCGAGGCATCGCGGTGGTCAATACACCGGACGGCCCGACCGTGTCGACCGCCGAGCACGCTCTGACTCTGCTGCTCATGATCGCGAAGAACGTTCGAATCAGCAGCGCCCAACTCCGGTCCGGATCGACGGGTCTCTACGGATCACATGATGCCATCGAACTACGAGAGAAAATCCTCGGATTGGTCGGGTACGGCCGGATTGCTCAGCAACTGGCCCGCTACGCGCGATCACTGGGCATGGTGATCAGAACCTTCGACCCGTACACCGCCAACACCCCCGGCGCCGAACCAACGGCTTCGCTACCCGACTTGCTGGCCGCCGCCGATGTCGTCTCCGTCCACGTCCCGCTCACCACCGATACGGTCGGGATGTTCGGCGCGGCGGAGTTCGCGGAGATGAAGCCCGATGCCATCTTCGTCAACACCGCTCGGGGCGGCCTCGTCGACCAGGAGGCGCTGCTGGCCGCCATCGATTCCGGTCACCTCTTCGGCGCCGGTCTCGACGTAACCGAGCCCGAGCCGCTCCCCTCCGACCATCCCCTGTTGCACAGAGACAACGTAGTCGTGACCCCGCATGTGGCTTCCGGCACCAGAGCCGGGAAACGGCGAATGTTCGAGATGGCGTTCGCCCAGGTCGTCCAGGTCCTGGACGGTGAGCGCCCGCCCCACCTCGTCAACCCGGAGGTATGGGCATGACGGACATCAACATCGGACTGATCGGCTTCGGCTGGATGGGCCAGGCCCATTCGCGTGCCTACCGCAGCATTCCGATGTATTTTCCGGAGTCCGGGATGACGCCCCGCCTGGTGGCAGTCTCGGACAACCTGGCCGAACGGGTCGAATTGGCTGTCTCGAACTTCGGTTATGAAGGAGGAACGACTGATTGGCGGGAAGTCGTCGACCGGCCAGACATCGACGTTGTCGACATCACCGCTCCCAACGCGCTCCACCAGGAGATCGCCGAAGCGGCGGCTGCAGCCGGCAAACAGATCTTTTGCGAGAAACCGGTCGGGATCGACCCCAAGGCCACCGCCGCCATCGAGTACGCCGCCCGCACGGCGGGGGTGATCACGGGATGCGGCTTCAATTACCGCTGGGCCCCGCTGGTGCAGCACACCAAATCGCTGATCGACGAGGGTCGATTCGGCGAGCTCACCCACTACCGGGGGCGATTCTTCTCGATGTATGGCAGGGACAGGATGGGCGTTCTGAGCTGGCGGTTCGATCGGTCCGCCGGTTTCGGGGTGCTCACCGACATCATGTCCCACGCCATCGACATGGCGATCTTCCTGTGCGGCCCCATCAAACGGGTGGTCTCCGCCAAAGAGATCTTCGTCCGGCAGCGGCCCATCCCCCCCGCCGGGTCGAGCCACTATGCCGTCGGCCGCCCCGATGACCCGATGGGGGACGTCACCAACGAGGACTACGTCGGCGCTCTCGTCGAGTTCGAAAACGGGGTGCGGGGAACGCTGGAGGTCGACCGGTCCATCTTCGGGCCCCAGAGCTCCATGGCGTTTGAGCTCAACGGATCAAAAGGGGCCGCCGGCTGGGACCACGAAAAGCTGAACCAGCTCCAGCTCTACCTGGCCGAGGAACAGCACACCGACGGGTTCGTCGGGGTGCTGGCCGGAGATGCTTTTCCCCGCCAGGGCAACATCGTGCCTGGCGGCGGCAACTCGCTCGGCTACGAAGACCTGAAGCTCATCGAAGCACTCGAATTCCTGTCATCGGTCAAGGCCGGCCGGGACCACGCCCCGGGCTTCGCCGATGCCCTGGCCGTGGCCTCGGTGTCGGCGGCGATGGAGCGCTCATGGGAATCGGACCGATGGGAAGACGTGGTCGACCTTCGCATTGACTGACGTCATTAGCGCCGCCAAGCTCCGGCGTGTACCTTTCGGGCGGATACGACTCACGCACACAGCGAGGGAGGGTGCATGGAGACCATTCGGCTGACGACCGGCCAGGCGATCGTCAAGTGGTTGCTGGCTCAGTGGACCGAGATCGACGGCGAAGAGGTCCCAATGTTCGCCGGCCTGTTCGGCATCTTCGGACACGGCAACGTCACGGCCCTGGCCGAAGCCCTCCAACCGGTGCAGGACCAGCTGCCCACGTGGCGGGGACAGAACGAACAAGGCATGGCGCTGGCCGCCGTCGCCTTCGCCAAGGCCAAGCGGCGCCGCCAGATCATGATCGCCTCGTCGTCGATCGGGCCCGGCTCCACCAACATGGTCACAGCCGCTGCCGTAGCCCACGCCAACCGCCTCCCGGTGCTGTTGTTCAGCGGCGACTACTTCACCCACCGCATCGTCGATCCGGTGCTGCAGCAGGTGGAGAACTTCGAAGACCCCACCGTGTCGGCCGCCGACACCTTCAAGCCGGTCACCCGCTACTGGGACCGGATCGTCTCCCCGGAACAGATCGTGCGTTCACTCCCCCAGGCGCTGGCCGTGATGCTGGACCCGGCCGATTGCGGACCCGCCTTCATCGCACTCCCCCAGGACATCCAGGCGGAGGCCTACGACTACCCGGCGCGGTTCTTTGCCAAGAAGGTCCACCACGTACGCCGCCCCCGGGCGGACGAGCGCGAGGTGGCAGCTGCCATCGATGTCCTGTCGGCCGCCGAGAAGCCCCTGATCGTTTCGGGCGGCGGCGTCCATTATTCGGGAGCCGTGCAGGAACTGACGGCATTCGCCGAACGGCGAGGCATCCCGGTGGTCGAAACCCCGGCCGGAAAGGCCGCCCTGGTCGCCGACCACCCCAACTTCGGCGGTCCCCTCGGTGTGCTCGGATCGTCTTCTGCCAACGCCCTGGCGGCTGACGCCGACGTGGTGTTGGCCGTCGGTACCCGCCTGCAAGACTTCACCACCGCCTCGTGGTCCGTGTTCCAGAACCCCGACGTCCGCTTCGTCTCGGTGAATGCGGCCCGGTGGGACGCCTACAAGCAGCTGGCCTACCCCGTGATCGGCGACGCCCGGGAGTCGATCACCGCCATCGACGCCGGCCTGGGTGACTACCAGGCCGACCCCAAGTGGCTCGCCTTTGCGCATGACAAGCGAGACGAGTGGTACGCCTACCTCGACTCGTGGAAGGAACAGAACAACGACCCGCCTGCCTACGCCGAGGTGATCCAGGTGATCAACGACTTGTGCGCCGACGACGATTACATCCTGTCGGCCGCCGGCGGCCTTCCGGGAGAACTGGTGATGGGCTGGAGGGCGAAGTCGGTGGCCTCCTTCGATACCGAGTTTGGCTACTCGACGATGGGATACGAGATCTCCGGTGCATGGGGCGCCAAGATGGCGCTGCCGGACCGCGACGTGATCTCGTTCACCGGCGATGGGTCATACCTGATGATGAACAGCGACCTCTACTCGACGGTGTTCAGCGGACACAAGGTGATCTTCATCGTCTGCGACAACGGCGGTTTCGCCGTCATCAACCGGTTGCAGGTCAACACCGGCGGCGAGGAGTTCAACAACCTCCTCCGGGATGCCCGGCACGAGAACTTCCTGCTCGTCGATTTCGTCCAGCACGCCGAGGCAATGGGAGCCCGGGCCGAGCGGGTTGAGAAGGTGTCTGACCTGCCGGACGCCTTCGCCCGGGCAAAAGCATCAGACCGCAGCTACGTACTGGTACTGGAAGTCGATGAATACACCTGGACCGAAGGCGGCGGCTGGTGGGAGGTGGGGGTGCCCGAGGTGAGTGACCGCGAGCAGGTGCGGGTGGCCCGGGCCGAATGGGACGCAGAGAAGAAGAACCAGCGGATCGGGATCTAGCCGGTGGCCGCCGCCCATGACGAGCTGGACGGGAGGGTGGCGATCGTCACCGGTTCGTCTTCCTACATCGGCCATGCGATCGGGGAACGCCTCCACCAGGTGGGGGCGTCGGTGGTCATGGTCGACGTGGCCCCGAGCGACCCTCCAACCTCGAATGGAATCCTGGAGCTGGTGGCCGACATCACCGTCGACTCCGACCTCGACCGGCTGGTCTCGACCGCCGTTGAGGAGTTCGGGTGCATCGACGTTCTCGTGAACGGCGCTGCCATCTTCTTGGACGATGGCATCGCGACCAGCCGGAGTGACTGGCACCGGGCGCTGGACGTGAACCTGGTGGCGTCGGCCGTGCTCATGGAAAAGGTCGTCCCCTACATGGTGGCGAGGGGCGGCGGGTCCATCATCAACATCGCGTCCATCAGCGGCAAACAGTCGCAACCCGACCGCCTCGTCTACCCCGTGACGAAAACAGCGGTCATGGGCCTGACCCGCAACGGCGCCCAGCTGTTGGCCGGGGCCGGGATCCGGGTGAACTCGGTGTCTCCCGGTTGGACGTGGAGCCGGGCACTCTCGGAACGCTACGGCACCCGGGAACGGGCGGACGAGCTGGCGGCCGAGTTCCAGCCGCTGGGGCGCATGGCCGACCCGGAGGAGATCGCCGATGCCGTGGTGTTCCTGGCGAGCGACCGGGCCTCGTTCATCACCGGGGCCGACCTGGCCGTGGACGGCGGTTACGCGGCGCTCGGGCCCGAAGCGCTGGGCCAGGCTTTCGTCAAGTTCCCTACGGTGGGATGAGCATGGAGGCGACGCTGTTCACCGGCCACATGAGTGCCATTGTCACGGGAGGCTCGCAGGGTCTGGGACTGGCCATTGCCCGGGAGATGGTGGCGAATGGGCTCGGCCGGGTCGCCATCGTCGGCCGCAATCCCGACACCGGAACCACGGCGGCCGAGCAATTGGCCGGCCAGGGAGCCGATGCCGTCTTCGTCGAGGCCGACTTGGAAGAACCCGACGCCCCCGAGCGGATTGTGGCCGCGGCGGCGGAGCGTTTCGGTGCCATCCACGCTCTCGTCAACGCCGCCGCTCTCAGCGAACGCGACGACATCTGGACCGCCGGTACCGAGTTGTTCGATCGGATCATGGCCACCAATGTCCGCGCTCCCCTGTTGCTGACTTCCGGGGTGGTGAACAACATGCGAGAACACGGCGTGGAAGGCTCGATCGTCAACATCGGCTCGGTCGCAGCACATGGCGGCCCGCGCTTCATCACCAGCTATGTCGCCTCCAAAGGGGCGTTGATCGCGTTGACGAAGAACACCGCATCGGCGCTGGCACCGCACCGCATTCGCGTCAACGTCGTCAACCCCGGATGGATGAACACTCCGGCCGAAGACGCCATCCAGCGTCGCTTTCACGGCGCCACCGACGGCTGGCTGGAGGAAGCGTCCGCCAGACAACCGTTTGGCCGTCTGATCGAACCGGCCGAAGTGGCCCGGCTCGTGGCATTCCTGGCTTCGCCCGCCTCGGGGTTGATCACGGGAGCCGTCATCGACTTCGACCAGCACGTCATCGGGGCCGGTACCCACAGCGATCACCCGGTCACATGAGCGCCATCGACCTCATCACAGTAGGCCGGGCCAATATGGATCTGTATTCGCGCCAGATCGGCGCCGACTTCGAGGATGTGGAGAGCTTCGATGCCATGGTGGGAGGCAGCCCCACCAACATCGCCATCGGCACCGCCCGCCTCGGGCTGCGGTCGGTGGCCTTCACCGGCGTCGGCCTCGACCGGGTCGGAGATTTCGTCATCCGCTACCTCGAGGATGAGAAGGTGATCACCGACCACGTGGCCCGCATCGACGGCAAGCTCACCTCGCTCGCTCTCCTTGGGGTCAAGCCGCCCAGCGAGTTCCCGCTGTCGTTCTATCGCGAGGACCCGGCTGACATCTACCTGACCGTCGATCACGCCCGGGCCCTCCCCCTCCCCGAGACGACTGCCGTGCTCCTGTCGGGGAACGCGCTGAGCCGGGGCTCGTGCGCCGAAGCCACCCGCTGGATTGCCGAGGAAGCAGACCGGCAGGGCAAGGTCGTCTTTCTCGACCTCGACCTGCGCCCGACCGA
>JBFIPU010000090.1:0-11398 GCA_041609995.1 Acidimicrobiia bacterium
CGGCCGGGGTGCCCCACCTCCCCACACCCCATGCCGCAGTTCATCATCAGGAGACTCCTGCTCACGATCCCGGTCTTGATCGGGATCCTGGTGGTGACGTTTTTTCTGGCCCGGGCCATCCCGGGAGACCCCTGCAAGTCGATCCTGGGCGAGAAGGCCACGGCGGAAGCCTGTGAGCGCTTCGCCGAGAACAAGGGGCTGAACGAACCGGTCCCGGTCCAGTTCGCCGTATATGTAAAGGACATCGCCACCGGAGACCTCGGCGACTCCATCCGGTTCTCCCGCCCGGTGACGCAGATCCTGGTGGAGCGACTACCCATGACGATCGAGCTGTCGGTCACGGCCTTGTTCCTCGCCATGCTGATCGGGATCCCGCTGGGAATCATCAGCGCCATGAAACACAACTCGGCTGCCGACGTCGGGACGATGGTGTTCGCCAACGTGGGTGTCTCCATGCCCGTGTTCTGGCTCGGCCTGCTCCTGGCATATTTCTTCGCCCTCGTCTTGAAAGACACGCCGTTCGCGCTGCCCCCCTCCGGCCGGCTGACCGCCGGCACCTCGCCGGTACCTTTCGATGAGTTCTACGGGTTGTTCACTCGTGACGGGAGCTTTCGGGACCGCCTCTATGAGTTCATCTCCGGCCATGTGATCTTCAATGCGATCATCACGGGCCAGTGGGAGATCATGCGCGACGCAATCAGGCATCTGATCCTTCCGGCCGTCGCCCTCGCCACCATCCCGATGGCCGTGATCGCCCGCATGACCCGTTCGAGTCTGCTGGATGTGATGGGGCGCGACTACGTCCGTACCGCCCGCGCCAAAGGCGCCCCCTCCTTCCGCACCGTCGTCTACCACGGACTTCGCAACGCCCTCCTGCCGGTAGTCACCATCGTCGGTCTCCAATTGGGGGCGCTGCTGTCGGGGGCGGTACTCACAGAAACCATCTTCAGCCTGGCCGGCGTGGGCACGATGCTGTTCGAGGCCATCACCGCGCGTGATTTCCCGATCATCCAGGGATTCACGGTCATCATCGCCGCCGGCTACGTCGTGATCAACCTGCTCGTGGACATCTCCTACGCCTACCTCGATCCCAGAATCAGGCTCGAGTAATGATCTGGACGCGCAAACGAGCCGAGTCCCTCGGGGTCGAGCCCGATCTGATGGAAGACCCGGCAGGTCTGTGGAAGGGTGCATTGAGGCGCCTATTACGCCGCAAGACCGGGCTGGCGGGCCTCACCATCATCACCTTGATGCTGCTCATCGCCATCTTCGCTCCCCTCATCGCCCCCTTCGAACCGACCGAGGATTTCATCGGTGAAGAAGGATCGAAGCGGCGGGACCCGCCGTGCGTGCACGTCCTCGGGTGCGATCCCGACAAGCCCCAGCACATCCTGGGCCTCGACGGCAACGGACGCGACCTCTTCAGCCGTGTCATCTTCGGGAGCCGCGCCAGCCTCTTCGTCGGCTTTACCACGGTCTTGGTGGCGTTCACCGTGGGCTCGTCCCTGGGAGCGCTGGCGGGATTCTTCACCGGGTGGCTCGACAACGTCATCATGCGCCTGATGGACGTCATGCTGGGCTTCCCCGCGTTCTTGCTGGCGATCGCCATCGTGGCCGCGCTCGGGCCGGGATTGAGAAACACGCTGCTGGCCATCGCAGTCGTGTCGATCCCGATTTATGCCCGGGTGATGCGCGCCGGCGTGCTGGCCGTCAAAGAGCTCGACTTCGTGGCAGCCTCCCGAGCCTTGGGCGCCAGCCCTTTCTCGCTCCTGCTCCGCCGGGTGGTGCCCAATGCTCTCACCCCTCTGGTGGTGATCGGCACACTCGGGATCGCCACCGCCATCCTCGACGCGGCTGCGTTCGGCTTCCTCGGCCTCGGCGCCCAGGAGCCGACGGCCGAATGGGGCTCGATGCTGGCCCGGGAGCGGAATCAGGTCTTCTCCTCGCCCCACCTCGTGTTCTTTCCCGGTCTGGCAATCATGATCACCGTCCTGGGCTTCAACCTGCTCGGCGACGGGCTCCGCGACGCCCTCGACCCCTCGTTGAACGAGTGACCATGACCGACGTGCTCCTCGAAGTCGACAACCTCAGCACCTACTTCCACACCCGGGACGGGGTGGTGAAGGCAGTCGACGGGGTCTCGTTCGGGGTCGAACCGGGCGAAGTCCTCGGCATCGTCGGTGAGTCCGGATGTGGCAAGAGCGTCACGTCGTTGTCGGTCATGGGGTTGATCAGGCCGCCGGGCAAGATCGAGTCGGGCAAGGTCCTCTTCGACGGCACCGACCTGCTCCAGGTGTCGGACAGACAGCTCGAAGATATCCGGGGCGACCGCATCTCGATGATTTTCCAACAGCCGCAATCGTCGCTGAACCCGGTGTACCGGGTCGGCAATCAGATCGCCGAGGTGTACGACATTCACAAGAAGCTGAAGAAGCGGCTCGGCAAGCAGCGGGCCGTGGAGATGCTCGAGCGGGTCGGGATTCCCGACCCGGACCGGCGCTCCTCGTCCTACCCGCACGAGATGTCGGGCGGAATGGCCCAGCGGGTCATGATCGCCATGGCGCTCGCTCTCGAACCGGAGCTCCTGATCGCCGATGAGCCGACGACCGCCCTCGACGTCACCATCCAGGCCCAGATCCTGGATCTCATGCGCGACCTGCAACGCGATTCCGGCACGGCCGTGATCCTGATCACCCACGACCTGGGAGTGGTCGCCGAGATGGCGGACCGGGTGGCGGTGATGTACGCCGGCGAGATCGTCGAAGAGAGCGAGGTCAACGAGTTGTTCGAGTCCCCCAAACACCCCTATACGCAGGGGCTCATCAACTCGATGCCGGTCCTCGGTTCGGTCCAGGAGAACCTCTATGTGATCCCCGGTACGGTTCCCAACCTGATCGACCTGCCCAACGCCTGCCGGTTCGCCGACCGGTGCCAGAAGCGGATCGAGTACGACCTCAAGATCTGCACCAATGACAAGCCGGCGCTGCTGGCCATCGAGCCCGAGCATTCGGCCCGCTGCTGGCTCTATGTGGACGGGGTGTCCTGATGGATCGCCGTCAGCGGGAGAGCGCAGGAATCGATCATGACTGAGGTGCTCCTCACAGCCCGGAACCTCGTGAAGGACTTTCCGGTGAAGGGGGGCGTGTTGCGGCGCACCATTGCCAACGTTCGGGCTGTTGACGACGTCTCGTTCGAGCTGAAGCGGGGCGAGACCCTGGGCCTGGTGGGTGAGTCCGGCTGTGGCAAATCGACGCTCGGCCGCATGCTGGTCCGTCTTCTCGACCCCACCGAGGGTCATATCCTCTTCCAGGGGCACGACATCGCCACCGCCGAGGGCGAGGAGCTGAAACAACTTCGTCAATCGGTGCAAATGATTTTCCAGGACCCCTTCTCCTCGCTGGATCCGCGATCGCCGGTGGGCGACAGCATTGCCGAGGGGCTGCGGATCCACGGCGTCAGCGACCGCAAGGAGGCCGCCCGAAGGGTGGGTGAGATGTTGGAGCTCGTCGGATTGCGGGCCGGCCACGCCAAGCGCTTCCCCCACGAGTTCTCGGGTGGCCAGCGCCAGCGGATCGGGATCGCCCGGGCGCTGATCCTGCGCCCCAAGCTGGTGGTGGCAGATGAGCCGGTTTCGGCCCTTGACGTCTCGGTCCAGGCCCAGGTGTTGAATCTGCTGCAAGAGCTGCAAGAGGAGCTCGACCTCACGCTGTTGTTCATCGCCCATAATCTGGCGGTCGTCGAACACATCTCTGACCGGGTGGCGGTGATGTACCTTGGCAAAATCGTGGAGATCACCGAGCGCGAAGCGCTCTACTCCAACCCCACCCACCCCTATACGCGGTCCCTGTTGTCGGCCATCCCCATCCCCAATCCGAGCCTACGGCGCAAGCGCATGGTGCTACAGGGCGACGTCCCCAGCCCCCTCAACCCCCCGCTCGGGTGCCGCTTCCACCCCCGCTGCCCGATCGCCGAAAAAGGCGTGTGCGACACGTTCGAACCGGAGCTACGCCCCGTCGACGGCTCCGAAACCCACGAGGCCAGCTGCCACCTGCGGACGGGCGACTACCAGCATCTGGATCGGGCAGAGGTCTAGGCCGCGTTCTCCTTCCACCGGCCATGCCGGAACAAGGGCACCGAACCGGGTGTTTGGGGGCATTCACCCCACTCGCGGGTAGAGCGGGCCGTGGTCCAGCCTGGGGAGAACGTGTTCGGCGAAGCGGTTGCACTCGTCGATGTGGGGATAACCGGACAGGATGAAGGCCTCGACCCCTTGTTCGCGATAGGCCTCGAGCTTGGCCACCACCTGATCGGGATCGCCGACGATGGCGGCGCCGGCTCCTGATCGGGCTCGTCCGACACCTGTCCACAGGTTCTCCTCGACGAACCAGTCGTCGCCGCTCTCGGCCCGCAGTTCGCTCTGGCGGCCGACACCCGCCGAAGCCGTGTCGAGTGACTTCTGGCGGATCTGTTCACCGGCGTCGTCATCGAGCTTTGAAACCAGGCGCTCGGCGGCTGCCCGGGCCTCCGCCTCCGTTTCGCGTACGATCACGTGGCTGCGCAACCCGTACTTGAGCGTTCGGCCGTAACCGGCGGCGCGCTCATCCATCTCCTTGACCAGCTCACCGACTGCTGCAACCTTGTCCGGCCACGTGAGGAACACGTCGGCGTGCTCTGCCGCGGTGTCCTTGGCCGCCGGCGAGAATCCCCCGAAATAGAACGGGGGGCACGTCCCGGAAACCGTCCGAATCCGGGGAGGGTCCAGCTCGAGGTCGACGAACTCGCCGTGGAAGTCGATCGACTCGCCGTCGAGGAGGGATCGCAGCACCTCCATCCATTCCCGGGTGCGCTGGTACCGGGGCTCGGATTCCAGCTTCTCTCCCGGGATGTCACTGGAGATGATGTTGATGGTGAGCCGACCCTTCATCATGTGATCGAGGGTGGCGAGCTGGCGCGCCAGTTGGGGCAGCCACATTTCCCCCATCCGGACCGCGGTGAGAATCTGCATCTGTTCCAGCATCGGAGCGACCCCTCCGGCGAATGCGATCGTGTCGATGCCCAGCGTGTAACCCGATGGCATGAGGATGTTGTCGAAGCCGTTGCGGTCGGCGGTGACGGTGATGTCGCGGCAGTGTTCGAACGAGCTGCGCAGATCGGGGTCGGGCACGCCCAGAAACTCGTAATCGTCATCGCACAATGCTGCGAACCAGGCCACTTCTATGGACACGAATGCTCCTCGATGTTTTGACCGGGAACGCTACTCGCCTCGCAGCTGCTTGGAGTAATGGACGAACGTCTTGTCGAGTTCCATCCCCAGACCCAGATACATGTCGAGCGCGCCCGTACGCGAGTCGGTATTGAGCCCGACCAGGCCTTGCCCCCTTGCCCGAAACTCTCCGAACACGCTGGCCAGGAGGGCACGACCGATGCCCCGCCGCCGATAGGGCATCGCCACGGCCAGTTCATCCACCCATCCCTCTTCCGGGTATTGGATCCCGAAAACCGATCCCACCACCCGGCCGCCATCGAGCGCCACTCGCATCAGGGACGGGTCGAAATCGCTGCGTTCGACGGTTTCGGCCCGCCACGCTTCGAAGGTGGTCGGGGTCCGGTGCGGCCACTCGCTGAACGCGTCCTCGACCACTCTATAGGCCGCCCGCTCCTCTGACGGCTCGACGGGGCGGATCGTGATGCCGGCCGGCGGGGGCGAATCGGGTACCCCTCGATCGGCTCGGTATCGAAGAATCCACGACGTGTAGAGGTGGCGGTACCCGCGCCCGGTCAACAGGGCACGGGCATCATCGAGGGTTTCGATGAGGGTCTGGCCGATCCGGTCGGTGGCGGCCGCGCGTTCGGTCCATTCCACCAGCCGCGTGCCGATGCCGCGACCCCGGTAGTTGGGATGGACGGTACCCCATGCCTTCCAGTCGTACACCATGCCGGCTGCCACCAACACGTCGCCCATGTACATGAGCCGGGTTTCACGGCGCAGATCGACGCCGGGGGCCTGCCATCCTGCATCGATGTCTGACTCGTTGAGAAAGACCTCCCCGATGTCGTGCAGGTCCGACGCCGCGAACAGCGCCACGAAGGCCGAAAGATCCTGCATCGTGGCCGGGCGGTCGCGCAACGCGTCCATGGTCAAGGAAGCGGGACGCCCTCGGATGCCTCGATGATGTCGTAGACGTCATTGCGGTCGAGGTGCACGTCCAGGGCCTGGATCGAAGAAGCGATCCGCTCGGGCTTCTGGGTTCCGATGATGGCGACCGGCTTGGCCGGGTGCGCCAGGATGAAGGCGAGAGCGATGGCCACCCGGTCGGTGCCTTCGCGTTCGGCAAGCCGGTCGAGGGTGTCGATCAAATCCGGGCGGGGCGCCCCGTCGCCGGTCTCGCCGGTGGCCAGCTTGCCGCCGCCGAGGGGGCTCCAAGCGAGGGGCACCAGGCCCAGCTCCATGGCGAGGTCCAGGGTGCCGTCGCGCAGCGGGGCCAGATGCGAGGCCGAGAACTGGGGCTGGGTGGACACGAGCGGGAAGCCGAGGTGGGCCTGGAGCGCCCGGGTCTGGGCGGGCGTGTAGTTCGAAACTCCCACTTCTCGCACTTTGCCGGATGCCCGCAGCGAGGCGAGGACGGCTGCCAGTTCGGCCGGATGGGTGAAGACGTCGGGTCGATGGATCTGATACAGATCGATGTGGTCGGTGCCCATCCGCTGCAAAGACCGCTCGCAGGCGGCTTCCAGGTATTCGCCCCCTGAGTCGTATGGCAGCGGAGGCATGATGCCACCTTTGGTGGCCAGCACCATTCGCCCACGGAGCGACGGATCTGACCGGAGCACCTCCCCCAATAGCTCTTCGGCCTGCCCGAAGCCGGTGCCACCCCAATCGAGCCCATACACGTCTGCGGTGTCGATGAGATTCAGGCCGTGTTCGAGGGCGCTTTCGATCACGCCGCGCGCGACGTCGGTCTCCATCCCGACGAACCTCCAACAGCCGTACCCGAGTGGGCCCACCGTCAGGCTCCCCAGCGAACGCGAAGCGGTGTTGACGAGGTTCGACATGGCGCCAGGCTACCGCTTCGCCTCAGCGTCGCATCCAGGGGACCAAGACGGCGTTGGTCGTGACGATTCGAGTTGCGCGGGCCGAGAGATCTCAACCCGCCGACTTGTGTTTGCTCCACTGACGGCCGGCGGCCTCCAGAATCGTGGGGTAGACGACCCGGAGCCGAAATGGCCTGATCGCCGCCATGTAGAAACGGCCGAGGTTGCCTTTGGGTTTGGCGTAGACGGCCAGGTTGACGCTGTGTCCGCTTGGGGTTTCGATGCGGCCGAGGTGGAGGGCGGCCTGTACGGTGCTGTTCTCGAGCTCGGCCAGGTATTCGTCGTCGAGGCGGTAGACGACATGGAAGGCCCCCGCAACCTCGAGCTCTGGTTCCAGAGTCGCGAGAGCGGCGTAGCGGGTGCGCAATTCGAGTGCCCCCGGGCGGGACGGGGACTGATCCCATCGAAACAGCCGACCCAGCAGGATCCGGGCCCCGAAGAGGATCGCGGCAGGACTGGCCTTGTTGAGCTGAGAAATGGCCAGCTGCATCTGGTCCCAGAATTCGGCGAGAGAATCGTTGGGTTCGAGCTCCACCGGTAGGCGCCAGACATCTTCTAGCTCATAGTCGGCGGCGAGGTCGTGGACCAGCCAGGGCTGAGCCTGATGTTCGACGACCGAGACCCGGGTCATTCGGTCATTCTGGTCCGATCAGCCGTTCGGTTTGGCCGCTCATGCGGAAGCCGATCTGGGCCTCGACGCCCTGGCCAATCAGGACTGCCCGGCGTACGCCTCCCGGATGGCGTCGACGATTTGGTTGGGGGCATCTTCCTGGATGTAGTGGCCTGCGTCGTCCAACCGGACGACCTTCGCCCGGGGAAAGGTGCGCACCCAGCGCTGAATGATGCCTTCTTTGCCGAAGGCCGGGTCCTTCATGCCCCAGATCAGCACCATCGGCCGGTCCCACAGGTGGGCGTCGACCCGCCATTCCAGCTGACCGAGCCAGGCCTTTGCTCCGCGGATCTGTTTGGGGAATACTGCGATACCCGTACGGGACCTCGGGGTCGGAACGACGGCCCGGTAGTGATTGAACTCCTCCCGGCTCAGCTCCGCCTTCAGCATCCGTTTCATGAGCGGTGACACGAAAAAGTTACGCTTCTTGATCAGCGTCTGCATCGGTGGTGAGCCCATGACGAGGCTGAACGACTTCATGGTGAGGCTTTCGGTCGGCCAGAACCAGGTATTGCCCATCACGAGCCCCGTGACCCGGTCGGGCATCCGCGACGCCACTTCCATCCCGATCGGCCCACCCCAGTCCTGTCCCATCACCACCATGTCCTCGAGGTCGAGATATTCGACGAGCTCGCGAACCACGACCGCGTGTTCGCCCGGTGTGTAGTTGTAGGTGACCGGGTGGACCGACAGTCCAAAACCGGGGTAGTCGATGGCAATACATCTGAACGAACGCGCCAGGCCGGTGACGACCTTGCGGTAGAGGAAACTCCAGTCGGGGTTGCCGTGCAGCAACAACAACGGCCGCCCGGTCCCTTCGTCGATGTAGTGCACCGGACCCACCGAACTGGCGAACCACTTCGAATCGAACGGGAAGTACTTGCGTGACGGCGTGAAATCGACGATGGCGGCGGGGCGGCGCGTCCGAACCTTGTCCGCCGCAGGCCAATTCGCTGGTAAAGGGTTGGAAGACATCGGCGCAGATTACCGACGCCCGGCGTCGCGCAACAGCGATTTCCCGCGCCTCCAACACGGAGAGTGTGAACAGTTTGACGCTCCATGGGGATCGGAAGCAGAAGCTGGTGGATTGGATCCCGGAACCTGTGGAAACCGCACGAGCGTCCGATAAGACACCCATGAATCGAGCACTCCCCCGTATCACCCACCGTCGGCGGCTCTTGTTTTCAACGTTGGTCGGGGTGGCGCTGGCCGCCTGTGGGGGCGGCAACGAGCTGGTCACGCCAACCACGGTCACCACGCCGACCACGACCGTCCCGGCGGCGACCGACGCCGCGGCGCTGGCTGCTGCCCGCTCGCGGTGGGCAGCCGCTTCCCTCGACACCTACCGGATCACCTTCGAGGACGACTGCGGAGAATGCGACCCGACTCCCCCGGGTGAAGCCGTGGTCTGGGATGACGAGCTTCTCCGTGACAATGGTTGGGCCATGTCGGTGGACGAGGTCTTTGCCAGCATCGAGGGGGCATTGGCGAAGGGAACCCGCGTGGACGTGACGTATCACCCCGACCTCGGCTATCCGACCGATGTCTGGATTGATCCTGAAGCCCGGGCGTATGACGGCGGAATCCACTGGAAGCTTTCGAACCTGCAACCAGGCCTGCCCGGCAACCCGGCTTCACTGAATGAGCTGCTCGCCGCTCGGGACCGGTGGGAGGCGAACGCTCCGTCCGCCTATGAATATGTCGTCAAGTTCCTGTGCGACTGCGATTTCGCCGGCAGCATGTGGACGCAGGTTCAGGGGGACCGGGTCATCGACTGGGAGGCGCAGCTCCGCAACCCGGACGAAGACACCGGACCGCTGACCATCGACACGTTGCTCGACGACCTCGAAGACCTGTTTCAAGCCGGTGCCATCGAGGAGTCGGGGGTTCGGTTCACGGGATCCGCCCAGTACGACCCGGTGCTCGGCTACCCCACCTGGATCGGGATCAACATCGAGATCCTCCAACCCGACTTCGAGAACGTCGGTTTCCCGCCCCGGATCGTCTTTGTCATCGACCAGTTCGACGCCTCGCCCCCTACCCTCCTCGACCTGACGGCCGCCCGTCAGACCTGGGAAGCCGCCGGCTGGGAGAATTACCGATTCGAGATGACCGTTCACGTGGACAATGGCAAACCGGTGCGGGATCAATACGTCACCACCATCCTGTTCGGTGACCTCTATTCGGTCGACCTCAACGGAGTCACAACCGACAACCCATACCATCCCGTTTGGCCGATACCCGAGTTGTTCGACCAGATGGAGATGTGGCGCCAGGTCGGCTTCGACGTCGAGGCAACGATCGACGACCGTGGTCATCCGACCGAGATCTCGGTGAGCGACGGGCTGTTGGTGTTCCACGCCACCCTGGAGAATCTCGAGCCCGTCGATCCTGCCGAGGTACTCCGCTAGCGCCGACAGCATCGAGCTGTCCTGCGCCAAGAGTCCCGCCCATGACGCGCGTACACTTCGGGTTCAAGCGGCCCAACCGCCGTGTACGGCAACCGCAGGACAATCATGAGCGACACCAAGCAAGGCTTCTTGCTGATCGCCGACATCACTGGCTACACCCAGTACCTCACCTCCTCTGAGCTGGAGCACGCGCAGGGCATTCTCCACTCCCTCATGGAGCTCTTGATCGAGGGCACCAAGCCGCCGCTCGTGGTATCGAAGTTGGAGGGCGATGCGGTGTTCAGCTACGGACTACAGGGAAAAAGCCTGGGTGGCCAGACGTTCGTCGAGATGATCGAGGACACCTACGTCTCGTTTCGACGCGCCATCAACCTGATGGTCCTGAACACCTCATGCGAGTGCAACGCCTGCGCCAATATTTCGAGCCTCGACCTCAAGTTCTTCGTCCATCACGGCGCTTTCACCGTGCAGGACCTCGGCGGAAGGGACGAGCTGCTGGGACCCGATGTGATCACGATCCATCGATTGACGAAAAACTCGATCACCGAAGCGACGGGCTTGCGCGCGTATACGGTGTACACCCGGCAGGCGATCGAGGCCCTGGGGCTCGATGGTTTCACCGACCGAATGCTGAGCCATGGAGAATCGTATGAGGACGTCGGACCGGTCGAGCTCTGGATCGAGGACATGCACCCCGTGTGGGAGCAAAAGGCCGAACAAATCCGCATTGAGATACCGCCCAATGACACGCTGGTCGAGCTCGAAGGAGAGCTGCCGGTTCCCGTGACGGTCGCCTGGGAGATCCTGACGCTCCCCGAGTATCGGGAGATCTTCGTGCACTCGGAGAAGCAACTCACCCACAATCGAGCGGATGGACGCCTGGTGAGCGGCAGCGTGTACGAATGCTTCCACGGCAACGACCGGGTGACCACCCAGACCATTCTCGAATGGCACCCGTTCGACCAGATCACAACCGAGGACACCACCCCGATCGCCAAGACGACCGTGCGGATGCAGTTCAAGCTGACTCCCACAGCCACCGGAACGCACGTGATCGCCCGAGTGAGCAAGGCCCGAGGGCCGCTCGTACGAAGACTCGTCTGCAACCTGGCCGGGCGTCGGGTGCTCTCCTCGAACCTCTCGCGCGGTTTCACGACGCTGCAACGGGTGATCGCAGAACAGCTCGCCGATGGGACCCTCACCAGCCCGGATCCCAGCTCTGTCGACG
>JBFIPU010000091.1:0-10985 GCA_041609995.1 Acidimicrobiia bacterium
AACGCCGTCGCCTGACCCCCATACGTCTCCGCCATCACCTTCGTAATCGCAGCCGTCAACGTCGTCTTCCCATGATCAATATGACCCATCGTCCCCACATTCACATGAGGCTTCGACCGCTCAAACTTCTCTTTAGCCATGCTTCCTCCTACTCGCCCCGAGTCTTCTGAACGACTTCCTCGGCGATGCTGTCCGGTACCTGCTGGTACGAGTGAAACTCCATCGTGTAGTTGGCCCGGCCCTGGGTGCGTGAGCGCAGGTCGCCCACGTATCCGAACATCTCGGAAAGCGGCACGAGCGCCGTCACGGCTTTGGCGTTGCCGCGGCTCTCCATCGATTCGACCTTGCCTCGGCGCGAATTGAGATCGCCGATCACGTCCCCCATGAAGTCCTCCGGGGTCACCACTTCGACCGACATGATCGGTTCCAGCAAGACGATTCCGGCCTTGCGGGCAGCGGCCTGCAAGGCCATGGAGCCCGCCACCCGGAACGCGAGCTCATTCGAGTCCACGGCGTGGAATGAACCGTCCACCAGCTCCGCCCGCACGTCGACCAGCGGGTAGCCGGCCAGCACGCCCGACTCGAGGGCGTCGCGGATGCCCTTCTCGACGGCCGGGATGTATTCCCGGGGGATGCGGCCACCGGTGATCTTGTCATCGAACTCGAACCCGCCCCCGGGGCCGGTTGGCACGAGGTTGATGATGGCGTGGCCGTACTGTCCGGAGCCTCCGGACTGTTTGACGTACTTGCCTTCGACTTTCTCGACGCCCTGCCGGATCGTCTCGCGATAGGCCACCTGGGGCTTGCCGATGTTGGCCTCGACGCGGAATTCGCGCAGCAGGCGGTCGACGAGCACCTCCAGGTGCAGCTCGCCCATGCCCGACATGATCGTCTGGCCGGTCTCTTCGTCGCTTTTCACCTGGAATGTCGGATCCTCCAACGCCAGGCGCTGCAGAGCCTCACCGAGCTTCTCCTGGTCGCTCTTGGTCTTGGGCTCGATGGCGACGGAGATCACCGGGTCGGCGAAGTCGATCGACTCCAGCTGGATCGGTGCTTCGGGAGCCGACAGAGTGTCACCCGTGCGGGTGTCTTTGAGGCCGATGACGGCCACGATGTCACCCGTGAACACCTCGTTGATGTCTTCCTGGCTGTTGGAGTGCATCCGAAGCAGACGGCCGAGACGCTCTTTCTTGCCGCGGGTGGCATTGATGACCGAGGCCCCTTTTTCGGCGGTACCCGAGTAGACCCGGAAATACGTGAGCTTGCCCACATGCGGATCGCTCATGATCTTGAATGCGAGCGCGGCGAACGGTTCGTCGTCCGACGGCTTGCGCTCCATCGTCTCTTCCTCGTTGCCTGGCTTGAAGCCGACCGTGGGAGGAACATCGAGCGGGCTCGGGAGGTAGTCCACAACGGCATCCAGCAGCGGCTGGACACCCTTGTTCTTGAACGCGGTTCCTGCCAGCACCGGCGTGAAGGCCATTGCGAGCGTGCCGTCCCGCAGGCCCTGCCGGAGCTCGGATTCGGTCAGATCACCGTTCTCCAGGTACTTGTCGAGAAGCTCCTCGCTGGTCTCGGCCACGGCCTCGACCAACTCGGCGCGCTCGGCCACGGCCTTGTCCATGAGCCCGTCCGGGATGGCGGTGACGGTGGGCTCGCTCGGCTCATCGCCTTCCCACACGAAAGCCTTCATCGAGACGAGGTCGACGACACCGGCGAAGTCGCCCTCCGAACCGATTGGCACGTGGACCCGGACCGGGCTGCCGTCGAGGCGGTCGATAATGGACTGCACGCTGGCGTAATAATCGGCTCCGATGCGGTCCATCTTGTTGATGAAACAGATGCGCGGAACGTTGTACTTGTTGGCCTGGCGCCACACCGTTTCGGATTGTGGCTCGACCCCCGAAACCGCATCGAAGACGGCCACCGCTCCATCGAGCACGCGCAATGAGCGCTCCACTTCGGCCGTGAAGTCGACGTGACCGGGCGTGTCGATGATGTTGATCCAGTGGTTGTTCCAGTTGCAGGTCGTCGCCGCGCTGGTGATCGTGATGCCGCGCTCCTGTTCTTGCTCCATCCAGTCCATCACCGCGGCACCGTCGTGCACCTCGCCGATTTTGTAGGACTTGCCGGTGTAGAAGAGGATTCGCTCGGTCGTCGTCGTCTTGCCCGCGTCGATGTGGGCCATGATCCCGATGTTGCGGATGTCTTTGAGTGGATGTGGTCGCTTACCCATATCTCCTACCAGCGGTAGTGGGCAAAGGCCTTGTTGGACTCTGCCATCTTGTGGATGTCTTCCCGACGCTTCACCGCGGCTCCCGTGTTATTGGAGGCATCGAGGATTTCGTTGGCCAGGCGCTCGGTCATGGACCGCTCACGTCGGCGGCGGGCGTAGTCGACGAGCCACCGAACAGCCAGCGTCGTCTGACGTCGGGGGCGGACCTCGACCGGAACCTGATAGGACGAACCTCCCACCCGCCGCGACCGGACCTCGACCGAGGGGCGAAGATTGTCGATCGCTCGCTTGAGCACGACGGTTGGGTCGTCATTGGCCCGTTTCTCGACGAGCTCGAGCGCGTCGTACACGATCTTGCGGGCGAGGTCCTTCTTCCCTTTGAGCAGAACCTTGTTGATCACCTGGGTGACCAGGACGCTCCGGTAGACCGGATCCGGGTCAACGCGGCGGATTTCGGCAGCTGAACGACGCATGGTTACTTCTTCGATCCGTAGCGAGAGCGGCTCTGTTGGCGGGCGGCGACGCCGGCGGCGTCGAGCGCCCCCCGGATCACCTTGTAGCGAACACCCGGCAGATCCTTGACGCGACCGCCGCGAACGAGAACGATGCTGTGTTCCTGGAGGTTGTGGCCCTCACCGGGGATGTAGGCGGTCACCTCGATACCCGATGTGAGACGGACCCGGCACACCTTGCGCAATGCCGAGTTCGGCTTCTTGGGCGTGGCCGTATACACGCGCGTGCACACTCCCCGGCGCTGGGGCGAACCGGCCAGACCCGGCGTCTTCTCCTTCTTCGACTTCTGACTGCGTCCTTTGCGGACGAGCTGCTGGATGGTTGGCATCCCTACCTTCTCTTGCGTCTGTTCGCTCTCGAGTCTCTTCGCTCTCGAGTCTGTTCGGCCTCTGCGCACGATCCACCGCCGTTGAAACAACCGCATGTGGGATCAGGAGGGCGGAGAGCCCTACACAGAGAACCTGAGCGCAGGAAACCTGCACACAGAAAAATCGGCGTCCCCAGCCACGGTTCCGGATGGACCCGGGTGAAACCAGAATCCGTCCGTCCGGTTGGCAGCGGAGTCGCCGACCCTTTTCTCCGAACCTGCTGTGGGACTGTTCACCGATTAGCGGGTCGGTCGGTGAACCCTCTAGACATGGTTCTGTGCACGCGCGTCGCGCGAGACCCGGAAGTATAGAGGGCGTTTTGAAGAGTGGGCAAGCCACCTGCCCATCGTTTTACGAGGAAACCAGGGCGCACCTCGTTGCAACCCTGGGTTCTAGGTGGCGGAAACCGCCGCCTAGAACCCAGGGTTCGCAAAACTCCTCATCACGTGCCAGGTGCGGGCCCGCCGGCACCCGGTTTGTGCCAGTCGACGGCCGTGCCGGTCTGGACCCTCCAGAGGGCGTGGTACAGACCCGCGGCATCCAGCAACTGCTCGTGGTCGCCGGATTCTGCGACCTGCCCGTCCTCCAGCACGATGATGTTGTCGGCATGCCGGACCGTCGACAGCCGGTGAGCAATGACGATCGTCGTTCGATCGATGGAGATCTTCTCGAGCGAACGCTGGATGGCCGCCTCGGTTTCGTTGTCGACCGACGAGGTGGCCTCGTCCAGGATGAGGATCGGCGGGTCCTTCAAGATCGCTCGCGCCAGCGATATCCGCTGCCGCTGGCCTCCGGACAGTTTCTGGCCTCGTTCGCCCACGATGGTGTGGTAGCCATCAGGGAAGGACGTGACGAACTCGTGGGCTTCGGCGATCGTGGCGGCCTCCACCACGCGCTCGTCGGTCGCATCGGGTAATCCGTAGGCGATGTTCTCTTTGACCGTGCCGTGAAACAAAAACACATCTTGCGAGACCAGGCCGATGGCACCCCGGAGCCCGGCGAACGTGAACTCCCGGATGTCCCGCCCGTCGACGAGAATCGAGCCGGCGGTGGGGTCGTAGAAGCGGAGGAGCAGCTTGATCACGGTGGATTTGCCCGCCCCCGTTGCACCGACGATGGCGACTGTTCCACCGGCCGGGATCTCGAACGACAGACCGTTGATGACGGGGACACCGTTTCCATAGGAGAAATGAACGTCATCGAAGGTCACCCGCCCCGCCACCTCTTCGGACGCAAGCGATGCCTCTCCCTCGACCACCGCGAGCGGCGTATCCAGCAAGTTGAGAATTCGATCGGTGGAGGCCATCGCCCGTTGGTACTGGTCGAACGTCTCACCGAGCCGGGTGAGCGGCCATAAGAGCCGCTGGGTCAGAAAGACCATGATCGTGAAGCTGCCAACGGCCATCGAGTCCGTCGACACGAAGAAGCCGCCCATGACGAGCGTGGCCACGAACCCGGACAGGATCGCCATCCGGATCAGCGGGGTGAACGCCGAGCTGATCTTGATCGCTTCCCGGTTCGACTCGACGTAGTCGCGGCTGGCCGAGTCGATGCGGCCGATTTCGTGCTCTTCGCCGGTGAAACTCTTGATGGTGGCGATGCCGGACAGGTTGTTCGACAAGTAGTCATTCAGGAATCCGACCCGGGCCCGCACGTCCGCATACCTGGGAGCGATCCAGTCTTGAAACCTGATCGAGCCCCACAGCACGATCGGCATGGGCAGGAAGGCGAGAATCGCGACCCGCCATTCGATGAGGAAGAACGCGATACCGATCGTGACCACCGTCGTGGCGACCTGGACGACTTCATTGGCGCCGTCGTTCAGAAAACGCTCGAGCTGGTTCACATCGTCATTCAGGATCGCCATCAACCCGCCGGTGGACCGGTCTTCGAAATAGGCCAGTTCCAGGCTCTGGACATGGCCATAGGCGTCGAGGCGAAGTTCGTGCTGAATGTCCTGGGCGAGGTTGCGCCAATAGACCTTCGCCAGGTACTCGAACACCGACTCCAGAATCCACACGACGATGGTCAGGCCGGCCAGGATCCACAGCTGGTCCATCACGCCGGTCGGCCCGAATTGCGCCAGGAAACTGTTCTCGCGCTCGACCACAATGTCGACGCCCATGCCGATCAGCAGAGGCGGCAGGACGTCGAACACCTTGTTGAAGACGGAGAACGTGATCGCCGAGTAGATCCGCCGCCGGTAGGGAGCGGCGTACGTGACGAGTCGGCGGAGGGCGTTTCGATTGGGGCCTGGCTGACCTGGGTTCATCACAATGACGCTAGCCACGGCAGGCTGGGACCAGAAGGGCCATCGACCCGGCTGCTCACGGCCCATATACTCCCAAAGCCCCTGACCCCCTGGAGTCGCCTGTGTTGGCGGTTGAAGTCGAGCAGATCAAGAAGTACTACGGCAATGTCCGGGCGCTCGACGGTATCGATCTCGCGATGCCAGTGGGTGGCGTGCTCGGTCTTTTGGGGCCCAACGGCGCCGGCAAGACCACGCTCGTGCGCATCCTGGCCACCTTGCTCAAACCGACGGCCGGCACCGCCCGTGTGTTGGGAATCAACGTGGAAGAGCAGCCGGGCGAGATCCGCAAGAAGATCGGTCTCGCCGGGCAGGCGGCAGCTGTGGACGAGCTCCTGACCGGCCGCGAGAACCTCGAGATGGTGGGCCGGCTGTATGGATTCAACCGGGTCGAAGCGCTGCGCCGGGCCGACAACGTGTTGGAGAGAATCGACCTCACGGAAGCAGCCACCCGACCCGTGCGGACCTATTCCGGAGGCATGCGTCGCCGACTGGATTTGGCCGCCAGCCTGGTGGGCACTCCCGATTTGTTGATCCTCGATGAGCCGACCACCGGGCTCGATCCGCGCTCGCGGCGAGACCTGTGGGAGCTGATTGAAGAGCTCGTTGCGGAAGGCACGACACTCTTGCTCACGACCCAATACCTCGACGAGGCCGACCGGCTCGCCCGCCAGCTGGTCGTCATCGACCACGGCAAGGTCATCAGCCGGGGCACGCCCGAGGAGTTGAAGTCCCAGCTGGGCGGGGATGTGTTGGAGCTGCACCTGGATGACAATGCCCAAATCCGCCAGGGCCTGGAGCACCTGGAGGGCCTGGGGTCGGGCCCGGCCACAGTCGATCACGAGACCGGCATGATCTCGTTGACCGTGGGCGACGACACCGCCGCGGTGGTCGAAGCATTGAGCCGGTTCGATCGAGCCGGGCTGCGGCTGGAAGACCTCAGCCTGCGCAAACCCACCCTCGACGACGTCTTTCTCACGCTCACCGGCCACGCCGCCGAGTACGAGCCGGGACCGGAGCCCGAGCCGGCCGGGTGGGGGCGCCGCCGCCGCGCCCGCTCGGAGGGAGGCCGGCCGTGACCGTCGAAGCGTTGTCGGCTTCCGCCATCAGCCGCCCGCCCGGGTTGGCCGGCACCATCGCGGACATCCTGACGGTGACCAAACGCGACCTCATCAGGGTGATCCGGACGCCTGAGCTGCTGCTGTTCTCCACGATCCAGCCGATCATGTTCGTGCTGCTCTTCAACTTCGTGTTCGGGGGCGCCATACCCATCCCGGGGGTCGACTACATCAACTTCCTGATTCCAGGCATCATCATCCAGGGGGCGGCGTTCGGCGCCTCGGGGACCGCCATCGGCATCACCGAGGACCTCCAGGCCGGCATCGTCGACCGCTTCCGGTCGTTGCCCATGGCGCGATCGGCGGTGCTGGCGGGCAAGACCCTCGCCGACCTGCTGCGCAACCTGTGGGTGATTCTTCTGAGTATCGCGGTCGGCTACCTCATCGGGTTCCGCTTCGAGGCGGGATTCCTCAACGCAGTGTTCGCAGTAGCGGTCGCCACCCTGTTCGCATTTGCACTCAGCTGGGTATTTGCCGCGATGGGGCTCCTCACCAAGACCCCCGAGGCCGCCCAGGCAGCCGTGTTCATCCCCATCTTCCCTTTCACATTCGCGTCCTCGGCCTTCGTGCCGACGGAGACGATGCCGGGATGGCTGCAGGCGTTCGCCGAGAACCAGCCCGTCACCGCCGAGATCAACGCTATGCGCTACCTGGTGCTGGGCGAGAGCGAGTTCCTCGACCTCAACACCGGCCAGGTGGTCGAGGCGGTGCTGTGGAGCTTGCTGATCCTCGTCACATTCTTCTTCCTGGCGGTTCGCCTGTATCGCCGGAGCGCGGAGTAGGGATGGAACGTCTGGTCGTCCCCATCGACGTGCCGCTCCTGGGCGACGAGCGCCACAAGAACTGGGCCAAGGTCGTCTCCCATGTCGATCCCGACAAATCCGACGGATGGGCTTACGAAGGAGACTTCGTCGATGTGGGCGGCATCGTCGACCTTCCCACGCCCTCGGTGCTCCTGGTGTATGGCGAAAAGGGCAGCCGTACCAATCCCCAGATCGAGGCTGCGGCATTCCTCGCCCATACCGACGGTTCGATTACCCGCCAGGCGACGGCCACCGGACGCACCTGGGCGCGCACGCTCCGGGATTCGGTCGCAGGCCTGGTAGCAGATCTGGACGGCACACCTGCCCCTCCTCTCGATTGGGACCCCCGCCTGACTGCGTACTCGGCTGAGGCATTGAGGGAAGAGCTCGAACGGCGTCACAGCCCATGACCATCGAACATGATGACGATCCGGAGCTGGACGCGCTCCTCGCCCGGGCCGAACACGGCGATGGGGGCGCCATGGCAGAGATCGGGGATATCTGCCTCTCGGAACAGCTCGTCCGCGAGGCCCAGGACTGGTTTCGCAAAGCAGGCGAGGCCGGCAGTGCACGCGGCTTCGAGGGTCTGGCCCGGATCGCGTTGCAGTTTGGCCGGCAAGACGATGCAATCGCCTGGTACCTGAGGGCCATCGATGCCGGGGACGAGGACAGCTTGTACCCGGCCGCGGTGCTGATGTTGACCAACCCTGGCGAGTATGGAGATCGCGGGCTCGAGCTGCTCGAGCGAGGCCACGCGGCCGGCCGTGCCGAATGCGCCGCTCAGCTCGGCGCGGTGTGGCTGACGCGCCAGGACCGGGACCAGGCCGAGCTCTGGTTTCGGCGGGCGGCGGCGGGAAAGGACCCGGGAGCGGCCCGCGTGCTTGCCCAGCTTCTCGAAGCCGACGGAAGGCGTGAGGATGCGCGAGCCATGCACGAATACGCCGCCGACCTCGGTGAGCTGGAATCGCTGTTCCGCGCCGCCGAGCTCACCCAGTGGAGGACCGACGATCCGAACGAGCTCTACGAGCTGGCCGAGGCCGGCGACGTGGGCGCAATGATCGGCGTGGGCCGCCAGTTCATCGACCAGGGGAATCTGCCGGCCGCTGTCGAATGGCTGTCAGGAGCAGTGGATGCGGGCTCGGTTCCGGCGATGACCGTTCTCGGCAATGCCTTTGCGGGGGCCGGCAACGACGCCGAAGCCGGCCATTGGTATGCGATGGCGGCCGAGCAGGGTGACCGGTTGGGGGCTTACCACCTGGGCGAATTGCTCATCGAACAGGGTCGTTACGGAGAGGCCCGGAGTCTGCTCGCGCCCCTCGACCGGGCCGAGGCGTTGCTGCTGCTCTCAGATCTGGCAGAGGTCGAGGCCGATGCCGAGGCCAACGACGCCGCACTGGAGCGCCTCAAGCAGCTCGTGGCAGCCACCGCGGTCCCGGCCTTGCTGGCCGACTGAGGCATATCAGTCAGCCAGGAGCATCACTGAAGGGGTCCGGCCGATCGATGCCGGGGGAATCGGCCAGGCTACGTGTCTCGATCACCGGCTCGCCCGAACGGTAATTCCACCATCGTTGCAGCGGCCCTGCGAACCGGGGCAGCGGCCGTTGCACGTCCGAGCGCTCGAATGCCGAGATGTCGAAGAGGGTCAGCACCAAGACGCATGTGCTCAAGAAACCCAGGCCCAGTCCCAGCAGGAGAACGGGCACCAGATCGTCTCGCCCCGGGGTCCAGCCACCGAGCACGAACGGCAGGAAAACCATGATCGCCACTCCGATCGTCCCCACGATTTCGTTGTAGAGGAGAAGCCGCGATCTGGTGGCGCGCATGACCGGCCCCAACTCACCGACCGTAGTGAAGTTGGCGGCCACGAGTGAGACGAGCAGCGCGGCAAGTAGCAGCCGACTCCAACCGACCGGGAGCGTGACAAGCGTGAGGGAAACCCCGAGCGGGATCGAATAGACGATCAGCACGATCGTCGTGCTCGCCCGAAAGTAGGGCTCGACGACCGGCCGGGACCGCTCCAGCCGCTGGAAGCCCGTTTGCACGTAGAAGATCATGCCGACGATGAACAACCCGATGAGACCCGCCGACACCTCTGCGATCGAGAGGAGCGCTTCGTCGGACACCTGTTCCATCAGTTCGAATCTACCCGCGGCCGCCGCCCGCCACCCGGGACGCGTCTGCCTGGCCCCGTTTGCAAAGCATCGAGTGTTGCAAGGAAACGGCGAATCGGACTGGAACCCGGATACGCGGTCTAGCGTCAGTACGACATGAGCCAGAACGCCGTGAAAGCCCACACCCGGCTGGGAGCCTGCCTCATCGTGCTGGCACTCGTTGCCGCCGCCTGCGGCGGTGGCAACGACCCCGATGCGAGGAGTTCGGCCACGAGTTCGACCGCGACTCCGGAGACCTCGTCGAGCTCTACGACGTCTTCGACGACCACCACCGCTGCCACGAGCTCATCGACGACGACCACATCGACCACGTCGACATCGACGACCCTCGCCCCCGGACCCACAATCGTCGTGACCGAGGGGATGGAGGGCTTCCCCGCCTATGCGGGCGACGGCTTCACGTACTACTACGGAGAGGATCCCGACCCGGAGCAACTCGGTTGCGAGGGCTTCCCCGAGATCCGGCTCTGGGTGCAGGTTGATGGCTCAGACATCGCGGAGCTGCTCACCGAGATCCCCGGGGCCGGGACGGTGTACGCCGGTCCCAACGGCCGGATCCTGATCGCCGATGGGTGCGAAGGATTCCTCGGAACCATCTATCACGCCGACGTGGTTGCAGGCGGGCGGCTGGCCAACGTGCGAGAACTGATTCTCCCGATCGACGCCGCCTCCCAATTCGCGTGGGTGGACGACCACACCGTGGTGGCGTTGGTGGGCGCCTATGACGCAATTTGGGGAGACGACGCCGCCGGGCTCCGCAATGCCACCATCGACCTTCGCGTTGAGGACTGGCTGACGATCACCGCCCCGGGCGAGCCCCCGATCGTGGGCCAGGTGACCGGGTGCGATGCCTCGGCGGGTTTGTCCGTCAGCGCCACCGACCCCGAGTACGGCGAGGTGACGATTTCCGATGGAGTGCTGTCCTACCTGGATCGCACCATCCCGTTCGACGTCTTCGATGACAGCGTCCAGGACTTCTGGTACGGAGCCGGCACCAGCGACGGAAAGCAGGTCACCGCCATCATGGCGGCCCCCAACTGCGGTTGATGGCCGCAAGGGGCAGATCCCCGGGCGCCCGGCCTGAGTGCGAGAAGTCCGTGGGCGTGCGGCGACGGTCGGCCTCGCCAGGCAGGTGGAGGCTGCGGGGGTTCAGCCCGCCGTCGCAACGATCAGCCGGCGTCGACCTCGACCGGGTCGAGCCGCTTCACGCCGTGGCCTAGGGTTGCTCGCTGTCGTCGGTCGGGGTCCCCAGAGACGCCAGCCATTCCGCCGGGTTGACGGGCAGCTCGTCGCCGCCGTCTCCGTCTCCCGTTTCACCAAACAGCTCCATGGCGCTCATGACGGTCGCGTCGGGCAGGTTGGGCTGACCCTGCTGGTAGCGGTTGGCCCCGGTACCGGCAGGAATGAGCTTGCCGATGATCACGTTCTCCTTGAGCCCCCGCAGATAGTCCGAGTTGCCCTGCAACGC
>JBFIPU010000092.1:0-10855 GCA_041609995.1 Acidimicrobiia bacterium
AAACTATATACGCGCTCCCTGTCAGCGAATCTGGGCGCGTGCGACGCAGACGATCTCACGGTGGTTCACGGCCAGAAAAGGACCGACCTGCTTGACCCGTCACTGAGCCGGTCGTCCGTCATCGATTCTCCCTGGGCTGCGGTGAGTTGGCATTGCGGCCACGCAGCGTAGCGTCATCTGTCTGGCCGGCACTATCGGCCAGATCGCGCTGGACGGATTGGTCATCGGGCTCGAGGCACCCCCACCAGCTCTGAGCCGGGCGGGCAAGTTCGGACTGATTGATCTGGGTCAACAAGGCGCTCGCCTGCCCAGAAGACATCAGCCCGCCGCCGGCTCGTAGAGCAAAATGGCGAGGGCTTCGCTCTTCAGGTGTGGCCGATGGGCGCGGCCTAGTCCGTACGGGTGGGCGTGGTTAGCCATGGCGTTTCCTCGAGCTTCGGCCACGTTATCGGCCTCGATCCCATAGGGAAAAGGGGGCTGCAACGGCCCCCAGCGGGTTGCCAACCAGGATGCCATAGATACCACGCTGCCTTACCTGATCAACATGAGAGACAGGAGGGAGATTCGCGTCTACGCTAGGGACAGGGCGTGTCGTCTTTGGGGCGAAAGGACGGATGTGCAGACAGAACCACTCTCGGTGGAGATCAGATCCCGTCTGCGTGAGCGCCTCGAGCACTGCTTCAGCCTCATGTTCGAGGCCGTCGACTATCGGCGAAATGTGATCCGGGAATACGACGTCCGCCATTTCGACCTCATCCCGGTTGCCGAATACCAGATCATTCGGATCTACGTCTCAGATCTGGCCAGGGTCGAGGAGCTACTGGACGGCAGGGGTGGTCCGCTCGCCTATGTCAGTTTCATCGGCAACCATCGCGACGGCGTGCTGCAAGCGGTCGAAGCCACGGACCGGGCTCTGATCGGCGCCACACCGAAGGAGTCTCCGATCCTCGGGTATTTCTCGCTGCAAGATCCAAACCTTGCCTGGGTGAACGTCGTGCTCTTCGAGGACATGGAAACCGTTGAGCAGTGGGTGACGTTGACCAAGCACGCCGACGACTGGGCCAAAGCGGCTGCCTTCTTCTCCGAAATCGAGAAATCGGTCGGTTTCCTCGAATACGACGGATACCGGGTCACGCTGGAACCGCTGCGGCTGGTCGTACGCAACTACGACGCGACGGTCTAGCCAGCCGCAACCCAGGGTTCTAGGTGGCGGAAACCGCCGCCGTGAGCCCGCGGGTTGACGCAGACAGGGACGAATATCGGCACCGCGGGCTAGGCAGGTGTAACCCAGGGTTGTAGGTGGCGAAAACCGCTGCCGTTAACCCAGGGTTCTAGGTTGCGAAAACCGCTGGCGTGAGCCTGCGGGTTGTAGGTGGCCGTTCGAGCCGCCGTCAGGAGCGCACCACTCCCTCGCTGGTGGCGGCTTCGGCGACGGCGGCTGCCACGGCCGGTGCCACCCGTTTGTCGAAAGCGCTGGGAACGATCTCGTCAGCGGTCGGCTTCTCAACCGACGCCGCAATCGCCAGCGCCGCCGCCACCTTCATGCCTTCGGTGATCGAATGGGCCCCGGCATCGAACGCTCCCCGGAACACTCCGGGAAAGGCGAGCACATTGTTGATCTGGTTTGGGTAATCGCTGCGGCCGGTTGCCATCACCCCGACGATGTCGGCCACGTCTTCGGGCCGGATCTCGGGGTCGGGGTTGGCCATGGCGAACACGATCGGTTTGGCAGCCATCGTCTCGACCTCGGCGCGTCCGGCCACCTCTGGCCCGCTGACGCCGATGAACACGTCGGCGTCGACCATGGCGTCGGCCAATGATCCCTCGACATTGCGAGGATTGGTGTTGTGGGCCAGCCACAGTTTGCCGCTCGTCAGGCCAGAGCGGTGCCGCCCGATCGCCCCATGCCGATCGCAGACGACCATGTCTTTGATTCCGGCATTGGTGAGGATCTTGGCAACCGCCACCCCGGCTGCCCCGGCACCCACCATCACCACCCGCAGGCTCTCGAAATGCTTGTCGACCACCTTGGCCGCATTCAGCAGGGCGGCCAGGGTGACGATGGCGGTCCCGTGCTGGTCGTCGTGAAAGACCGGGATGTCGAGTTCGTTGCGGAGGCGCTCTTCGACCTCGAAGGCCCCGGGGGCTGCGATGTCCTCCAAATTGATGCCGCCGAAGGTGGGCGCCACCGCCTTGGCGACCGCGATCAGCTCTTCGGTGGAATCGACGTCCACGCAGATCGGGAAGGCGTTGACGCCGGCGAACTCGTTGAAGAGCACGGCTTTGCCTTCCATGACGGGGAGCGCCCCGATCGGTCCGATATCGCCGAGTCCCAGCACGGCGCTGCCATCGGAGATGATGGCAACCGTGTTCTGGCGGATCGTGTACTTGAACGCCAGCGACTCGTCTTCGGCCAGGGCCCGCGATACCCGGGCCACACCCGGCGTGTACGCCATCGAGAGGTCGATGGCATCGGTGAGCGGGCGGCGGCTGACGGTGTCGAGTTTCCCGCCCTCGTGGATGTGGAAGGTCATGTCGGCCGATTCGACGACGTCGATCCCTTCGACCTTCTCGACCGCCTCGATGATCTGGTTGACGTGCTCTTCGCTGCCGGCGTCGACGATGATTTCTCTTGTGACCGAGTCGCCCCGCACCAGGAAGCCCTCCATACGCGTGATGTTGCCGCCGGCCTCCCCGATCGTCGTGGCCAGCCGGCCCAACGTTCCCGGTTTGTGCCATAGCCGGACCAACAGGCGGACGGCGAAGGCGGGCGTTGGTTTCTCCGACATCGGTCTCCGGGCTTCGGGTGGCGTCGAGTATACGGAGCAGGCCCCTGCGCCTCCCCGCCGTGGCTTTGATAGCCTCACGACCATGGCCGCCGGATACTCGGGCACACCGCTCGTCAAGAAACTGGGGATCAAGCCGGGCCAGCAGCTCGCCTTCATCGACGAGCCGCCCGGCTTTCGACGACTCCTTGACGGTCTCGAGCCCGGTGCCGCTATTCGCACGACGGCCCGGGGTAAGGCCGACACCACCGTCGCCTTCTTCATCGAACGATCGGAGCTCAAGAAGCGCTTGCCGGCGTTGGGGCGGGCCATCTTTCCTGACGGGGCCCTATGGGTGGCCTGGCCCAAGCGAGCTTCGAAGGTGCCGACGGACGTCGCCGAGGACGTCGTGCGGGAGGTGGCGCTACCGATTGGGCTGGTCGACGTCAAAGTGTGTGCCATCGACGACGTTTGGAGTGGGCTCAAGGTCGTGTGGCGTACCAGCGAGCGAGGATGACATGGGCGAGCTGAATGTACTGGGCGGAGATCTCGAACCTTGCAGCACGGATCCGCTGACCGGCTTCTTCCGAGACGGTTCTTGTACCACCGGTCCAGAGGACCGCGGCAGCCACACGATCTGCGCCGTGGTCACGGCCGAGTTTCTCGAGCACCAGCGGCGGATCGGCAACGATTTGAGCACGCCGGTCCCCCAATATCGCTTCCCGGGTCTCGAACCAGGCGACCGGTGGTGTGTGACCGCCCGCAATTGGTGGCAGGCGCACCTGGATGCGGTGGCGGCGCCGGTGGTGCTGTCGTCGACCAACGCCGCCGTCCTCGAGCTGATCCCGCTGGACGTCCTGCGTTCCTATTCGGTCGACGTCCCGGTTGACCCGGGCGACATCGAGGTCTAGCTGCGGGCCAGGGCAGCCGCCCGCAGCCGGGCTTCGCGGGTGATGACAGCCGCCAGGGCCACGACCACGATTGCCATCCCGCCGTACTGCACCAGCGAGGCCGGCTCGTCGAGGAAGATGGCGGCCGCCAGCGTCGATACCGCGGGGATGCCGAGCGTCAGGAGCGAGGTGACCGACAGCTTCACCTTGAGGTGGGAGAAGTTCATCAACAGATGACCGGTCCCGGGAATCGCCAGGAGCAGGGCCAACCAGGCCCAGTTCCGCAGCGATGGCATCTCAAACGTTCCGCCGGCGTCGATGAAGGCGATCGGTGCCAGCGTGAGGGCCCCCACGATCAACTGCAGCGTTTGGAATTCGAACGTGTCGAGGTGTTGGCGGGCGCTCTTGGCCAGGACGAAGTAGGCGGCAAAGAAGAACATGGCAATCAAGGCGAGCAGGTCGCCGGCCGGGCTCCAGGTTGCTGTGCCTGACGAACCGAGGACCACGATCCCGACCCCGGCGAACGCCACCAGTGCCACTCCGATCAGCCATCGGGTGATGACCTCCCCAAATCGGCGGGCGGCCACATAGAAGAGGATGAGCGGTTGCAGGTTGCCGATCACCACGGCGTTGGCCACGGTCGTGGCCTTGATGGCGACGAAGAAAATGGCGATCTCGAGGGCGATCACTGCCCCCGCCGGGGCCGACAGGCGCAGCGAGCGCATCGAGATCTTTCCGCCCATTGCAAGGAAGAGTCCCGTGTAAATCACGGCCCCCAGCAGGATGCGCCAGAAGGCGACCTGGATCCCGCCGAGTGGGATGGCCCGCACGATCACGTTGCCGGCCGCCCAAAAGAGCGCGGCCGTCACGGCGGCGGCGAGGTAGAGGGAGTCGGGGATGGGGCGGCGGTTGTTGATCCAACGAATCTAGGGAACGAAGGCGGCGGCCGGTCGGATGGCTGTCGTCAACCGTCGGGCGTCAGCACCAGGTGGGCGGCAACGGGCCGGTGATCGCCCCCCCACTCGACGTCGGGCATGAACGCCGCTTCGATGGCGAAGTGTTCGCTGATCAGGATGTGGTCGATGTGCAATACGGGCGGGGCCGGCAAGTGAGTGGGCCAGCTGCCGTTGATGAGGCCTCCGGCCTCGGCGTGCACATCGCGCATACCTGTCTCGGTCAAGAAGTCCCGGAATACGGCGTGTTCGATTGAAGCGTTGAAGTCACCGACGATCACCGTCGGGATCTCCCGCGAGATGCGCTCGATGACGCCCAGCTCGCGTTCCTGGGTGAAGCTATATGCCGGGGTGGTCGGAGGCGGGGGATGGACACCGAGCACCTGCACGGTGTCACCTTCGACATCGAGGAAGGCTCGAACTGCGGGCCAACTCGAACCTGTCAACGGCTCGATAGAACTGTGGTTCACCGGGTGGACCGACCAGATGCCGATCCCTGCGACGCCGTCAGCAGGGGCTGCGTGGCTGTACCGGTAGCGGCGTTCGAGAACTTCCTGCAGCTCATCCATGTGGGTGTGGGTGAGCTCGACCAGGACGAGCACGTCCGGAGGAGCGGCGTCGAGCTCGGCTGCCAGGCTGTCCAGGTCGGTGGTCGAGTAGAGCAGGTTGATACTCATCACCGAGACGTCGGTTCCGGGGGCGTGGGGGACGGGGCCGGGGCGGGCCAGGGCCGGCATCGACCAAAAGAGGTGGGCGCAGAAGGCGACAAGGGAGAGGAACATCAGGAACTGCTTGCGGGCAGCCGATGCGAACGTGACCGCCATCAACGCCGGCAGAATGGCGATTGGGCGCACGCCCACCAGACCCGATAGCAGAAACGAGCCCCGGTCCAGCTCGAAGGCGCGCACCAACAGGGGAGCGGCTGCGACCAACAGAAGCAGAGTGGCGATAACGGCCGGCGCTCGGCCCGTTTTCACCGGCTCTCGAGCCAAGGCGATCATCGTCATAGGCGTACTAGATCGACGAATGCGCGAACTACTTGAGAGGGACTCCCTCGACAGAATCACCGCTGACCCTTCCAGTCGCATCACAGGCGACAGCTGTCGGCCTCGCGAGCTGCTGTAGAAGTTGGCGGCCCCTTGGGCGCCAAGAGGTGGGACCGGACGGTGCCGGCCCCACCCTCTGCGACAGGCTTCATCCGGTCAGGTCGTAGCGCAGGATTTGCAGGCCCTCCGGCGTGGTGCTGAGCGCATACAGACCACCGAAGCCATACCGGAACGTGTTGAACGATCCGGCACCGGCCCAGCGTGTCACCTGGATCTCATGGGCATTGGCCACCAGATCCGGATCGGTGCCGAGCACCAGCACCCTGACCGGGGCAACCGAGTTGTCGTCGAAGCTCGAACCCAATACCACCAGTGCGCCGTCGGAGTATCTCGGGTAGCCGAGCACGTCGGCGAACTGGACGGATGAGGCGGTCACGTCGTACGTACGAGCTGGGCTGTCTCCGGCCGGCCGGGCAATCACCTCCACCCCGGCGTCATAGGAGATCGCCAGGGCGGTCTCGCCCGGGAGCTCTACAAACGTGCGTTGCGATACCGGGTCGAGCAGGTTGCCTGCCCCGTCGGCCACCATCGTCCATCGGGGTTGGGAGGCACCCGCCGCCCAATACACGCCATCGGTGGTCGACCGCAGATCTCCGACACCATCGATCACGCTCTCCACCCGCTTGACGAGCTCGCCGTCGACCAGCGAGAACGCGATGACGTCGTGAGGCGTTTCAGGCCGGTTCGTCTTGCCCGCCACGATGACCCGTTCACCCACCACGGCCAGCGAGTGCGGCACGATGTCGGTCGGGTCGAAGGTTGCCAGGACGATCGGAGGATCACCGGCCGCCGGGTAGCGGACGATCCGGTTGTTGTGACTATCGAGCAGCACGATGTCGCCGGTACCGGAGACGTCGAAACAGCACGGTCCGGGGCCCGCTTCCGAGAGCCCGACTTCATCATCGGCCGTGCCGTACCCGGCAGACACCACCACGTCGCCTGCCAGTGGTTCGGCAGACAGCTGGTCGGCATCGATGTCGTAGTTGAGAACGGTCGGCGGAACGGGACGAGCCTGCCCGCCCGGTTGCAGCGTCACCGGTACCCGGAAGATGTTGCGGGGAGAACCATCCTCCGCCGAATACTCCAGGCCCTCCAAGAATGCCTCTGTCGGCTCCTCTACGGCAAAAAGCATGTGCTCGGCGAATTCGCCGAAACAGCCGGAGCCGCAGGTGGCCGTGGTGAACGTCTCGTCGATGATCAGACCGGACCCGTCCACCAGCCGCAGTGACACCGTCGCTTCGAAGGCATTGGCCAGGCCTTCCACCAGGTATGGGCTCGAGATCCGATCGCCGGCCAGCGGCGACGTGATCATCATGAGCGGCAGGAAGTCGTGCCAATCCTCTCGAGTCTGGGGTCCGTCGAGCAGGAGGCCCTCAGTCGAGAACACCTGAGCGGGATTACCCTCGATCTCGAGCTGGAGCGCATCCACACCGTCGAACTCGGTGGCGGTGAACACGAGCTGCGCGACACGCGTGGTCACGGCGAATGTCCCCCCACCCTGCTCGAACCCCGAGCTGAGGTTGACCGTTGCGACTCCGTCGTCGACTCTGACGCCGAGGATCTCGGTGTCAGAGGGTATGAAGGTGGCCAGCTGGTCGGCACCGGTATCTTCCGGTGCGATGCCCTGGATCAAGGCGGCCACAGCCGCCCGGACCCGGTCGGAAAAGGTCGACCCGGCAGTCACGGATACGGTCCGACCCACCGGCATGAGATGCGGTCCTTCTTTGAATGTCTCGGTCACGTGGTCGGCCATGAAGTACAGGGTCATCCGCTCGTCGCTGGTCACCGGGGCCGTGGTAGGCGGGGTCGTGACCGGGGCGGTTGGAGGCGGGGCGGCGGTGGTGGGCACCACCGGCTGCGGCGGGTCGTTCTGAGCCAGGACGTAGGCGCCGATGCCGATCAGTACGGCGAGGAGCACGGTCCCGAGCGCGAACCATTTCCAGCCCGGACGACGGGGTTGAGGATCAGACACCCGGGGAGGTGTCAAGGTAGCCATTGTTTCCTTCCTAGAAAAGGGGCGCTGGCGGCGCCGGTGTGCGGGGGCTCATCGCCCCCGCAATGCGGTGTTGCATTCACCGTATTGGACGTCGAGATTGATAATTCGGTAAGGAATTTTTTCGCGTTTGACCGTGATTTTTCGGGTCGGTCGGTTTGCAACCGGCGGCCTCACTCACACGGTATGCGGGCCTGGATCGTGATGCCGTTGGTCCTCAAATCGGAATAGACGACGTACTCGATGCCTCCGATCTCGGCTACCAGCTCGTCGAAGGTGGCGCCTGCGTATGAATCGATCATGGAGCCGGTCGCCAGCCAGCGCTCCTGGGTGTTTCTCACGATGTTTGCGGCGTGGATTCGCTCATCGTCTGATTCAAAGGTGGCACCTCTGGTCACCACCTGCGCTAGTGGCTGCTGGTCAACCGGGTGCTGCCCGCAGCCCCCTTCTGCCTCCCATACGGACTCTGTGTACTCCAGGGGGCTGTTAGCCGTGATGCCGTCCAACTCATGGCGGGCGAGATCGAGCGGGGTCTCGCCGCCGCCGGGGTCCTCACATCCTGTCAACAGGAGCGCGGTCGAGACTAGAAATGCCACCGCGAGATCCCGCGATCCCTTGCGTTCGCAGCGGCGGTCGGCGCCGGCCGATCTTGGCATCGACTCAATCCAGTCGGACGACGTTCGGCAGTGACGGGCCTAAATTGCGGTGGGTGGCGTCGGCTCGGGCTGCTCTTTGGCGGTGGTGTCGACCACGCCGTCGGTGCGCTTGGCGAGAGCGTCGAGGATGTTGACGCCGGTCGCATTCTCGATCTGCTCGGTGATCGAGATCACGGCCGCCGGCATCTGGCTCACGACACCAGGGATGCCCTGGCCCGATCCACCCTGGCCGCCACTGTCGATGACCGAGATCTTGTCGATGTTGACGCCTTTGACGGTGTCTACGATTTGCGCCACCAGCTCGGGCAGCATGTTGAGCACGAAGATCTCCTGGGCGTCATCGCCCGCCAGCTGGTATTGGTCTGTCAACCGTCGGAACACCTCCACCTGGGCGTTGCCGTCCTCGATGATCTTGGCCGCCCGGCCTTTGGCCTCCAGCTCCATGGCCTCTTTGCGAGCCTGGGCGGGGGTGATGACGTCGGCTTCGAGGCGGCGCTTCTGCAATTCGATGCGCTCTTGCTCCAGGTCCTGCTCGGCCACGGCCTTGGCCTTCTCACCGGCCACGACCGCCTCTGCCTCGCGGGCCACTGCTTCGGCTTCGAGCTGGGCCCGGCGTACGCGGAGCTTGTTCTGCTCTTCGACAATGTGGAGGTCGGCGGCGACTCGGGCGAGCTCAGACCGCTCGCGACCCGTTGCCTCGGCCTCTTCGGCCTCCGCTTCGCGCATTGCTTCTGACTCGCGGGCCTCTTTGATGACCATCGCAGTTTGCCGGCGCCCAACGGCTTCGAGGTATCCGACCTGGTCGGTGACATTCTGAATCTTCAGGACGTCGAGCTCGAGGCCGAGGGTCTTGATGTCGTCGTCGGCTTCGTCGATGAGGGTCTGGGCGAACTTGAGGCGGTCCTCGTTGACTTCTTCCGGCGTCAAGGTCGAGAGCACGCCACGCAGGTTGGCTTCGAGGTTTTCCTTGGCGATTTGCTGGATGTAGCCCGATTCTCGGCCCAGGAAACGTTCGACAGAATTCTCCAGCACACCCTCACGGCTCGAGACCTTGATATTGGCAACGCCCTGCACGTCGAGGGGGATTGCGCCCTTTGAATAGGCGTTGGTGACCGATACCTCGATGGGGATCGTGTTGAGGTCCATGTAGTCGACCTTCTCCAACAGTGGGACCCGCAGAGTGCGACCACCCTTGATGACCCGATAGCCGACAGTCCGGCCATCGGGGAGCCCCCGGTTCCGACCAGATATGACGGCCACCTGGTTGGGGGGCACGATCACGATCAGGCTCTTGATAGCTGCCACTGCCGCCAGGATGATGGCAACCAAGGCCACCGCGCCGATGAGCCATCCCATCTGTTACCTCACTCTCGTCCGTCTTCGAGACCGGGTAGCGGCGCTACCAGAGCGGTCCCATTGTTTACCTCGACCACGACGACGGAATCCCCGACGTCAAAATGCTTGTCGTCTTTGGCGCGATAGGGGAGCGCCACCAGAAAATGGGGCTGCCCATCGATATCGGCTTTGATGCGTCCCCGCCGGGAAGGTCCCAGCGGAATGACGACCTGGGCGGCGCGTCCTGCCAGCTGTCTGTTGGTGAGCTCGGAACTCGCTTCCGACCCTTTGAGGTACTTGAACAGCTGCCCGTTGACGACGGCCGCAAAGCCCCCTCCCGCCAGCGCCGCAACCAGCGATGCGATGGTGCCGCTGTCGGTCAGAAAGGTGAATGCGAGACCGATGAGGCCAAAGAAGGCGGCGAAGAACACGAGCGAACGGAATGAGATGAGCGAGGCGAAGAATTGGCCGATGTCGCCCAGCACGCCATCGGCATCGAAGTCGATATCCGGGCCGTCGACGTCCACATCCACGTCAAAGTCGACGTCGGAATCGAAATCCAGATCAACGTCCCCCTCGAAGTCGAGGCCGCCGAGGATCATGAGGAGTACGAACACTCCGCCAAAGATGGCTGACGCGCCATAAAACCACGGCATAAGGATCCCTTTCTGCTCGCGATTCTATCGGCAGGCGGGAGTTGTCTGCTGAGGGGGTTGTCTCAGCCGGCCTGGCGGAAGGGATCGAAGGTGGCTCGCTCGAATCGGCGATCGAGGGGCAACGAGATGATTCGGCTGTTGGGTCGATGGGGTCCGTCGGCTTCGATCAGGTCTGAGACCAGTACGCCTCGTACCAAATCGTGGTTGCAGTGCTCTTCACACCTGCGGTAGGGATCATCGACGTATGTGTGTTCCATGCCGGGGTAGTTATCGGCAGGTGTTGTTCTTCCCCTTGAGGGTCAATCGACCCATTCTCGATCGCACTAGACACCGCGCTCTGTGGCCGCTCCCGAGTCTTCCGCCGGCCGCACGCCAGATGCTTCCGGCGGTTGGGCGGCTCGGCGGCTCGTTGTTTTGTTTGGGACCTGGGTCGCCCCAATAGGCTGGCTCCATGGAACACCGCACGCTAGGAGCCTCGCTGCTGGATGTCAGCGTGTTCGG
>JBFIPU010000093.1:0-10435 GCA_041609995.1 Acidimicrobiia bacterium
CCGCGGTCGTCCGGATCGTCGCGATTGGCGACTCGATCACTGCCGGCCAGTGTGCCTACACGGACAACCGCGGCGATCAGGTTCCCGGTGCGCAGGTGTATACCTATCGGTTCCACCTCCAGGACCACATTGACGCCGCCGGCTTCGAGTTGGGGGTCGACTACGACTTCGTCGGGCGCAACCGGGGGCCGTTCCTGGGTTGCGGGATCATCGAGCCCGTGCTCGGTAACGAGGCCACGGTCTCGGGCAGTCAACCGATACCGGGCTTTGACGACGTACAACACGAGGGATGGCCGGGTGCCACGGCCGGTTTGATCGCCACGAGGCTGGCGGACGGCATCGGCCAGCCGGTGCCGGACATCGCCCTGCTCATGGTCGGCACCAATGACATCTTCGAGATCGCCAACCTTCTCGAATTGCCGTGGGAACCGAGGCCGGATCAGATCGTGCCGGTCGTCGAGGACTTCCGAGCTGTCATCCAATCGATCAGGGCCATCAACCCCGACATCACCATCCTGTGGGCACAGATCCCCCCGTGTGGATTCGAGTCGGGATTCTGCGCCAACCCCATCCGCCCCATCAACCTGGCGATCGGCGACCTGGCCGTCGAGATGTCGACCCCGCAATCTCCGATCGTTCCAGTCGACCAGTTCACGGGCTACGACGTTTCGGACCTGTGGGACCGTATTCACCCGACCGACGTCGGTGATCGTCAGATTGCCGATCGTTGGTGGGAGGCGCTGCGTCCGGTGCTCACAGAAATGGTGGCCGAGAAGGCGGCGAACTCCTAGCGCTCGAGCCGGGCGGCGGCATGCTCATCCAGGAACCAGGTGACCTGTGGCGCCACGCGGGTGGCCCGGGCGGCCGGCAGGTCGCTATCGGTCTGGAGCACTTCGGCCACGCGAGCAGCCTTTGCGGCCCCGGTGACGAGGAACATCACGTGGTCGACCCGGGAGATGAAATCGAGTGTCACCGTGAGCCGCCAGCTGTTCTTGGTTTCAACCCAGGTCGCCACGTAATCGCGTCCGGAGGCGTCGAGGGCAGTCGTGCCGGGAAACAGGCTGGCGGTGTGGCCGTCATCGCCCATGCCCAACAAGAGCACGGCCGGATCGGTGCCGTCTGCGGCTGCTGCCAGCTGCTCTTCGTAGGCGGCTGCTGCGGCGTGCGGGTCGTCACCGAACGGCACCGCCAGGAGGTTGCATTGGGTGCCACCCAAAGCCGACTTCCGGACCATGCGCGCATTGCTGTCGGGATGGTCGGGCGGCACCCAGCGTTCGTCTCCGAGAAAGCCGATCACGCGCGACCAGTCCACGTCGAGCCGGGCCAGCTTCTCGTAGGCAGCGAGCGGCGTCGACCCACCTGCCAATCCGAGGAGCGGGTCGTGGGCTACCCCGATCAGGGCATCGGCGATATTCAAGGCCGCCTGCTCGGAGGCCGCCTCATGCGTAGGGGCGATCTCGATTCTCACCCGGTCGAGCTTATCGGCCGCCGCCGAGTGGAATGAGTTGTGGGCTTCCAGCCGGACCCGGAAGTCGGCGTCGTCCCGGAGTGGCTCGATTAGCCCGAGGCTGGGCTCAGAACCGATATCGACGAGCCCCCGGAGCGATTTCCATCGAATCCAGGCGTCCGGGTCCGTCAGGCCCCGTTCCAACAACGGTCGAATCCAGGATTGGGCGGTGTCGACGGCCACGTCGACGGCCGTGCGCCGCACGATGCGCGAGGGGTCGTCCCACACCCGCACGAGCGTGCTTTGCAGGAACTGGTCGTCACCCGTGTTACCGATCGTGGCCACGGCGAGTCGGCGCCGGCGCGGGTCGGTCGATCGGGATGCCTGCACCAATTGTTTGCGACCGGCGTCCGAGTCCGGGTCGAGGAGGTGCAAGTCGACCACCCCGCTCGGATGGCGCGGCCGACCGCCGCCGGCAACCAGCTCGTCTCTGGTCGGGCTGGTGGAGTCGGTTACCGGGGGCCGGACACCAAAGAGCCGGGTCACCGACGCCAGGACTTCGTCGATCCGGTCCTCCCAGCGATCGGCCCGGTCCAGGCCGATGGCGACGAAATCCGGCGCCACGAGCACATCGCTGACGGCGGGGTCGGTGAGGAGCTCGGTGACCCGATCGTCGTCGATCGCTTCCCCGCGTCGGTAGAAACGCGACGGGCCCGGCCGGCCGCCCAGCGGAAACCGGATATGGCGAGGGTTGGGCGTCGCCTCGGGGATGATGGGTCCCGAGAACAACCGGTTGAAGAGTGATCCGGGACTCTGTTCCTCACCCCCTGTCACCCGCAGCCGATAGCGGCCGTCGATCATGCCGTGCTCGACGGTGGCCCCATTCGAGAGCGTGTGGGTCCACACCCCGCCGACGTCGCCCAGCAACTCCGCCAGTCGCTTCTCATGAGTCGCTGTCCACGGCTCGTGGGAGAAGAAGACCTTCAAAAGGCCTTTCAGGGAGGCGAGGTCCTCGAACGAGACGCCGCCGTACGCGTCAGCGCTGAGCAGATTCACAGCTTCACCCGTGATCCCGGCGTCGGCGATCGCCGCCCGGGCCCGATCTGGTTCAGCGTTCATGAGAGTGTCGAGGCTAACGTCGGTTCATGGAACGGCTGAAGACCTGGCGCCTGGCTTGGGAGGGTGGGCCCAGCGTTACGGCTCGCTACCGCCCATCCGGGCCGGTCGGCGTGCTGTTGGCCCACGGAGCCGGTGTTGGACAAGATGCCCCATTCCTGGTGTCAATCCGAGATGGCCTGGCCGACGCCGGCCACAGTGTCATGACATTCAACTATCCGTACATGGATGCGGGGCGCCGGGCTCCCAACCAGATGGCGTCCTTGCTGTCGTGCCATCGGGCGGCAGCAGGGAGGCTGGCCGACCTGCACTCTGCTGTGGTTTTGGCCGGTAAGTCGATGGGGGGACGGATGGCTTCTTACCTGGCAGCCGACGGCATCGGCGCCGGCCTGGTGGTGTACGGGTACCCATTGGTGGCGGTCGGCAAGGACCGGCCGCGGCCAACCGACCATTTTCGCGAAATCGACCAGCCGGCCTTTTTCGTCCAGGGAAGCCGCGATCGGATGGCGCCGCTTCGCCTGTTGCGGCCCCGGGTGAAGAAGATCGCCGGCGGCCGGCTTCACGTCGTGGTCGAGGCGGACCATGGTTTCCGCGTCCCGAAACGGACGGGCCGAACGCAGGAAGAGGTGATGGCGGAGCTCGTAGAGGTGACGGCCGCCTGGATTTCGACCGCGATACGCTGAGCGAACCTGGCAGGTGAGCCCGTCTGGTACGGGACGAGCCGGTCCGATCCGTCGTACCCTGTTCGGATGGTCAGCTAACGACAGAAGCCGAACCCGCGGGTCCGGCTTCCATCTGAAAGGTACGCACCAAGGAGACCAAGTAGATCTTCTCGGTGGTGTCGCAAGTCTATCAGCTGCGGTTGTCGAATTCCAGATCGATCACTTTGTTCAGCCTGCGCACGTGCCGCTCCTCGCCGCTGAACTCCGCCGCCAGGAAGGCGTCCACCAGCTCCTCGGCCAGAGCCGTGCCGACGACTCTGCTTCCCAACGCGAGCACGTTCAGGTCGTCGTGCTCGACCGCCTGGTGGGCCGTGTAGGTGTCGTGGGCCACGGTTGCCCGGACGCCTTTGATCTTGTTGGCGGCGATGGCGGCACCCGCACCGGATCCACAGACGATCAGCCCCCGCTCCGCCCGCCCTTTGGCCACAGCCGTCCCCACGGCCGCAGCGAAATCCGGATAATCGACGGGCTCCGTCGAGTCTGTCCCCAGATCGATCACTTCGTGACCCTGGGCTGTCAATCGCGCGACAAAGTGTTGTTTGAGACTGAACCCGGCGTGATCAGACCCGACCGCAATGGTTTTCCGGGGCGTGTCTTGGTCTGGCATCGTCGCCACGGTAGTGCCACCCGATGCGTCTGTAGACCAGGAATTCGCGATTTACGTCGTAGACTCGCCGCTCGTGGAGGAGATCCGAATCACGGGCGGGATGGCGCTGGACGGCGAGGTAGCGGTTGCGGGTGCCAAGAACGCCATTCTCAAGCACCAGGTGGCGACGTTGCTCGCCGCCGGCACCCATCGGCTGACCAATGTTCCCGAAATCGTCGACGTCAAGCTCATGTGCCGGGTGCTGGACCACATCGGATCCCAATGCCACTTCGCCGACGACCGGCTCGAGGTGGTGGTACCGGAAGAGCTCAACCCCGAGGCGCCACTCGATCTCGTCCGGCAGATGCGGGCGTCCATTCTCGTCATGGGGCCGCTCCTGGCTCGATGCGGGAGGGTGCGGGTTGCGTTGCCCGGCGGTGACGAGATCGGGGCTCGGCCCATCACGATGCACCTGGATGGACTCCGGCAAATGGGTGCCGAGTTCGAGCTCAGCCATGGGATCCTCGAGGGGACGGCTCCTGGCGGTCTGCGCGGCGCCAACGTGGTTTTCGACTTCCCCAGCGTGGGAGCGACCGAGAACATCCTGTTGGCGGCAGTGCTGGCGAATGGAACCACCACCATCGAGAATGCGGCCCGAGAGCCCGAGCTTGTGGACCTGGCCGCATTGCTGAACAACATGGGAGCCCAGATCTCTGGTGCCGGTACCAGCTCCGTCTCCATCGAGGGGGTTCCCGAATTACGACCGGCCAATCATCGGGTCGTGCCCGACCGTCTGGAGGCCGGAACGTATGCGGTGGCGGGTGCGATCTCGCGTGGGAACGTTCGCATCGAGCGCTGCGTCCCCGAGCATCTGCGAATGGAGCTCGTGAAGCTGGAGGAATCGGGCTGTGAGGTCACCCGCGGGGACGATTGGTTCCGGGTGATGGGACCGGATCGCCCTCGAGCAGTAGACATCGCCACGCTCCCGTTCCCTGGATTCCACACCGACATGCATCCCCAGATGGTTGCCTATCTGAGTGTCGCCGACGGGACCTCGGTGCTGACCGAGAACGTCTACGAGGCGCGATTCCGCTACATCGGCGAGTTGACACGCATGGGCGCCGATATCTCGACCGATTGGCAGCACGCCGTGGTGCGTGGGGTTCCCGCCTTGAGCGGATGTCCGGTGGAGGCACCTGATATTCGAGCCGGTGCGGCCCTGGCTCTGGCGGCGTTGCGGGCCGAGGGCACGTCGGCCATCACCGAGGTGCACCACATCGATCGCGGCTATGAGCGGTTCGTGGAGAAACTGACGGCCCTTGGCGCCGATATCGAGCGCAAGTCCTGAAGCGGCCCTTTCCTAGCGGGGGCGAACCAGTATCCTGACGGCCATATGAACGAACCCACAGCCACCGATACGACTGCGACCGATGATGCTCTCGACCGCGAAGAAGCGGATACGGTCGCCTATACGGTAACCCACAACCCCGACGTTGCAGCGGCCTCCGACGAGGTTGCCGAAGATGCAGCCGATGACGAGGGTGCCGATCAGGTCGACATGGACGCGCTCACCGAGACGCTCGAATACATCCGGCCCGCGCTCCAAGCCGACGGCGGCGACCTCATCCTGCTGGGCGTGAACGGCGGAACCGTCAACCTGCAGCTGGTCGGGGCGTGTGGGGGCTGTCCGATGTCGACGATGACCCTCAAGCAGGGCATCGAGCGCATCATTTTCGACCGGGTGGCCGGCGCCACCGAGGTCATCGCTATCTAAGGGAACCCTTCGGGTTCCTTGGGAGCTGCTCCGCAGCTCCAGGGGAACGCCTCTTCTTTTGTGTCCAGGGAACGCCCCGTCTCTTGGTACGGAGGTGTTTGGGGTGCTTCCGCAGCTCCAGGCAACGCCCCGTGTCCTGTTACGGAGGTGTTTGGGGTGCTTCCGCAGCTCCAGGCAACGCCCCGTCTCTTGGTACGGAGGTGTTAGGGGTGCTTCCGCAGTTCCAGGGAACGCCTTCTCGCTCGGTCAGGAGCGGTTTGCCGCCGTCTTGATGGCGTCCACTACTTCTTCAGCGGAGGCGCCAGGGCCGAGGATGGCGGTGATTCCGGCTTCTTCGAGGGCCTCGATGTCCTGGTCGGGGATGATGCCGCCGAGGATGACTGGGATCTCGAGGCCGGCGTCTCTCACTGCCTTGACCATGCGGGGGGCCAGTGTGAGGTGGCCGGCATTGTGAATGGAGATGCCGATGGCGTCGGCGTCCTCCTGTTCGGCGACGGCGACGATGTGCTCGGTGGTCTGGCGCAAGCCCAGGTAGATGACCTCCATGCCGGCGTCCCGCAGCATCCGGGCCACCACCCGCAGGCCGCGGTCGTGCCCGTCGAATCCGATCTTGGCGAGCACCACCCGGATGGGTGTCACCGGGGGGCGCTCACAGAATCTGGGGCTCGACGTAGGTGCCGAACACGTCTTCGAGGGCTGCCACGATTTCGCCCTCGGTGGCCATGGCGCGGGCCGCTTCGATCATGGCCGGCATGGTGTTGGTGGTCGGTTCTGCGGCGGCCGCGACCAGGCCGGCCAGGGCCGACGCGACAGTGGTTTCGTCACGATCCTGCTTCACCTCCGCCAGTCGTTTGAGCTGGTAACGCTCGGTCTCCTGCTCGATCCGCAGCAGGTTGCCGGGACCCGTGTCTCCCTCGGTGAAGGCATTCACTCCCACCACGATCCGACGGCCGGAGTTGATCTTCTTCTCGTACTCGTAGGCGGCCTCGGCGATCGAGCGCACGTAATACCCGTCCTCGATTCCGGCATAGGCCCCCTCCAGCATGGACCCGGTGCCGAGGCGGTCGACATGCCCGAAGATCTCTTCGGCCCGACGTTCCATCTCGTCGGTCATCCACTCCACGTAGGCCGACCCACCGAGCGGGTCGATCACGTCTGGCGCCCCGGTCTCGTGGGCGATGATCTGCTGGGTGCGGAGGGCAATGCGGGCGGCGTCTTCGGTGGGGAGCGCCAGCGCCTCGTCGAAGCTGTCGGTGTGCAGGCTCTGGGTTCCGCCCAACACGCCGGCGAGGGCCTGGATCGCTACCCGGGCGATGTTGATCTCCGGCTGTTGAGCGGTGAGCGAGACGCCGGCCGTCTGGGTGTGAAACCGGCATTTCATGCTGCGCTCGTCCTTGGCCCCGTAACGCTCTTTCAGCCAGCGGGCCCAGATGCGGCGGGCGGCCCGGAACTTGCCGATTTCTTCGAAGAAGTCGCTGTGGCTGTTGAAGAAGAAGCTGAGCCGGGGAGCAAAATCATCCACATCGAGCCCGGCGGCGATGGCCGCTTCCACATAGGCAAAGCCGTTCCCCAGGGTGAACGCCAGCTCCTGGGCCGCGGTCGACCCGGCCTCCCGGATGTGGTATCCGCTGATGGAAATCGGGTGCCAGCGGGGCATCTCGGCCGAGGTGAAGCGCATGAGGTCGGTGATGAGCCGCATCGACGGCCGGGGTGGGAATATGTACTCCTTCTGCGCCTGGTATTCCTTGAGGATGTCGTTCTGGATGGTGCCGGCCAGTTGCGAGCGTCCCACCCCGTTTTCCTCCGCCACGGCGATGTACATCGACATGGCGACGTTGGCTGGACCGTTGATCGTCATCGAGGTCGATACGCCACTCAGGTCGATACCGGCGAACAGGTCACGCATGTCGGCCAGCGTGTCGATGGCGACCCCGGCCCTGCCCACTTCGCCTTCCGACCACTCGTGGTCGGAATCGCGACCCATCAGGGTCGGCATGTCGAAGGCGGTGGACAGGCCCGTCCCCCCGTGGCGCAGGATCTCCTTGAATCGGGCGTTGGTGTCCTCGGCGGTGCCGAAGCCCGCAAACATCCGCATGGTCCACAGGCGCGAGCGGTACATGCTCGGATACGGCCCGCGGGTGAAGGGGTACTGACCCGGGTAGGGAACGTCGCCGTAGACGGGCTCGACGGGAACGCCCGACATGGTCTCGAAGTCGGCGTCGCGTAGCCGGGCCGCCTCGTAGGCCTGCCGCCATGCGCTCTTGGCAGCAGCCTCCGAAGACTTCGCCTGGCCTGCCTCTGGTACGGGGTCGCCGCTCATGGATTACATAGTACGGAGGAAACCGTCCACGAAGGCCGGCTCACGAGTTTCCCCTCCGCGCACCCGACCGGCTGCTGGGCACCAGGAACCGGTCGGGTGCGGTCGGGGTGGGTGGGCAGATCAGACGGTCGTGGTCCGACGGTCTTCCACCACGGTGCGGCCGTCGTCGGAGACGTGGCGCTCGGTATGCGAACGAAAGCCGAACGCTCCCTGGGCCAACGAGACAATCAGGCCGATGACACCCACGCCCATCAAAATGTATCCGATGGTCACGAGGTCGGCGCCCTCGACGCTGTCGGCGATCGCGAACGCGAGGATTGCGCCCAGCGCCAGGAATACCAGGCTGACAACACCCATTCTTGCAACTCCTTGGTTTGGTTCGGTACTCGATATTTGGTACCCGGTTTGCGCGTGCTGTACCCACGGAGCGTGAGATTCAAACCCGGCGCACCGTCACTGAAGGGCGAAAGTGTTGCTTGGTTTGGTGGTGCTTCCTGTCAGCGGAGGCCGACGCTGGCGGGTCGTACGCCGCTCCCGGCGTCTCCCGAGCGGGAGAGGACGATCGGGGTCGGGGGAAGGACGAACGAGGTGATTTGTTCCAGCCGATCGTCGACTGTCACCAACCCGTTGCCTCCGGGGCTGATGACCTCCGTGGGGAAGCCCAGCCGGTGGACGAAGACCGGCCGGAAGCCCGCGATGGTCCGGGGATCGCTTCCAGTCGGCGGAGTTACCTCGTTGAACACCATCACGACTCCGAATCGTGGGGAGTCGAGAATGGAGGTGGAGAACAGCTCGCCCGAGGTCCACGCATTCAGGCATCCGGACATGGCAACGGCGGCCGCATCCTCGGCCATGGCACCGATGATGGCCGGATCACAGCCGGGGGTCGTGTTGGGGATCAGATAGTCCCACAGCGGTACGTTGTCCACCTGGTAGACAGTGCCAACGATCCTGACCTGACGCTTCGGATTGCTTCCCCGGGTCAAGAGACCGGGCGTTCCGGGCAGGAGCGACGAACCCATGATCATGCCCTCGGCCGCTTCCTTGTCGAAACCGCCCGAGTCGGTCATGACCTGATTGGGCCGATAGTTGTAACACGCCTCGGAAATCACCGGGTCGGCCGCCGTCTTGATGCCGAGGGGGTGGTCGATGCCCGTCAGCAGGTTCTCGATCAGGTTGTCGGATTTGGAACCGGCGCACGCCCGCGTGTAGCGGAGACTTTCGATCGAGCCGAAGTTCCCAGAGGTGGGTCCGGTGCAGGGAAGCAGCGCATGGCCGCCGGGAGGGTTCTTCAAACAGTTCTCGCCGACGGGGGTACCAGGCGCCATGCCGAAGGGCAGCACGGGCAGCGGCTCGACCTCCACCATGGAGACCGCGCTCGACTGCAAGGTGTCGACCCCGATGATGTGGGCGAACAACGTGTTGAATTGCTGTTCGGGGACCTTCACCCGCAGGCGACCGGCCATTCGATTCACGCTGATGCATTCGGAGCCCAGCAACGGCACGAAACCGGCCGGCCGGTCCGGGTCGCTGCACGTAGCCCACTGTGCATCCCACTCCGGGTCGGAATAGTCGTTGATCAGGTTGGCGCGGGCGAGACGCAGCACCTCGTCGCGCATGTCCATTTCGGGACGGTAGAACTCCAGGCCGCCGCCGAGGGCGGCGGCGTCTGCCGCGTCCTGGGCAGACCGCCGGATGTTGTAGAGGTATCCCAGGTCGATGGACAGGGCCAGAAATGCGAAGAGTGCCGTCAGGGCGATCGCGATGAACGGCAAGATTGTTCCACTGTCATCCCGAGTGGCAATGGTTCGCCGGCTCATGGGCAGGTTCGGGTTCCACCCGACCAACCGGCCGGTGCTTCGAGTCGCATCTCGACCCGGGATTCGATGTCGGCGGGCAGCGCTCCGTCGAACAAGCCGGTGATCGAAACGGTCGGTCGCGAGACGACCACCGTGGCCAGGTCGCCCACGTCGGGGCCAGTGCGGGAGAGCGTGACCTCGCCTTGGACCGAACTCAGCTCCAACCGGTCGCACGTTGCCACGGCGATCTGATCCAGTGTGCCATGATCGATCGAGGCGAGGCGGACGCCTTCGCGGCTGGCGTGGCGCACCTCGAGATGCTGGGACATCAGGTATCCGAACTCGACGGTTCCGAAAATGAGCGCGATCAACAGGGGGAGCACGATGGCGAACTCCAATATGGCTGCGCCGGCCTCATTGTCTTCTCTGGGCACGTCAGTGCCGCCCTTCTGGAACCTGCCGATAATGTCGGCGTAGAGCGCCTTTTCCTTGAGGTGCCGCGGGTGCGCGAGCTCTGGTCCGCTCCTATCTCACGGCGTGCGGGGAAACATGCTTGCCGGGGGTTCCGGAATGGTCGTCAATCGGTCACCGCCGGCGACTGACTCCTAATCTCGTCCTGGTGCATGAGATGTTGAAAGCCGCTGTGGCCGGAGATCGTCGGGCGCTGGCGC
>JBFIPU010000094.1:0-10367 GCA_041609995.1 Acidimicrobiia bacterium
GATCTCCTTGCCTTGATGATCGAAATCGGGTCCCGCATAGTTCACGCACTGAGCGTCGTGCGTGTAGCCATCGGCGCTATAACACCCTTCGAATCTGGGACTCGTCGGATTCTGGATATTGACCATGTGAAGTCCGCCGGAGCAGTTGTTTTTGCCGCTGGCGCCGACGATGTAGGCGAAACCACTGGCTTCGTTGATCACGATGTTGTGGGCCTGGGCGACCCGCCGGTAGTGGGCGGTCTCCGAGAAGGTGACGGGCGGAGTCGTCACGTTGCGGAGCTGCGTGAGGTCGAACACTTGCATTCCGTGTTGGTTGGCCTCGCTCACGATGAACGCATGATCGCCATAGGTCTTGATGTCCCGCCAGCTCGAACCGAATGCGCCATGAGTGGGCAGCTCGCCGAGGAAGACCGGAGCCGACGGAGTGGAAACGTCGATGAAGGAAGTTCCGAACACGGTGCCGATGATGGCGATCTCGGCGCCGGTCTCGGGATCGGTCCATCCCCAGATGTCGTTGGCCTCGTCTTGAGACGAGTTTGCGCCGATCTGGTCGAGCGGCAGAAACGCCTCGAGGTCGACGTTATGGCAGGGATAGATGCCGGCGAACCCGTTCACGCAGGTTGTGCTGTTCTGGGCGGACAGATTCTGGGCACCGGGTCGGTCCGCATGAAAGGCGCGCATCGCATTGGTGGCGCCGGGGGGAAGCTCTTCGTTACCGTGGTCCGGATGGGCCGAGACGGGCGCAGCCGATGCCAGTGTCAGCGCCACCAACAACATCGCCAGACCGGCCACGCGTAACCGTCGAATCATCAACACACTTGCCACCTTCCTCGCTCAGCGCCAATCACACTAACCAGCTGAGTCAGACTCGCCACCCTGGGTGGTCGGCGTCACGTTCGGGCTCCTGCACTCAAGCCCGTTCCACGGCAGGCTCCCGACGCAATGTCTCTCGCAAAAAGAGGCTGGCCCCCAGCGCCCCGGTGAGCAGCGCCGCCGTCACCCAGAAGGCGGTGGCAAAGCCGGCTCGCTGCGAGATCGATCCCATGGCCTGTACGCCGACGACGACGCCGATGTCTGAGGCAATTGCCGACAGCCCCACCACCCTGCCCGCCACCGGACCGGGGGAGATGTCGGCGATGACCGCCGCCGGCACCGAGGACACCAGCCCGATCGCTGCGCCCTGCACTACCAGGGCGCCCAAGAGCTGACCGGGGTTGGTCGATACCGCCATCCAGGCGACCGCGCCCACGTAGGTGGCGAGGCCCAGGTGTGCCATGGGCCGTCGTCCCCATCGATCAATCAACTGGCTGGCGGGGATGAGCACAACGGCGTGGACCACCGCCGCCACCGTGAGGTGCAGCCCGACCGCCCCCGGCGTCATCCCCAGGTCCTCGATCCCGTACACCGAAACCGCAAACGCCCGGATGCCCTGGCCGGCCCAATTGAGCGAGAGAGCCATGAACAGCGCCACCCAGAAGGTGGGCATCCGTAAGACGGATATCAACAGCTCTCGATCGGTCTTGGCGTCGGGCGCACCTTCGGACCGGGCGTCTGCGATGTAGAGAAACGCGATCACCGCTGCCATCCCCAGCGTGATGGCGTAGATGAGGAAGGGCGCCGTCAGGCCGAACCGGTCGACGAGCAACCCGCCCACGGCCGGGCCGGAGGCGCCGCCAGAGAGAAAGGCGCCTTGCAGCAGGCCCTGGGCCCGGCCCCGCTCGCTGCTGGGGATCGTCAGCACGAGATACTGGCCGAGGCCCACCACGAACGCTGCCGATCCGACTCCTCCCACTCCCCGGTAAACCAGCAGCTCCCAGTAGGCACCGGCGGTGACGACCGCCGCCGAGGAGGCACCGACGATCACCAAGCCGGCGATGATGAGGCGTCGTGCCCCCAGCTTGTCGCTCAGCCATCCGGCCGGCGCCGAAGACGCCAGCCGGACGAGGGCAAAAGCTGAAACGACGGCGGCTGCCTGATCCAGCGTCGCGTCCAGCTCCCGGGCGAATGTGGGAATGATCGGCACCACGAGCCCGAAGCCGAGCGCCACGAAAAAGGCGGTGACGAGCAACGCGATCAGGGCGGGGGATCGCAGAGCCGTGACCGGCCGGGTCGCGGTCACCGGGTCTGGTCGAGCAATTCGGCCAGCCAGGTCAGCTGTTGGTCGAACACATCGGGATCGCCGGTGGTGATATAGGAGATCTCGTCGGTTTGCCCATCTTCCAACCACCCGTGCTGCTCGAGAACCCGTTCGACCTGTCGGGCGATCGCCTCGGCCGGATCGATGATCTCGACAGCGGGGCCGGAGATCTCGGCGATCATCCCGGTCAAGAATGCGTAGTGGGTGCACCCGAGAACCAGGGCATCGGCGCCTTGCTCAACCAGTGGCTGCACGTAGCCTGCGACGAGCTCACGAGTCTCGGGAGTCGCGATGGCCCCTTGCTCGACCAGATCCGCCAGTCCCGGACATGACTGGGCAATGACCTCCACCCCGTCGGCGTGGCGATCTACGACGTTGGCGTACAGCTCGCCCTGAAACGTGGCGTCGGTGGCCAGCACGCCGATCGTGCGGGTCCGCGAGCCGGCGGCGGCCGGTTTGACCGCCGGTTCCATGCCCACAAACGGTATGTCGGGAAACTCATTACGGAGTTCGCGGAGAGCGGCCGCCGAGGCCGTATTGCAGGCGATGACGATGACATCGGCACCGCGAGCCAGCAGGGTGCGGGTCGCATCGCGGGCGTGAATCCGCACCTGCTCCAGCGTTTGCGAACCGTACGGGGCATTCCCCTGATCGGCCAGGTAGATGATCGGTTGTGCCGGAAGTCGTTCTCGAACTCTCGCCATGACCGACATGCCCCCGATGCCGGAGTCGAAGATGCCGATCGTGCCCTGGCCAGAGCTGTTGATCTTGGGCTGCATGGCGGCCCAGGCTATCGACCCGAGGCCAGTGGGGGTTGAATCGAGGCCGCCGTACACTGGCGGCCGATGCGCATCACCTTCATCCGGCACGGCCAGTCGGTCTCCAACGCATCGGGGCACTGGCAAGGGCACAGCGATTCACCACTGAGCGACCTCGGTGTGGCGCAGGCTCGCGCGCTGGGCGAGCGGCTGAATGGATTCAACCCGGGTCTGGTGGTCTCCTCCGACTTGAGCCGGGCCGCCGATACGGCCGCCGTGCTGGGCGGTCACGTCGAAACGGACCCGGCCTGGCGAGAGATCCACCTCGGGGCGTGGGAAGGATTGCACCGAGACGAGGCGGCGGATCAGTTTGCCGAAGAGCTGGCGGCTTTCCGGCGGGGCGAGCCGGTGAAACTCGGCGGGGGCGAATCCCTCGACGACCTGGATGCCCGGGTCGGGGTCGCATTCGATCGGTTGGTGGAACGCCTCGACGTCGGCGACCACGCAGCCGTCGTGGCTCACGGCGGGGTGGTCTCGGCCTTGACGAGACGAGTGCTCGGCCTGGCCGATCGGGGTATCCGGCCGCTGGGCCGGATCGAGAACACGTCCATCACCGAGTTCGCCTTTTACAACGGGGCGATGTCCTTGCTCCGTTTCAATGACGTCACCCACCTGGGGGCGCCCGGCGAATGGACCGTAGACCAACGTGAGCGGGGGGCTCAGGTGGTGAGTTTCATCCGTCACGGCGAGACCCATGCCAACGTGCAAGAGCTATGGCACGGGCACACCGACGGTCCGTTGACGGAGCGAGGCCACGCCCAAGCGCAAGCGTTGTCGGACTGGTACGAGGCACCCGACGTCATCTATCACTCGAATCTCGAGCGGGCGCGCCATACGGCCGAGAAGCTGGCGGAGCGGCTGCGGCTGCAGACCATGGAACGCCCTGACGTCATCGAGATGCACCTGGGCGATTGGGAAGGTCTGTCGACGGCCGAGATCCTGACCCAGTGGGCTCCATTGGTGAGAGAAATGTTCGGGGAGCACAAGGACCGTGCGCGGGGGGGATCAGGCGAGACCATGGAAGAGACCCGGCGGCGGATGGAGGCGGCCATGCACGAACTGATGGATGATCACCCCGACGAACACGTGAGCGTCGTGTCCCACGCCGGCTCGATCAAGGCCCTGGCCCTGGGCGTACTCGGCCTGGGACACCCCGAACGCGACCGGATGGCGTTCGTGGACAACACCTCCATCAGCACGTTCGTACGGAGCGAGGAGGGCGTGCGGATGGCCGAGTACAACACTGGTCGTCACCTTTTGTAGCAGGGTGAACGCTCACGCATTGCGCGGCCGGAGCGAGCGCTGGAGGACTGGCCGTTCACACCCACGGTCGTTGTCAATAATCGCCGGCTGCCTCGCAATCGAGAGCGTGCTGATTGCAGGCCGCAGCCGGTGTCAGAAACGTCTGATATCGCCGGGCACGAGATCGGGCATCCTCCTACGGCCGGTCGAGGGTCCGACCGGGCCACTGTCTCCCTGTGAGGGCGGCGAGGGCGACGGTTGTGGTCAGTCGGCTTCCTGGATGCTGCGCATCGACCACACCAGCGTTCGCATCGACCGGGGTTGCTTGAGGACCGTGACCACGGCTTCCGCCACGTCGTCGGCGCTCATCATGTCAGCCAGGCCTGGCATGTCGGGGGTGCGGCCCGCCCCCATGGCGAACTCCGTGGCGGTGCCGCCCGGGCACAGGGTGCTCACGCGGATGTTCTTCTCCCGTAGTTCCCGGTCGAGCCCCCCGGCCAGTCCGACCTGGGCGAATTTGGTGGCCGCGTAAACCGCCTCGTCGCCGGCGCCCCGGAGTCCGGCCACCGACGCGACGATGACGATGTCGCCGCCGCCTTGTTCGAGGAACCGGGGAACAGCCGCCCGGATGGGCCACACCGTGCCGGCCACGTTGATGTCCATCATCTCGGCCAATTGCTCATCGCTCAAATCCATGATTCCCCCGTATGCCCCGATGCCGGCGTTGGCGACGAGGGCGTGCAGATCGCCAAACCGCGATATCGCCTCGGCCACGAGACGGTGCGAATCTTCGGGATGGCGAACGTCCATCTCCACCACTGCCGCCCGGTCACCCAGTTCGTCGGCCAGCTCCTCGAGCCGGCTGACCCGCCGGGCTCCCAGCACGACGTTGGCGCCCTCGGCGGCCAGGGCGCGGGCCGTCGCCGCGCCGATTCCGGCGCTGGCGCCGGTGATCGCCACCGTCTCGTCGGTCAAGTCCCGCATCTCTCGCCTCCAGTCTCGAGTGCTTCGCAAACTACCAAGGATCAGCCTCCGCCGAGAATCGTGTCGATCACGCGCATGTTCATGACTGCGTCGGTGAGGTCCACGGGCGGCCTGGTTCTCTGGATCAGGGACTCGGCGAACAGTTCCGCCTGAATCGTGTACTGATCGACCGGCTCGAATTCGAGCGTCGTGGTGGCGGGCGCCACCGGGGGATCACCCCCACGGCTGTAGAAGATCCGGGTCGAACGGTCCGGAGGGATGTTGAAGGGGATCTCGATCTCGATTCGCCCCGTGCTGCCGAGGATGTGCACCCGCTGGTACTCCTCGGCCCGCGTGGAGCAGGTGAAGGTGGCCTGTCCCCCGCCTTCGAACTCGAGGACAGCCGAGGTCAGGGTGTCGATTCCCATGGCCTGATCGCGTCGCACCGCCGATTGCACTCGGATGGGCTCTGTCCCGAACACCATTCGGGACAGGTTGATGTTGTAGCAGCCGATGTCCATGAGGGCGCCGCCGCCGTTGTCCATCCGGTTGCGGATGTTGTCGGGATCATCGTTGTAGTAGCTGAACCAGCTCTGGACCGCCTGCAGCTCGCCGATCGAGCCGTCGCGGACCAGCGCCACAGCTTTCACCCACGTGGGGTGATGGCGGTACATGAACGCCTCGGCCAGCGTCACCCCGGCCTCTGTGCAGGCCGCCACCATCTCTTCCGCCTGCGGGGCGGACATGGCGAGCGGTTTCTCGCACAGGATGTGCTTGCCGGCACCGGCGGCCTTGATCGTCCACTCCGCGTGCATGTCGTTGGGCAGCGGGATGTACACGGCGTCGACGTCGTCGGCGGCCAGCAGCTCCTCATAGCTGCCGTAGGAGGTCGGAATGCCCAAGCGGGCGGCTGCCTGTTCGGCCCGGGTCAGGTCACGTGACGCAATCGCCACGACTTCACAGCCGGCGGCACGCTGGATCGCCGGTGTCACCTTGGCCATGCCGATATCGGCCGTGCTCAGGATCCCCCATCGGATGGTTGTCACGGATGTCGTCCTTTCTCACTGTTCGTTTCGAGGGTGGCGCCGGTCCACGCGCCACCGTTGGCGCTCGACTCCAGGACCGCTTCCATGAATCGGACGCCGATCGCTCCGTCACGTGCATTGGGAAACTGCAGAGAGAGCGGGTCTGGCGCGATCCCGACGCGCCGGGCCGCGATCGCCTCGGCGGCGTCCGAGTAGAGGTTGGCGAATGCCTCGGGAAACCCCTCGGGATGCCCCGCCACGATGCGGGTCGAGCGGGCAGCCGCCGGCAGCGTGCCGGGTCCGTTGGGCGTGTAGACCTGAGCCGGCTCGTCCAGCTGCCTGACCAGGAGCCGGGTGGGTGACTCCTGTGACCATTCGAGCGTGGCTTGACTGCCGGAGACGCGAATGCGCAACGCGTTTTCCATTCCGGCGGCGGCCTGGGTGACCCACATCGTTCCCCGGGCGCCGTTGTCGAAATGCAGGAGGGCGGCGGCGTAGTCGTGGATTCGTCGGTCCGGTACCACGTGACCGGCTTCCCCCGACACCTCGGCGACTTCGAGCCCGGTGACGAACCGAACCAGGTTGTGGGCGTGGGAGCCGATGTCGCCCAGGACCAGCGACGGCCCTCCTCGGGTCGGGTCGTATCGCCACGGCACGTCCGGACCGGTGGGATCGCCTGCCCGCGCTTTTCCTCCCTGCACGTACTCGACGGTGACGAGGCGGATGTCACCCAGCCGGCCCCCGGCCACCATGGCCCGGGCCTGGCGCACCATCGGGTATCCCGTGTAATTGTGCGTCAGGCAGAACACGAGTCCCGTTTCTTCCACCCGGCGAAGGATGTCGAGCGCGTCGGGGAGGGTATTCGCCATCGGCTTGTCGCAAATCACGTCGAAACCGTTTTCGAGAGCTGCGATGGCGTAGGTGTGATGGCTGTCGTTGGGCGTCATGATGGCGATCACGTCGGCGCCGGCGGCCCCGTCGGCCTCGGCGGCCAGCAAGTGGCCGGCGCCCGGGTAAGGCCGTGGAATGCCCAGCTCCTCTCCGAATGCAATCGCCCTGGCCGGGTCCGACGACAGCGCGGCGGCCACGAGCTCATAGCGGTCGTCGATGCGGGCGGCAGCACGGTGCATCGCGCCGATGAAGCTACCGGGACCGCCTCCGATCACGGCCAACCGCAGCCGCCGCCCGAGGGTTGCAATGACGGGGTTCTTGTCCACGGCTTGCCTTCCGATCCCCTCGAATTCAGCCAGAGGCCACTCTATCAACCGGTGCCCGTAGTTCCCGGAATGGCTCAAGTCCCCCTACGGTTGAGGCCGTTACTAGATCGAAATCAGGTCTCGCCGATGGCAGAAGACCTTGACATCGCCGGGGGGATCCCGGTAAACACTTGTCCCGCCGGCCCGCCCCCGGGCCGCATCCGTCACCTACCGAGGAGGTAGTTGGTGGCAAAACCGTTAGTCATTGTTGAATCTCCGGCCAAGGCCAAGAAGATCGGTCAGATACTCGGCCCGGGCTTCGTGGTGGACTCCAGCATCGGTCACATCCGGGATCTTCCTCGCAACGCCGCCGAAATCCCGCCCAAATTCAAGGGTGAGAAATGGGCGCGCATGGGCGTCGATGTCGAGCACGGGTTCGAGCCCATCTATGTCGTCCCGAAGGACAAGAAGGCCCAGGTCACGAAGCTGAAGAAGTTGCTGAAGGATTCCGACGAGCTCTACCTGGCGACGGACAAGGATCGCGAGGGGGAGGCGATTGCCTGGCACCTCTTGGAGGTCTTGAAGCCGAAGGTCGACGTCAAGCGGATGGTGTTCAACGAGATCACCGAGGACGCCATCAGGGAGGCCCTCGAAAACTCCGGAGAACTCGACCAGAACCTCGTCGATGCTCAGGAGACGCGAAGGATTCTGGATCGTCTGGTCGGATACGAAGTCTCTCCCGTGCTGTGGAAGATGGTACGGCCCAAGCTCTCGGCCGGGCGCGTGCAGAGTCCGGCGGTGCGGATCGTCGTCGAGCGCGAACGGGAGCGGATCGCATTCGTCTCCGCCTCCTACTTCAGCCTCGACGCCGTGTTCGACACGGCCGACCAGGAGATGTTCGACGCCAAGCTCCTGACCGTCGACGGCGAGAAGGTGGCTACCGGCAAAGACTTCAACGCTGCCGGTGAGTTGTCGAGCAAGAACGTCGTCCTGCTCGACGCCGAGGGGGCAGAGGATCTGCGCCAGAAACTCCTCGGTCGCGATTTCTCGGTTTCCCAGGTCGAGCGCAAGCCGTATACCCGTCGCCCCAAGGCACCCTTTCGCACCTCCACCCTTCAACAGGATGCCCAGCGCAGCCTGCGTTTCTCCTCCTCGCGCACGATGTCGGCCGCCCAGCGACTGTACGAAAACGGGTTCATCACGTACATGCGCACCGATTCGACCACCCTGTCGGAAACGGCGCTGACGGCCGCCCGCAACCAGGTGGCCGGCCTCTACGGTTCGGAGTACCTGCCCGACAAACCCCGCACCTATGGCAAGGCCAAGGGTGCCCAGGAGGCACACGAGGCGATCCGTCCGGCTGGAGAATCGTTCCAGATGCCGGCCGACGTGGCCAAGCAGGTCAGCGGCGACGAAGCGAGGCTCTATGAGCTGATCTGGAAACGCACCATTGCCTCCCAGATGGCCGACGCCAAAGGCGAACGCGTGATGGTCAGGATCGCAGGTGAGGCAGCGGACGGACGCCAGGCCGTGTTCGGGGCGTCCGGGCTCACCATCACGTTTCCCGGCTTCATGCGCGCCTATGTCGAGGGCTCGGATGACCCCGAGGCCGACCTCGACGACCGGGAGAAGCATCTCCCGCCCCTGGAAGAAGGCGACGACCTGTCGGCCACCAAGATCGAGGCGGTCGGCCACGACACCAAGCCCCCGCCCCGATACAACGAGGCGTCGCTCATCGAGCGCCTCGAGGAGTTGGGGATCGGCCGGCCCTCCACCTACGCATCAATCATTTCGACCATCCAGGACCGGGGATATGTGTGGAAGCGGGGAGCGGCCCTCATTCCATCGTTCACCGCTTTCGCAACGGTGGGTTTGTTGGAAGAGCACTTCGCCGACCTCGTCGATTACGAGTTCACCGCCCGCATGGAAGCCGACCTCGACGAGATCGCCCGAGGCGCCACAGAGTCGCGACCCTGGCTCCGCAAGTTCTATCTCGGCAACGGCAATCCGGGCCTATCCCAAATGGTCGTGGAGCGATTGGGCGAGATCGACGCCCGGCAGGTGAACAGCTTCCCGATCGGAGAAGACCCCGACGGAGTGATGATCGAGGCGCGGGCAGGACGCTACGGACCATTTCTCTCTCGCGGCGAGGACACGGCACCGATCCCCGAGGACATCGCTCCGGACGAGCTCACCCTGGAGCTGGCCATCGAGCTGCTCAACCGCCCCAGCGGTGACAAGATCCTGGGAACTGACCCCGACACCGGGCTCACCGTCATCGCCAAGAACGGGCGCTTTGGTCCGTACGTGCAGCTCGGCGAAGCGGACCCGGCCGCGAAGAAATCCAAGCCCAAAACCGCTTCGCTGTTCAAATCGATGGAGATCGACTCGCTCAGCCTCGACCAGGCGCTGCAGTTGCTGACGCTGCCCAGGGTCGTGGGCACCCACCCCGAAAGGGGTGAGGAGATCCAGGCCCTGAACGGGCGCTACGGCCCATACCTGAAGATGGGGACCGACTCGCGAAGCCTGGAAACCGAGGAGGAACTATTCACCGTCACCCTGCCGCGGGCGGTGGAGATCTTCGCCCAGCCCAAGCGCCGCCGGGGCCAGTCGGCCCAAACGCCGTTGAAAGAACTGGGAGAAGACCCCGATTCGAAGAAGCCGATCGTGCTAAAGGACGGGCGCTTCGGTCCATACGTGACCGACGGAGAGGTCAACGCCTCGCTGCGCAAGGGCGACACCCCGGAGAACGTGACCCCCGAGCGAGCCCAGGAGCTCCTCGCCGAGCGCCGGGCCAAACTCGCCAACAAGTAGCGCCCTTGCTACCTCAGCTGACGGTGAATCCGATGGTGTGGTAGGGGCTGATGTTGCCGGCGCCGTCCCAGGACCAGGCGGCGATTTGATAGTCGCTGTTGGGCAGGGGGTTGATCTGGTAGTTCCAATTGGTGGTGCCGTTGGCGGTTACCCATGACCAGGTGGGGGTCCA
>JBFIPU010000095.1:0-10208 GCA_041609995.1 Acidimicrobiia bacterium
GAACTGCTTCAGCTTGACGAATCGGCACTACGCGAACAGCTCTTGAGCGGCGCCACCCTGGCGGAGATCACCGAAGCTCAGGGAGTCGATGCCGACGCGGTGGCCGAGATCCTGGTCGATCAGGCTCGAGCGCGGCTGGACGAGGCCGTTGCGGAAGGGCGCATCGATGAGGCTGCGGCCGAGACCCTCGCCGGCGAGATCGAGTCACGAGTCGACGACCTCATCAACGGTGATGTGCCCCCCCACCGTGGTCACGGTCGCGGCTTCCGCGGCCACACTCCCGATGGCGACACGACGGAGGATTCAGCAGCCTGACCACTCATCGGCGGGGAGGAGACGGGCAAACCCCCTGCCCAACTCCTTCCCGCACGACCCTGTCAGCGACCAGTGCGAATCGTTCGCAAGCTCCACTCACCCAGTACTGTCAGAGCGGCGATCTCGCCGGCGAGGAACCCCAGGGCAAAACGCATCCCGGGGTCGCCGCGCAGGCTCAGGATGGCCGCCACCATCACGACCAGAGCAACGATCCAGCCCACTGCAATGACTCCGGTTCGCTCGACGGCCACGAGCACCAAACTGGCGAACAGCGCCGTCGTTGCCAGCACCACGCCCACCGCGCCGATTGCCACCATCATTCGACTGGGCCGAAACTCGCCGCCGTAGACGCCGGCGACGATGGCCGGGCCCAACAGGTAGGCCGCCGTCCCTGAGATCAGAGAGGCTCCCACCCCGACCCCGATGCCGGTTCTCACCCGGCGCACGACCTGCTGCGTCCGCTCCTCCGTCAGCTCGACGGCGATCCAATGCAGGATTCTGCTGAGGAAGTTGTAAGAGGACGTCAGCGGCCCCCGCAGCAGCACGAACGTGACGAACACGATCGACACTTGGGCGGCAGTGCCATCGAGAAAGGCGACGACGATCGGTCCAGAGGCGAGAATGACCTGGGCGGCGACGGTACCGACGACCAAGCCGGCGAGCTGCTCACCTGCAGTTGCAGATGGCGTCTCGACAAGGACCTTCTCTCCGGAAAACGGCCTTCCGACGAGCGCGGCAAACGGTGCGACCAGCATTGCGATCACCAGGGAAGAGGCGGTTGGGCGGAACGAGAGCAGAATGGCCGCCACGACAAGGCGCGTGACCGATTCGGCCGCCACTGCGTTGGCATAGTCCCGAAGCCGCAGTTGGCCGGCGGCGATCCCCCTCGTGAGAGCGAAGAGCACGTATGTGCCGGCCAATGCCACAGAGGCCGGCAGATAGAACAGCTGACCGTTGAAGTTGAGATCGAGCGTCGCTCCCACGAACACTCCGGTAGCGGCCATGGAGGTGAGCACGGTCATGGCAATCGGCCAGCGCAGATGTCTCACGACATCGAGGCTGCCGTTCTGCATCACCATCTGGTGGGCGACGATCTGCTCGATGGGGAGGAGAAACATCGTGAATCCGAGGAAGTAGACGGTCCACAACTGGCTGATGGGGGCATAGCCCTCGGGTCCGAGGGTGCGGGTGCCCAGCGCCTGGAACGCGAACACGGCCACGATGCCGATCAGCGTGGCGTAGACGATCGGCCGCGTGGATTGACTTGGGCGAATCGAGCTCAAACGACGGACCTCTGGGAAGGCGCCAGGCTACCGGTCGCTGGGACTACGCGCCTGTCCGACTGGGCGAGGGTCAGGGAGCGGCCATGGACCCGGCGAGGTCTTGCCCGTGCGTCTGCCAGCCGGCGAAATCGAGCTGCTTGCCTTGCCACCGGAAGATCTGATCGGCCGGGTTGGAGTAGCGGTAGTCGTTGTCATCCCATGTTGCGGACGTGAACACCGAACCGTTGCCGGTGGGCAATCCTCCCACCAGCCCGGAGTTGATGACGGTGTTGCGCAAAACAACGGTGCCGGTGGGCAGGTACGAGCCCTGCGGCCCGCTCGGGACGGTAGCCGTATGGTCGATGACTCCGATGCCAGCTGCGTTGCCCGTCACGTTGTTGTCCGTGATGACGGCTCCCGGACCACGGACGAGAATCCCGGCGCCTCGCATGATGGATAGCCCCGACGCTGTGCCATTACTGGACGAAGTGTTGAAGGTGATCGTCGAGCGGTAGGCATGGTCGTGCATGATCCCGGTCAGAGCATTGCTGGCGACCGTCGAGCCGGTGACGGTCGTGTCGGAGGCGCCGTCGTCGAACCAGATGCCGTAGCCGTAGTTGTCTTCGACGGTGGAGCTATCGATGCTCGCGTCAGCCGTCGTCTCCAGCCAGATGCCTGCCCGATAGATCGTGTCCGCGACCGTGTTCGACCGCCGGACGGTGGTTCCGTCGACGAGGAGGTCACGTGAATCCACGGCTTTGATTCCGGCCAAACCCAGGTCGGTGATGGTCGAGTCGATCACCGAAGTGGAGTCGCCGGTCGTATGGATTCCGTAGTCGGAGTTGCTGATCGTCACGCCACTCGTCGTCCATCCGTCGGCGGTCACGTCGACAGCCGTGGCATAGCGGCGGAGGTGGATGCCGGAGATGGTCACCCCGGCGCCGCCACCCCCGAACCCAATTGCTGTCCTGCCCAGACCGTCGAGGATGGCTCCGGCCCCCCCGGTGAAGACCTGGTTGGGGCGCGGCCTGACCGTTTGGCGTTGATGGGTACCGGGCTCGATGTAGATCTTGGCACCGGCCGGCATGCTGTTGGCCACCGCCTGAATGGATGCACCCGCGGGCACGGCGGCGTCGAAGCCAGAAGGCACGACCGGCACCTCCGGTCCTTGATCGACGACGTCGGGCGGAGCGGGAAGCCCAAGCGCACGCGACAGGAACGTCGCCATTTGCCCTCGGGTCACCACATCGCCAGGGCAGTAGAGGTCGTTGGTCGGTGGGTTGCAGCCCTGTGTGACGCCGGCGGCGGCAAGCCGGTTGATGTCGGCTTCGAATGGACTGCCGTCGTCGTCGACGAAGTAGTCGGATGTGGCTGGGGGAAGTGCGAGCGCTCGCCGAAGGAACGCCGCCATCTGACGTCGGGTGACCGGGTCTGATGCGCAGAAGGCGTCGTTGGCGGGCGGATTGCATCCGCCGGTGATTCCGGCGACAGCGAGCCGGTTGATGTCGGCTTCGAAGGTCGAGCTGTTGTCATCGCGGAAATAGTCGTTGTTGGCGACCGGCAGCCCAAGGGCTCTCGCCAGAAAGGCGGCCATCTGCCCGCGGGTGACAGGGTCGTTGGGGCAGAAGCGATTGTTCGTCGGAGGGTTGCACCCGAGCGTGATCTGAGCATGGGCGAGACGTTCGATCGTGTCCCGATGAACGGAACCGCCGGTGTCGACGAACCGGCCACCGCCTCCGCATCCGATTCGCTCCGACGACAGCGCCAGCGAGTCGAAGTCCATCGCCATCGATCCGGGCGCAGGGTCATTGCCGCCGTAGTAGACGTCGAACCAGAAGCTCTTGATGTCGATGTTGGCTTGCGACGAGGTGCGGAAGCGGAGTCCCGATTCGTGAAACGCCAGCTTCTCGTTCACCCAGCCTTCGAGCACTCCGTTGGACTGACCCGGGGTGTTGAGGAGCACCCGGCCCTCCACGCACTGCCACGACCCGTGTTCGAGCGCCCCCGTGTGCTCATCCCACGGGAAGAACTCCCCGGAGGCGCTGGGCTGATCGAGGTGATAGACGTAGAAGCCGATCTGAGTGTGGGTTGCGTTGCGGTCATCGTCGGGCCGTGCGAAGAACATGCGAGCCGACCACCCGGGATTCGACGACGACGGTTTGATCTTGTTACGCCCCGACGACGCGTACAGCCCGGCCGGTCCCGGCAGCTTCCCGGTTCCGTGATTGGGAAATCCATCCGGAAAGCGCAGGTAGTACCGGTAGTACAGCTCCTCGGGCTCCGATCGGCCGTTGTCAGCGAAACGCCAGTGAGCGGCGCTGCCGAAATGGGACCCAGACGGAATGGAGACCCGGATGGCAGAGCCGTTGCGGCCGCTGGAGATTGAGGAGATGCGGTTTCGTGAGCCGATGGCGGCGTCGTGCCAGCCGGCCGTCCATGTCGTGGGAGTCTCTTCGAAGGGCTCGTCCAGGTAGTCGGGGGTGGTCGCACCCGCGGCGCCGGTCCACAGTGTCGACATGAGCATCGCGGCGACGAGCGAGGCCGTGATGGACGAGATGGTGTGGGAGAAGGTGAGGCGAAGCGATGGCATGGGTGTCACTCATCAATCGGCGAGATTGCCGCTCCGCTTGAGGAGCCGGGAACCGTTCCGGCCATTGCGGCCGTCCTAGGCACAAGCTGCGAAAGGGAGACGATGCGACGACGCGTGGGAGTGATGGCCGGATTGATGCTGGCGGTGCTGTTGGTGGGGCCGGTCGCCCAGGCATGCGGCTTCCTGGTCGCTGAGAACGGGGCGGTGCGTCTTGGTAAGACCACCACCTTCGTGGCCTGGGAAGACGGGGTGGAGCACTACATCACCAACTTCACGTTCGAAGGCGACGTGGACTCATTCGGGTCGATCATCCCGCTGCCGGCAGAACCCACCGACGTCAAGAAGGCCGGTTCGTGGACGCTGCAACGGCTCGGTCGTGAGGTCAACCCACCCCCGGTCGGCTTCGCGTTCTTCGCACTGGCGTCCGAAGCCGCATCCGCCGACGTGGAGGTGATCCTGGAGACGCGGATCGACTCGCTCGACGTGGTGGTCCTCAAAGGCGGCGGGTCCGACGTGCTCGAGTGGGTCAACGACAACGGTTTCGACCTGCCGCCCGGCCCCGACACCGAGCACCTGCTCGAGTTCTACTCGAGCCGTTCTCCCTACTTCCTGGCCGCTCGGTTCGACGTCGAGGCGGCCTCCGCAGATGGGTTCACGTCGGGCGACGGCATTCCCGTCCAGATCGAGATGCCCACGGAGCGTCCCTGGGTGCCACTTCACATTCTGCATGGGGCCAGCCCCGACACTGCGATCATCAACGCCGACATATACCTGCTGACCCCCAGCCGGCCCACCCTGCTGCATGGAGTCGGTCTGACTTTGGAGCACTCGGACTGGGCGACCGATCTGTTGCTCGACGACCTTCGCTCCGACGAGAACATGGAGTGGGTACCCGAGTCGGGATGGTTGACGTACCTGACGCTCGCCACCAACGCCGAGAACGTTCTATACGACCTTTCGATCGGTGTTGGTGACGTGGAACCGTCGCTGGTGGACGCCGGCTTTGCCCGCTTCGACCCGTCGGAGGAACAGCTCGACTCGCTGGGTTTGACCCGGTCCGATCTGGTCATCCCTCAGCTCGTGGCAGCGAGCCTGGTGGCGGCCCTGGTCACCGGTGTGGCGACGATGATGGCGTTGCGTCGGGCTCGCTGATTCCGCCTGGGGCGCTGAGAGCGGGAGGCTTGTCCGCCTCTCGCTCTCAGTCGCGTATGGGGGAATGTCAGGGGGACTCCCCCATACCGGACGGCGCCGTTCATGCGCGACGATGCCCAGAAAGGAGCGCGACATGAACACCACCCACCCCCGCACCGATCTCGTCACCATGGTGCTCGGTATTTGGATGATGCTGGGCCTCTTCGTCGACGGGTATGCCCACGTCAACATCATCGAGACGATCGAGAGCTTCTTCACGCCCTGGCACGCAATCTTCTATTCGGGCTTCGCTGCCACCGCGGCATGGATCGGCTACGTCGTGTGGCTGCGGATGGCCGAGGCGGACGACATCCGGGCGGCGATTCCGGCCGGCTACGGCCTCTCGATCCTTGGGGTCGTCGTGTTTGCATTGGGAGGTGCGGGGGACGCGATCTGGCACACGCTTTTGGGCATCGAGGTGGGAGTTGATGCGCTGTTGAGCCCCACTCACGTGCTCCTCTTCCTGGGCATCCTGATGATCATGACCACGCCGCTGCGGACGGCCGCCCATCGTGGCGGAGGCCGTCGGCTCGACCGGGCCGAGGTCAAGCCGGTGATCCTGAGCGTTGCCTTCACGACGGCTCTGCTCGGATTCTTCTTGACCTACCTCTTCGCTCCTGGTGCGGGATGGCTCGCGGACCACCCGTTCGATGGCGCCACCGGAGAGGGTGAGACTCGGCTCATGCTCGGGATGGGAATGATCTTCGTGTCGACCTTCATCTTGGCCGGCCCGGTCGTAGCAGTCGCTCAGCGGTGGCGTCCACCGGTTGGGCTGGCCACAGTGGCGTGGGGGATGACGACCCTCATGGTGGCGATCGCCTTCGACCAGGACTTGGCATTGGCGGTTGCGACCGGCGTAACGGGCGGTCTGGTGACCGACCTGCTGTTCGGGATCCGGACCGGCAGTTCAGAGATCGTGCGCACGGTGACGGCACTCGGTGGCGGAACTGCGGCGGCGTGGTCGGCGTTCTTCGTTCTCGTCGCCAACGCTGATGCCTTGCAGTGGCCTCCGGAGCTGTGGGCCGGCGCCATCTTGCTCTCGGCGTTGGGTGCAGCCGGCCTGGCATGGTTGGCCTGCAACCAGAGGCCATCTGTCGAGGTCGCTGAGGCATCCGGTCGGGAGGCCGCGCTGATCTGAGCAACGTCAGTCGGGGAACGCCTTGTTGAGAAGCCGGGCCAGTTCTCGCTGCTCGTCTTCGTCCAGACGATCGAAGAGATCTGCCGCCTCTACGAAGGCGGCCCTGAGGGCGGCCTTGGTCGATTCTCCCGCCTCCGTGAGGGCAACGTGCTTCACGCGACGATCGGTCGGGCTGAGCCTGCGTTCGACGTAGCCCAGCTGCTCCAAGCGGTCGACGAGGCCTGTGACGTAGGAGGCGTCGACGCAGAGGATCTCGGCCAGGCCGCCCATGGGCATCGGCTCATCGAGGTGGCGCAGGATCGCGGCTTGTGGGGGGTTGACCCCGTGAGCGGCCGCCACCTCCAGGACGTGGCGACGTATGTGATCGGACGCTCTGGTAAGGGCCCTGGTCAAAGCCGTCTCGGCGGTGGGATGGGCGCTCATGTTCCGGAAATATACTTGCCTGTGTCATAAGTTGACAACGTCAAGTAAGATGCCGGGTTTCGACCGTCGAGGAGCATCCATGTCTGATCCCATCGTCCGCGTCGAGGACGTCACCAAGCGATTCGGCGACGTCGAAGCACTCGCCGGCGTCAGCCTCCAGGTCGATTCGGGCGCCATCTACAGCTTGTTGGGACCGAACGGTGCCGGCAAGACCACGATCATTCGCATCCTGGCGACGTTGCTCCGACCGGATTCGGGGACGGCGTGGGTGGCCGGGCTGGATACCGCCGCCTTCCCGGCGCTAGTGCGAAACCGGATCGGATTGGCTGGCCAGTTCGCCGCGGTCGACGACTTCCTGACCGGACGAGAGAACGTCGAGATGGTCGGTCGGCTGTACAACCTGCCTCCGGCCGAAGTGACGAGGCGTGCCACGGAGGTGCTCGAGCGGATCAGCCTGGCCGACGCCGCCGACCGGCCGGTGCGGACCTACTCGGGGGGAATGCGACGGCGCCTCGACCTGGCTGCGTCGATGGTGGGTCGTCCCGAGGTTTTGTTCCTGGACGAACCCACCACCGGTATCGACCCCCGGAGTCGAGCCGACGTGTGGGATCTCATCGAGGAGCTCGTCGAGGCAGGAACAACGATCCTCCTGACCACCCAATACCTCGAGGAGGCTGACCGGCTCGCCTCCAAGATCGGCGTCATCGACCATGGCCGGCTGATCTCGGAAGGAACTGCCGACGAACTGAAGGACAAGATCGGCGGCTCGGTCGTGGAGGTGATCGTGCCCGCCGCCGACCAGGACACCGCCATCAAGGCGCTGGGAGCCGTGACCGGCGACGACTGCACTGTCGACCGACGATCGGGACGCCTCACCATCCCCGCCGTGGACGGTCCGCGGACGCTCACCGCCGCAGTGCGCCATCTCGACGACGCCGGGGTTGAGCCGGTTGACATCGGACTACACAAGCCCACTCTGGACGACGTCTTCCTGACGCTGACCGGTCGGGCCACCGACACCTCACCGGCCGAGGGGCACCGTGCCTCCCGCCGGCCCGAGAGGAGCCACGCATGACCACGATCGTTCACTCCGATCAGCGACCATCGATCCCGCAGACAGTGTCCAATGTGGCCGTGTTGGTGCGTCGCAACCTGCGGCGTATCGCCCGGCTACCCCAATTGCTGCTGTTCGCCACGGTGCAGCCGGTGATGTTCTTGCTCCTTTTCAACTACGTGTTCGGCGGTTCGATCGGCCAGTCGCTTCCTCCGGCCGCGGGCGGCCAATACATCAACTGGCTGATCCCGGGGTTGCTGGTGCAGGTGGCCGTGTTCGGCGCCTCGTCGACGGCGATCGGCCTGTCTGACGACCTGAAGAAGGGCGTGATCGACCGGTTTCGTTCACTGCCGGTGGCGCGGTCGGCTGTCCTGGCGGGGCGGACGATCGCCGACTTGGTGCGCAACGCTTTCGTGATCAGCCTGATGCTGGGGGTGGGGTTGCTGATCGGGTTCGAGTGGCAGACGAGCTTCGTGGAGACGGTGCTGGCCTTCCTGTTGGCGGTGGCCTTCGCCTTTGCGTTCTCGTGGGTGATGGCGGCGATCGGGCTGGCGGTGAAGGACCCAGAAACAGCCCAGACCGCCAGCTTCCTCCCGCTGTTCCCGCTGGTGTTTGCCTCGTCGGTGTTCGTTCCCACCCAGACGATGCCGGACTGGTTGAGGGTGTTCGCCGACCACCAGCCGGTGACCATTCTCGGCAACGCGATGCGGGGCTTGATTCTGGGTTCGGACGCCCTGCAGCCGGGCCAGACCACCGCCGGCCAGATCCTCCTGGCGCTGGTGTGGATCGCGGCCATCCTGGTGGTGTTCGTCCCGCTGGCGGTGCGCATGTACCGCAAAGCCATCAACTGAGGGCGTTGGCGAAGTTTCCGAACCTTCGGCTGTTTCCCGGTTATAGACCTGTAAGTGCCTAAGGAAGGAACCGCGCTTTCGAACTTTCGGCTGTTTCCCGGCTATAGACCTGGAAGCGCCTAAGGAAGGAACAGCGGAGTTTGATGCAAAGGGCCGTTGGGCCCTGACGCAGGGCAATCTCCCGCCATAGTGTCGGCTGCGGGAGACGAGATGCGCCGGTGGCGGCTTGCGGTCATGATGGCGATGTTCGCGGTGCTGCCGGCGGCGGCGGCTGACGCAGCCTTCCCCGGGGTACCAGGGCGGCTTGCCCTGCTGGTGAGCGAGGCGGGCGGCTCCGACACGGACATCTACACCGTCGAGCCCGACGGCACCGACCTCGTCAAGGTGACCAGTGACGGAGGCCGTAAGACCTCGGTCCGCTGGTCACCCGACGGGACCCGAATCGCATTCGTGGCAGCGAGCGAGACAGGGAGTTCTGTACTGATCGTCCCCGGCGCGGGCGGGGCCTACGAAACCGCCTTCGGCGTCATGGCACCCTACTTCATCCGCAGCATCTCATGGTCGGTCGACGGCCAGGAGATAGCAGTCCTGTGGGAAGCCAAGGCAGGCCTTCAGGAGGTCTCCATCGTTGCGGCTGATGGAAGCGACAGCCGGCATCTGGTGGCGTTCAACTCGGTAAACGGAGAGCATGTCATCGATTGGTCACCCGCAGGTGACACCCTGGCTTTGAGCGTCTCCGAGCCCGGCGCCGACGCCCCTCGTGTTGCCTTGTTGCGGCTCGACGGTTCGCAACCGGAGCCTCTCGTGGCCGGCGTTACGCCGTCGTGGTCACCGAGCGGCGATTCACTGGTGTTCGTGGGAGAAGGGGGGACCAGCGTGATCGACGTCGACGGATCAGATCTCCGTGTGATTCCGGGCCTCGAGTTCGGCGAGCCGCCCGGCCCCGGCCTGGGCGTCGGCTACTACCCATTGTGGTCGCCGGGGGGAGAAGAAGTCGGTGTCATCAGCTTTGGGGGCTTGAGCGCCGACATCGTTGATGTTGCGACGGGAACGAGGCGGGCCGTGTTCGGCGACGGCGGCCTGCATGTCGCAGGCCTCGACTGGCAGCGGGCGCCGGCTCCTGGAGGCTTCATCGACGTCTCACCTGACAGCAGCTTCGCGGCAGACATCCAGTGGCTGGCGGAAGCCGGCGTCACCAGGGGCTGTAACCCGCCGGTCAATGACGAGTTCTGCCCGACGATGAACGTCACTCGCGGGCAGATGGCGGCGTTCTTGGTGCGTGCACTTGGTCTGCCGGGTGTTGGGGACGCTGATTTCTTCGGTGATGACGACGAGTCGATCTTCGAGGCGGAGATCGACATGCTGGCGGCGGCTGGCATCACCA
>JBFIPU010000096.1:0-9825 GCA_041609995.1 Acidimicrobiia bacterium
CGACACCGGAACGCTGAAAGTCGCCCGGGTGCCGGTGAACCTCCTCGGCCAGTCACGCCAGGTGGTGGAAGCGATGGAACCCCACGGCCTGAAGGTGGAGGTGCTGGGCGAACCGACCCAGGCCCTGGGTGACCCCGCCCGGGTCCGCCAGATAATCCGCAACCTGCTCACCAACGCCCAACGCCACGGAGGCACCGAGATCACCTTGACCGTGTCTTCGTCAGGTGCCGACGGCGCCCGGGTGGCGGTGACCGACAGTGGCCCCGGGGTGTCGCCTGAGGACGTCGATCGCATCTTCGAGCCGTACTACACCCGGGATGCCAGCCCCGGCGCGGGCGGTGGCTTCGGTCTGGGCCTCGACATCTGCCGCAAGCTGGCCGTCCTGATGGAAGGCGACCTGATCTACACGGGCGAACCGGGTGCCGCCCGCTTCGAGCTCATCCTGCCGGCGGCCGTCCATGCTTCTGCGCACCGCCCAATCGAGCCTCAGCCAATCCGTCGGGTGATTCCGGACGACGGACCGGACAAGCGACGTCCGCCCCGACGACGATCGGCCTGAGTAGACCTCCAAGGAACCGGAGCTATCGACGCCCAGGCCTGGGGTGGGTCCTCACGAGGGCGAGACCCAGCGCCAGCAGACTCACGCCGAGCAAAGCAACGAACCGCAATGGAAAGCCGGTCGCAGGCAGCAGGGAAATGGCCACCGACAGCACCGAAGTTGAGCAGGCACCGAGAGCGTCACACATCTCGACCGTGAATGTGTACACCCCTTGCTCAGTCGCACTCCCGGACCAGGTGCCGTCGGCGTTGAGGGTGAGACCGGGCGGGAGGGTCCCACTGAGGATGGTCACTGTGATCGGTCCGCCTTCGGGATCGGTGAGTGAGAGCGGTGGCGGCACGTCGCCGGTGGCTGCTGTCAGGCCAACCAACTCAGGCGGAGCCGGAGGGTCGTTCACCCCGGTGACCGTGACTATCACGAAACCTGTCGCGGTGGCTGTTCCATCCGTTGCGGTATAGGTGAAGGAATCCGTTCCGAAATAGTCGGGATCGGGCACATATGTGAGCGAGCCATCGTCGTTCACGGTCACGGTTCCGTTGGGCGGATCGGACACGCCTACCAATGTCAATGGGTCCCCTTCGGGGTCCGAGTCGTTGGCAAGAACATCGGCGATGAGTGCCGAGTCCTCGTTGACCGACAGGTCATCGTTCGCGACGACCGGGGAGTCGTTGACCGACGTCACTGAGATCGTCACGGTTGCGGTGATGCTGGCCGTGCCGTCGGTGGCGAGGTAGGTGAATGAGTCTGTCCCAAAGAAGTCTGGGTCGGGAACATAGGTGAGTGTCCCATCTCCGTTCATGGTCACAGTCCCGTTGGGCGGATCAGACACGGTGACCACCGTGAGGACATCCCCGTCGGGGTCGGAGTCATTGGCCAGTACGTCGACGACGACGGAGCCGTCTTCGGCAACGACCACCGGATCATCGGCACCGAGCGGCGCGTCGTTCACAGCTACCACCGTCATCGTCGCCGTCCCGACTACCGCCTCCGTTCCGTCGAAGACGGTGTAGGTGAACGAGTCCGTCCCGAAGAAGTCCGGGTCCGGCGTGTAGGAAATGGTGTTGTCGCCGTTGATCACCACCGTGCCGCTCGTCGGTGTCGAAACGGCGGACACCACCAACGAATCACCGTCGACGTCCGAATCATTTGCCAGGACGTTGACGGTCGCCATGCCGTCCTCTGATACGACGGCCGTGTCGTCGATGACGACGGGCGAGTCGTTCGCCGGATCGATGGTCAGCGAGACGGTGGCGGTGTCACACAGCCCGCCCGGGTCGCACACTGTGTACGTGAACGTGTCCGTTCCGCTGTAGTCCGGGTCGGGCGCATAGGTGACCAGTCCGCCTCCCGAATCCACCACCGTGCCATTGGGTGGATCCGACAGCGCCGCTACCCCCAAGGTCACGTCATCGACATCCGCATCGTTCGCCAGGACGTCGATTGCGACTGATTGGTCTTCGCCCACTGCCGCCGCATCGGCCCCCGCCACCGGAGCATCGTTCACAGGATTGACGGTGACGAAACGCACCAACCCGATTGCGAGGCCGCCGTTGCCGTCGCTGACCTCGTAGGCGAACTCGTCGATACCGAAGAAGTCGGGGGCAGGTGTGTAAGTGATCGTGTTGTCGGCGTTGACGACCGCTGTGCCGGACATAGGGTCCGTGGAGATGAGCGTAACGGTGAGGGCGTCCCCATCGACATCAGAGTCGTTGGCGAGTACGGCCACCGTTACCGGAACGTCCTCATCGGTGGTGGCGGTGTCCTCCTTGGTAACAGGGGGGTCGTTGTCCGGGGCCACCGTGATGGTGATTTCAGCTGTGTCGCAGAGAGGGCCGGGGTCGCATACGGTGTAGGTGATGGTGTCGGGCCCGTGGTAATCGGCCGCGGGTGTGTACACGACATCGCCGCCCACGACAGCAGCGGTGCCGTGGGCGCCATCGGTCACGGCTGTGATGGTGAGTGGTTCCCCGTCCGGGTCGATGTCGTTGGCCGCGACGAGCAGGGCGAATGGGAAGGTCGCCGTGGTGTCCTCCAGAACGTCCGGCGGTGTGTCGTCGGTGGCGACCGGCCGGAAGTTCACGGGGCCCACGTCGATATCGACCGTTACGACATCGGATCCGCCGGCTCCGTCGGACGTGGTATAGGTGAAGGAGTCCGAACCAGAAAAGAACGCCGGTGGGTCGTAGGTACAAACCCCGGCCGCGGTGCAGGAAACCACGCCTCCCGCAGTTGACACGGCATCGAAGGCGCTCACGGTGAGCGCATCACCGTCGACGTCGAAATCGTTGGCCAAGACGTCGAACACCACGGACGCGTTTTCGTCGGTGGCGACTGCGTCATTGGCGCCGACAGGATCATCGTTGATGGCGACCACGGTGACGGTGACGGTTGCCTCGTCACACCGGGCCGGTGTGCCGTCATCACAGGCCCGGTAACCAAAGGAGTCGGAACCTGAGAAGTTGGGGGCAGGGGCGTAGGTGAGGGTGCCATCGAGATTGTCCGTGACGGTGCCGTTGGCTGGTTGGCTGAAGAAGTCGATCGTGAGGCTGTCAAACTCGGGGTCGGTGTCATTGGCGAGAACGGGGACCACAAAAGCAACATCCTCGTTGGTCGAAACCGGGTCGTCGACGATGGCGGGCGGGTCGTTGACACCGACGACGGTCAACGTGACCAGGCCGGTAGCCGTGCCCCCGGCCCCATCGTCCAGGGTGTAGTTGAACGAATCGGGGCCCGAGAAGTCGGCCGGCGGCGTGTACGTGCAAGACCCGCCCGGGAGACACGATACGGTTCCTCCGGCGGTGCTCGTTGCGTCGAAGGCAACAAGGGTGAGCGGATCGCCGTCGATGTCTGCATCATTGGCGACTACATCGATCGTCGCAACCACGTCTTCGGGAAGTGTCAGGACGTCGTCCACGACCACCGGATCGTCATTGACCGGGTCGACCGTGACGTCGACGGTTCCGCCGGCACACAACCCGGTCGTGTCACAGATCGCATACGTGAAAGAGTCGATTCCGTTGAAGTCGGCATCGGGGCTGTATGTGAAGGTCCCGTCCCCATTGGCCGTGACCATGCCGTTGGCTGGCGGGGATGTCACCATGACTGTGGTCGGATCGAGGTCGCCGTCGACGTCGGTGTCGTTCGAGGCGGCGGCGATCAGCACAGACCCGTCTTCGGCCACGGTGGGCGCGTCAGCAACGGCCACGGGGGCGTCCGGTACCGGTTCCACGGTGATGTCCACCCCGGCGCTGCTGCAGAGCCCGTCCGTGTCGCAAATGGTGTAGGCGAATGAGTCGGTTCCATTGAAATCGGGATCCGGCGTGTAGGTGATCGTCCCATCGCCGCCCGCCACAGCGGTGCCGCTGGCGGGGGCGATCGTCACCGACGCCGTCGCCGGCTCAAGGTTGGCGTCCGGATCCGTGTCGTTGGCAGCTGCGTCGACCACAACCGAGCTGTCCTCGGCGACGACGCCGAAATCCGGGCTAGCCACCGGCGGCTGGCCGGCGGGTTCCACCGTCAGCGAAACGGCGCCCGTATCACACAGCCCCTGTAGATCGCAGATGGTGTACGAGAACGAGTCCGGGCCCTCGTAGCCCGGGGTCGGGGTGTAGGTGATCGTTCCGTCGCCATTGGCAATCGCCGCGCCGTTGGCGGGTCCTGTGGCCACCGCGGCGGAGGCCGGGGCCAGGTCGCCGTCAGGGTCGGTGTCGTTGGATGCGACCGGAATGGTGACCGAGTCGTTGGCGGTGACGGTTGCTGAGTCGTCGACAGCGACGGGCACACCACCAGCCGGGGCGCCGGACACAGTGACTGTGGCCAGACCGACATAGCTGACTTCACTGCCGATCATGAAGTCCTTGTTGGTGACGGAAAGGTTGTTCGCCTGCGATGATCCGTAGTAAAGCTGCACCGGAGTCGTGGGCTCGATGCTCGGTACAACCGCAGCGATCGCCGAGATGGGAACCTGAAAATCGACGAAGAAGCCTTCGTCGGGAGCGTTGACGATGCGGGCACCGGCGCTGGTGCCGGCACCGTCATTCGTGAAGGGCGTGGTGTAGACCTGGCGCACGACCGACCCATCTGCATTGGTCACATACACGAAATCGGTCGACGTCGGTTTGCCATTGACTCCGATGACAGCCGACTGGACGCCGCCGACACCGATGGCGACCAGATAATTGGTGGACGCGAATCCCCCCTTGGTGTCGAAGGGGTCCCCCCGCATCCGCATGCGGATGAAAATGTTGGTCCCGTCGGCGGCGAAAAACGTGCTGGGCAGGTCCCCAGCCGACCCACCCCAAATGTCTGATGAGGCCGGGCTGGCATCTTGCGGGTCGATGATGCTGGAAAGATCGGCCTTCGTGTACTCGCTGAACGTAGCAGGCCACGGCGCGGCCACATCTCCATTCGGGCTGTTGCCGGCCATCGAAGCAGGAATGGGAAGCATCGCCGTGACAAGCATCGTGAGAGTCCCAAGGCGCGCCGCTCGCCCCCTCCATGGGTTGGACACTCGAATCCTCCGGCCGCGTAACGTTCTGATCGATCGATCCCCAGCGAATCCGGGCTGAGCATAACCACGTGGCCTCGCCGGGGAGCGTCAAGCCGGGACCCTGCTCCTTCCCACGATCTCCTGTTCGGGATCGACCATCACCAACTCGCCAAGGCAGCCGTCTCGCGTGCTATCGAATCCACCCGGTGTCAGGGAATGAAGTCGAACATCGAAACGAAGTCACTATTGCCGGCGTAATCGAAGACGACCAACTCCGCGTACAGGCCGGTTCCCGACGCGAGCGGCTCGAATCCGAACTCCATCGTGTCGAGATCTGCATACAGCCCGACGTCGCTGGTCACGATCCACTCGGAGCTTCCGTCCGGATATTGGTTGAGCAGCACCGGAAAGATCAATCCAAATGGGTCGGCCGCGAGTTCTCCGTAAGTGCCGCTCTCATCTACCCGATAGTAGGTAGCCGTGAGAATCGTTCCGTCGGTGTCGACGACCAGCGAAAGCATCACCGGTTCCGTCACCGATGCCCCCGGCGCGAGGTAGTCGACGGGTATGTCCACGAACGCCAAACCGGTCTCGGAATCGAATGTCAACACCAGGTAGGCAAACGCGCTGTCGATGCCGTCCGACAACGTCAAGGCGGTGAGGTCGTAGATGGCGGCCGCCAGGCCCGATCCGTCTTGGGCGATCTCGCCCGGTTCTTCACCGAGGAAGATCACCGACCCATCGGACTCGTCGAGCACACCGTAGAAGACCACCGCCTCTGTCAGATTGGCGGTCGTGGCCGGGTCGAGAGTGCCGAAGATGTTCAGCCCGTCAACATCGAAGAAGTAGTCCGCCGCGCCGTCGGGATTGGTGAACCGTGGCCACTCGCCTGTCGGTATGGTCGACCCTGCGGCGTAGTACTCGTCGAGCACGTCGGGCCAAGTTGTGACCACATCCAGCAGCAGGTACTCCGGGCGAAGGTCACGCTCGAACTCGGGGAAATACACGCTGAGCCCGGTGGCCTCGGCGGTAGCCGGACCATTCACGTATGCGAGGACCATCGCGTCGAGGGCTGTGAGGGTATCGACCGCCGCTTGTTCGAAGGCCGGTTCGGCTCCCCCGATACCCGCGACCAGCAACCCGAGATCGGTCATGTTGCTGTCAAAGGCTGGATCGGGATTGCGCCCAAAGCTGAGCGTCGTGCTGCGAACTTCTCCAAACACGGGGGCAAACACAGTCGGCTGGGTGGCGAGGGGCACCGAGAGCGCCGCCAAACCTGCTTCGACCTCCCCCACTCGACCGAGATCGAGCAGCGACAGCGTGATCGCCTCATGCGTGCCGGCAGCCACCGCCTGAGCCGCATAGCCATCGATCAAAGAAAGCCCCAGATCGATCGGCGTCGCATTGGTCGTTGTCGTCAGGACGTCGACAAAGCGATAGTCCCACCCATGTCCCGGTTCGAGTTCCTGTGAGGCGAGCATGTAATCGGCCAGGCCATCCATGGCGCTTGCGACTTCATACGTGGCCATGAGGCACGCGTCGAAACCGACGAAATCGACCTGCCCGACCCCGGTGCGCGCCAACCCTTCAGCCAGGCCAAACTCGATCTCAGCCAGGGTCAAGACGTCCTCGCCGTCGGTCTCATCCGGCCCCATGCCGGGCCAGCCGGCTCCGTGATCCCACATGATCACTGCGTAGTTGTCGGCTGGGTAGGCGCCGATCCCGAATTCGATGAAATCGGCGAGAACATTGGGGTCGCCCATGTTGATCTCGCCGACCGGTTCGGTCACCTCGATGAACTCGTCACGAGCAACGTAGAGGACTTTTGCGTCTTCCCAATCCCCCAGGTTGCCCACGCCGCCCACCGCGTAGCCGGGATGCCGGTCCACGAGCGCCAAGATGTTCATCCGGCTGGACGAGCCCACCGCCGCCATCTCCGCCAGATCATCGAGCGCGAAGGGCTCGAGATTGGTATCTGCCATCATGTAGACGAGGACCGTCCAGGTCTCCGAGGAAGCCGATGGCCCGAAGTTTCCGGCCACCGGGAGCAGCGAGGGCTCGCCGAACGGGATCTCCAGGTCGGCGAAACCCTGTCGATTCTCGAACGAGAGGTAGAAGCGGGAATCACCGGGCCGGAAGATACCGACGGTGTCGTCGCCGTCGCGATCCCAATCTCCTGCAACGATCCGGTCGGACGGCTCCCCATAGAAGAACGAGTTGTCGGTGGGGGCGACGCCGCTCTGAGCAGGGATGGTGTCGGTGAAGTACACGAAGCCGGTCGATTCGCGGTAGAGACCAACGGTATCGACACCGTCTCCGTTGAAGTCGCCGGCAAACGGCCGATCGCCGGGGATCCCGAAGAAGAAGGAAACGTCAGCCGGGCGGGTGCCGAGAGAGTTGGAGAGGTACACCGTTCCTTGCCGGTAGATCCCAAACGTGTCGCAGCCGTCGTTGTCCCAATCGCCGGCGACGGGAATGTCCCCCGGGATGCCATAGAAGAATTCCAGCTCGCCCACGCCGAAGTCGTTCGAGTTGCGCAGGTAGATGAACCCGTTCGATTCCCGATACATGGCAACGGTGTCGATGCCATCGCAGTCCCAGTCCCCCATGAGCGGGGTGTCACCCGGGGTTCCATAGAAGAACGAGTCGATGGTCCCGTCGGAGTATCGCAACGTCCACTTGCCCTGAGCCGGATCGAAGAGCGCGAGGTCCGGATCCTGGACGGTTTGGGCGGCCGCCGGACCGGCCGCCGCCAAGATCAGAACGCTCGTGAACAGAATGATCGCTAGCGGCCACAACACTCTGGCCCGGATCTGCGAACGGCTTTGGACATCTCCCACAGCAACTCCCCTCATTGTCCTGCGCACGGCAATCACCGAGCCAGATCCGAAGCTAGCAACGCCTAGGAGACCCGGGATTGGTTTATTTTCTATCTAGAGATCGGGGAAATTCAGTCCCATGTGGGCCGTTCGCTGGGCCCGAACTTGGAGAGTTGTTTCGGGGCTTGGTTCAGATCATGCGTAGATAGTGGTGTCTGCCTCGTCCATGATTGCCATGAAGGTGAGGTATTCCACCAGGGGAACGTCGTCGAAGATGAGGTCGTCCCGGTCAACCTTGAAGCGCTGCATCGAGGGTCCGCACAGGTAGATGTGGGCACCCAGGTTGCGCAACTGCCCAAGCTTGTCTTGGGCGGCAATGTGGCCACTCTTGGCCATTCCGGCGGCCGCAAACCGTGTGATGGGCCTGGCCCATCCCCCCATCCTGGGTTGGTAGCCACGCCGCAACACGCGCACGGCAGGGCCCTGAAAGTAGACATGGACGTCGATGCCCTCGAGAGCAGCAGCCAACGCGAATCCGAGTGGAGAGAGAAGCTCTTCGAGCCCGGCATTGGAGATGACCATGGCCAGCTTCGTGCCCTTGGCCCGACCATGGCCTTTCTCGACGAGGAAGCGAAGCCCATCACGGATCGATTCGGTATCCACCATCCTGTGGCCGACACTACGACACCAAGCGTCAATGTCCGATCGGAATGGATCGAAATCGTCGGTCAGGATTTCGAGCACGTCCCCTTCGGCCATACCTTCCAGTTCGGTGGCCGCGTCGTAGACGACAAACGTTGTAATGGTCTTGCCTCGTCGATCCAAGGTCCGCTGGGCGGTGACGGTTCGCATCGCAATCACTCCTTGCAGCTCGTGGGCGGTCCCGCTATGGGTTCATCGTGGACCGTACGGACCGGGCTCATCGCCCGGTAGAGGCGTAAGACAGATTTTGGACCTCGACGGCTTCGAGGGCCGTCGACGCTTTCGCTGAAGGCCTATCGCCTAGCTCTGGGTGCGTCGGTGGGTCTCCGGTTCGCCTAGGAATAGGCGATGTTGTTGGCGGTCTGAATGATGGTGGGGGCGATCAAGACTGCGGGGATTGTGAGGGCGATGACCAGGCGGCGGGACCTCGATGTCGACGGAATGAGAGCCACGATGGTGAGGGCGACGGCGATGTCGACCAGGGCCTGAACCGGGCGGAGCCTGATCTGTTCTGGAAGCGCACTTTGAAAGTGCAGCACGTATTGACGAAGAGGCCCGCTGGAGAGCATCAGCCCCGCATAGATCGCAGGGACCACGGACGCCCACCATCGCGGGCTCGAGTGGGACCAGTGCAAGAGCGCTGCTGAAATCGGGGCGAGGGTGAGGCCGGCCACGAGCCAGATGAGTTCTTCCCGGGCGCTGCCGAACCCCAGTACCAGACGGGCATATGCGTAATAGCCAAGCGTCAGCGACATGAAGAAGGCTGTGGCCACCCCGGCTGCGACCGGCGGTCCCGGGGCTCGCACGCTGATCACAACGATGACCAACATCCAAATGGCCGGATACGTGCCGAGGTCGTTCAGCCACCCAACTTGCGTCTCGTCTGCCATCTTCGCCAACACGCCGCTCACCGCGCCGAGCACCACCGCGGCTGAAAGCACGCCTGCTCGATCACCGATCCGAGAGGTCGGGGCAGAATCTGTGCTCATCGCGGCCGGTCGCATCGACATCGAGGACTCCTTTCTCCCCGACCATCTCTGCGTCAGGCCGGGGTCAGCGGTCTACCACGTGCCAAACGATGTCGAATTTACCGCGAGCCAAGACCGTTTGAAACCACGAAATCAGCCAGGCCTTTCATTCCGTTGACGAAGATGTTGTCGCCCACGATGTGGTCCATCCGCTCTTCGTCACCCGGCCGAACACCGAACTCGGCGGTCCAGGACGAGAACGTCTGGTTGCCCTCGGTGACGGGTTGC
>JBFIPU010000097.1:0-9721 GCA_041609995.1 Acidimicrobiia bacterium
CATGCTTGTTTGTGCGCCCCTTCGGGGCGCCAAGGCAAGATCCCGGAGGGTCACCGTGACGCGTACGCGACGGCTGGCGTCTGAGAGAAACTGGCGAGCGATCTTTGCGCGTGGGACGACCCGGGGCGAACTCCAACGGACGCGTTCACCGCGGGGCGAACTCCCACGGACAACTCCAGCGCGACACCGACGCTCTGAGGGCCCTTGCCCTCCGCGGCATTGACGTCCGGCCATCAGGCGGCAGCAGTCCACCCAGAGACGGGCCAACGTAGACCACACCCCAGGTGCGAACCGCTCCAACCAACAAGCGTGAAGCCGCCGGCAAACTAAACGACCGGCCACCAGGCGGCAGCGGCCCACTCAGAGACGGGCCAACGTCGACCACACCCAACGTGCGACCCGCTCCAACCAACAAGCGGATAGCCGCCGCCAAACAACAGGCCGCCGCCTTTTAACACGAAAAACCCCACGAATGAGGCCTGGTGAGAGCGGCCTGCCTCTCGGTGGCCGGTCTCGGCTTCACCCATGGGGTTTTTCCGAGCTCGTCTTGCACCGTCGACCTCGGCCAGGTGCTCGGCCCGATTCGCCCCGTTGGATCCGTCTCCGCATCCGCTGGGAAGTCCCGTCTCCAAGTCCCGCATCCAAGCACCGGTTCCGGATGTGTTCCAGGTCCCTGGCGGGTCCTGCTCCACCCCGTGCTCGGTACCCCTCTCAGGGTCCCGCTCCGGGCGGCTCCCGGATCTTCGCCCTCGGCACCGTGTGCCTTCGGCTCGTTCCGTTCACCTGCCGGCGATACAAATACGGAGTGCTAAAAGCTTCCGGCAACTCCGTAGGTGTTCCCTACCGTTGGGGTCTCAGCCCGTCGGCCGATCCCCTTCGATCGGAACGAGCGAAACTTACCTCCACCGTCGAAGAACACCAGCAAGTCGCGAAAAAATCACGAGCTCAAGCGGCGGGGCGTCGGCGCCGATGGGTGGGTAGGAGGAATGATGTGCTTGAACCTGTGTGGGCTGCCGACGCCGCCCAGTGAATCCGAGCTGGCCGAGGCGTTTGCCACCACGGTTCCCAAGCGGTTCGAGTTCTGGTCCGGCAACCTGACCATGGTCAATCTGGGAGTAGAGGAGGCGGCCGCCGACGTCGATTCGGTGCGCTTTCCGTTTCGTTGTTCGATGGCCTTCGACCGGCCGGTGGTCATCACCTACGGTGAGCGCGACTACTCAGCTGCGGTCAAGGTCCACGGGCAGCGGCTCGAGCACTGGCTGGCGGCCCTGTCGCTGCCGTCGCTCCCCGACCACCGCTACCTCCACACCCCGGCCCGGATCGACGAGTACGCATCGGCGGCGGCCCGCGCTGTTTCCGAGCATTGGAGCCTTCTCGAGGCGCCGGAGGAAGGTCTCGTCACCACCGTGAGCAATGCTGCGGAGGATCTGCCCCGGCACGAGCGGCTCGATCAGGCCCAGGCCGCCTTTGCCGACAAGAACTTCGAGCGCGTGGTCGAGCTGCTGAGCCCGCTCGAAGGGGAGCTGTTTCGATCCGACGAGAGGCGGCTGGTCAAGGCTCGCAAGAAGATCGGTTAGGCGTCCGCTCCGAGCTCCTCGAGAACATCTTCGGGGATGTCGAAATTGGCAAACACGTCTTGTACGTCATCCAGGTCGTCGAGGGCATCCACCACCCGCAGCACCTGGGCGGCCGTTGACTTGTCGAGCGGAACCTCGACTGACGGCAGCTGGGTCACCTCCGCCGAGGTGATCGAAACTCCTGCATCTTCCAGCGCCGTCCGAACCGTCTTCAGGTCGGTCGCCGGTGTGATGACCTCCCACTCGCCACCGGACGGCTTGATGTCATCGGCTCCGGCATCCAGCGCTGTCATCATCACCGTTTCCTCATCGCCGACACAGAGGATGTGGCCCATCTGGGAGAACAGGTAGGCGACCGAACCCGGCTCACCCAGGCTCCCCCCGTTCTTGCTGAACGCGGCCCGGATATCGGACGAAGCCCGGTTTCGGTTGTCGGTGAGCGCATGGACGTACACGGCCACACCACCAGGGGCATATCCCTCGTACCACATCTCCTCGTAGTTGACGCCTTCCACCTCGCCGGTCCCACGAGCGATGGCGCGCTCGATGTTGTCTTTGGGAACCGAAGAGTCTCTCGCCTTTTGAATGGCGTTGGCGAGCGCGGCATTGGCGTCGGGATCTCCGCCGCCTTCCCGGGCTGCGACCTCGATGATCTTCACCAGCTTGGCGAACAGCTTGCCGCGCTTGGCGTCCTTGGCCCCCTTCTTGTGCTTGATCGTGGACCACTTGGAATGTCCGGACATCTATCGCTCCATCGCCGATTCGACCAGCATCCTGTGGATCCGGTCATCATCCGTCAACTCGGGGTGGAAAGAGGCGGCGATGATGTGACCTTGCCGGACCAGAACCGGCCGCCCATCCACCTCCGCCAGGATCTCTACGTCATTGGCGGCCGACGCCACGAGCGGAGCGCGGATGAACACCGCCCGAAACGGTTCGTCCAAGCCGTCGATGACGAGGTCGGCTTCAAATGAATCGATCTGGCGGCCGAAGGCGTTGCGCTCGACGGTGATGTCCAATTCGCCGAGTAGGTGCTGTGGCTCTCCGGTCGTGTCGGTCGCCAGCAGGATCATGCCCGCACAGGTGCCCAGAGTCGGGAGCCCGGCTGCGATGCGCTTCTTGAGGGGTTCCAATAACTCGAAACGGTCGGCCAGCTTGCCGATCGTGGTCGATTCCCCGCCTGGAATGATGAGGGCGTCGATCTCCTCGATCGTTGCGGGGTATTTGACCGCCACTCCCTCGTGGCCAAGTGATTCGATGACAGCCAGGTGTTCGCGAACGTCGCCCTGGAGCGCCAGGACTCCGATCCGCATCGCTACCAGCCCCGGCCGGCCAGGAGCTCGTTCTCGGCGAGGTCGCCGATGTTGATGCCAACCATCGGCTCACCCAGATTGCGCGAAACCTTGGCGATGATGGCGGGATCTTCGTAGTAGGTGGTCGCCTCGACGATGGCTTTGGCCCGAACTGCGGGGTTCCCAGATTTGAAGATCCCCGATCCGACAAAGACGCCGTCGACACCGAGTTGCATCATGAGCGCGGCGTCGGCCGGGGTGGCGATACCGCCGGCTGCGAAGTTGACGACCGGCAGCCTTCCGGTCTCGGCGACCTCTCGTACCAGTCCGTACGGTGCCCGGTGGTCGCGAGCGGCGGCCATCAGCTCGGCCTCGTCCATCGTGGTGAGGCGGCGGATCTCACCGAACACCGTTCGGGCGTGGGTGACCGCCTCTTTGACGTCGCCGGTGCCCGCCTCACCCTTCGTGCGGATCATGGCTGCCCCTTCACCGATGCGGCGCAACGCCTCCCCGAGGTTGGTGGCGCCACATACGAACGGAACGGTGAACTGCCACTTGTCGATGTGGTTGTCCGTATCGGCCGGCGTGAGGACCTCGCTCTCGTCGATGTAGTCCACACCGAGGGACTCGAGCACCTGTGCCTCGACGAAGTGACCGATCCGGACCTTGGCCATCACAGGAATCGTCACCGCGTCCTGAATGCTCTGGATCATGTCCGGGTCCGACATGCGGGCGACCCCGCCCTGAACGCGAATGTCAGCCGGAACGCGTTCCAGAGCCATGACTGCCACGGCGCCGGCTTCTTCGGCAATCTGGGCCTGCTCCGGGGTCACCACGTCCATGATGACGCCCCCTTTGAGCATTTCTGCCAGCCCCCGTTTCACGCGGCTGGATCCGGTTTCAGCCTCCAAGGATTCTCCCTATCGACGGAGTGAGATTGTAGCCGTTGGGGGCATCTGGACCGCAGACGTTTCCACTGCCGGGATCGACATCTGGGGAACAATCGAACCTGCCGCCGGTGGCGCGCCGTCGCCGACGGCTATCCGGCGCAAATAATGGGTTGGCGACCATTCGAGACGTAGTGACGACCACTGGAACGGAGACGGCCCGGTCGCTCCCGGTTGTTCTTCTCGCTATTCATAATCGAACGACTGGTACGTGGGGATGAGGTGGTACCAGGTTCGCCCGGGCGCGAGCGGGATCTCCTTACCGGCCGTGTCGAGGAGAGTGAACCAGGCGGACGTGCTCTCGCGCTGCCAGGTCCCTTCGATCATCACGCCATCCCGAAAAACCGTCACCTCGCCGTCTCCGGTCACGCGGTAGTCGGGAACGCGCTGGTTGGCCGAATCGCGGCGGCCCGTGTCCAGTTCCACCACCCACAACAACACCACGGTGTCGGCGGTCACCTGCTCCTCGTTGACATCCAGGTGGGGGGCCTGGGCGCTGCGGTTGGAGAATGTGGTGTTCTGCGAACGGAGGTAGGTCCCGGCGATGTACTGCCACATCACCCGGTGGATTCCCGATTGGTTGACCGTGATTTCCGTCGCCGCCTCTCCGGTCGGCCGGTCGATCGAGAATTCCAGCAGCTCGGGGATCTCGCCTTCCCATCCGTTGTCCGGAAACTCGGCCGAATCGAACATCACCGAATACAGGAACGGCCGACCGGGTTGGCGGGAGTAGCCGTAACGGACAGTGTCCATGCTCTCCTCGTCCGCCACGGCTTGGATCGCGTTGCGAACAGACCCCTGGCCACCCGAGCTCACCACGCGAGCATCCCACGGAGCAATCAGCTTGGGGTCGACCTCTCTCAGCGACCGAAGAGGGCCGAGTTGGTCCGGATACTCGGTTTGGAAGAAGGCGAGCAAACGAGGAACGCCTCCTTCGACGTTCACCTCGACGACCATCTCGGCCATCGCCAGCCCTTCGGGAGGACGTCCTTTGGTCGCATTCGAGTATTTGGCGATCACGATCTGGTTGTCGGCGATCTCGGCGTCGATCCCCGTCAGCGGGCGGGGAGTGGGCGGAAGTGTCGTCGTTGTTGTTGTCGTCGTCGTGGTGGTCGTCGTGGTCGTAGTGGTGGTGGTTGTGGCCGGCAGGCTGGCAGGAGTAGCGGTCGTATCGGAGGCGGACCCTCCCGCGCAGCCGGTGAGGGCCAACAACATAGCGGTCAGGGCGGCCGCTCTGAGGAAGCCCGATCTCGTGACAGCAGCCCCGGTGGCAAAGCGTGGATTCACTGGACACTCCTAACGGCGGCGAAGGCTAAAACGGAATTGGCGCCCTGGCTACCGGTATTTTTCGACCGCGTCCTCGTACGCCTTGAGATATCCACCCAGCACGCGGGGCCGGTCGAAGACGGCCACCGTGCGGTCTGCCGCTCGAATGAGGCGGGCGGCCTCATCGGGGTTGGCCAGCACCGAGCCGAGTGCTTTGGCCAGTGCCTCGGGATCGCCGACCCGAAACAACCGGGCAGCGTCGCCGGCCACCTTGGCGAACGCGTCCAACCTGCTGGCAACGACTGCACACCCCGAGGCCATCGCCTCCGTCAGGACGATACCGAAGCTTTCGCCGCCCAGATTGGGGGCGACCAGGACCGACGCCTCCGCCAGCGCCCTGCGCTTGTCCGCCTCGGACGTGACGCCCAGGAACCGCACGCCCTCCTGCGGCGGTCGGGTGGTTCCGACCACCGTGAGCCGTGCACCGGGGTGCCGGCCCATCACCGCCGGCCACGCCTCCAGCAGCACATCCAGGCCTTTGCGTGGATCGTCCCGGCCGACGAACACGACAGATCCCGGCTGGTTGTTGCGTTGATAGCCGGCAACATCGATGCCATTGGGGATCACTCTCGGCTCCAGGCCGGCGCTCCTGAGCGGACCCGCCGCCGCCTCCGACACGGCCGTCAGCACAGACACGCGGGAAAAGGCCTTGCGGACCGCCGACCCGGCCCGGTGGTACATCGCTTGAAACAACTGAGAGGGCGAGGCATGGACCGTCGCCACGAGCGGGCCGGTGGCGAGACCCGCCCATCCCACGAAGGGCATGAGTGGCTCGTGGACGTGAACCACATCGGCTCCTTCGACCGCGTCATGCACCTGTCGATACACCAGCGGATTCAGCGAGATGGGACTGACCGCCTTGTTGCCAGGAACATTGATGGACGAGCCGAGGTGAACCGTCCCGTCCGGCCCGCCCGATCGACCCGGAGCGATAAGGGTGGCCTCGTGGCCATCGTCTCGCAGCCACTCGACCAGCTGCACCGCCTGGTGCTGGACGCCACCGAAGTGGTCGACCGCATACGGGCAAACCATGGCCACTTTCACGTCAGAACCTCACTCGCGGTCAGAGGGCCAATTCGGCTGCAGCAGGTGCCATTGGTGAGGTTCGCGGCGGATGATGTCCTCGAACTCCCGTGCCATGGCCTGGGTGCGCTCGGCGATGCGGTCCCCGGACGTCACACCGGTCGGCTCAGGCAGCGGCGGGTGGACCACCAGGTGGTGGCCGCTTCCCCGGAAATAGACGCCAACAGGAACGATGGGGGCGCCGGTGCGCTCCGCCAGCAATCCCGGGCCGATGGGAAGGGTGGTCTCCTCGCCAAAGAATGCCACCCCGACGCCCCGGCCCGACAGGTCGCGGTCCGAAGGCAGCGCCAACGTGCCGCCGTCCCGCAACCGCTGTTCCAGTTGCGATGTCACCCCTTTCCGGGCAATGGCGATCTCGATCTGGTGTGTGGCCCGGGCTTTCACGAACCAATCGCGGATGAGCGGGTTGGGCAGATCCTCGGCCACCGCGAGCACCGGCACCTCCTGTCGCACGGCCTCCAGGCCGGCTACTTCCCAGTTGCCCATGTGAGGAAGAACCAGAATGATTCCCTTCCCCTCTGCCTTCGGTTTGTCGAGGTTGTCCTCGCCCTCGATCGACATCCCTTCGATGAACGGCTCGACGTTGCTCGGACGGGCCCACAGCAACTCGGCGTAATAGCGCCCGTACGACCGAAAGATTGCCGCAATGTCACGGCGCCTGGCCGGCCGGCTCGTGACCCGTTCGAAATGACGGGCTGCCATTGCCGCCTTGCGGGGCACCAGCCAGGAGGCGACCATGCCCACGAATTCCCCGAATCGTTGAGCGGTGGCGAGGGGTAGTAGGCCAAAAGCGGCGCCGCCCCCCCGGAACGCGGCATATCCGATCCATTGGGCTAGCCGCCCAGTTGCAGCCAAGTGTTCCGGAAACGCTGGATGACGGTGAGGCCCGTCATGATCACCAGGAGCCAAAGTGAGAATTCGAAGATTCCGAGGTCGACCCCGAAGAACAGCTCGAATGGCTGGAACCCCAGACCCTCGAGGCCCAGGCCCACCAGAACCAGGATGAGCCGCTCGGCTCGCCCCATCAGGCCCCCTTTGCCTTCGGCGCCGGCGGCCTCGGCTCGGGCCCGGATGAACGGGATGACCAGAGAAAACCCGATGCCCAGCACGATCAGCGCTGCGGCCCTCGGCTGGCCGTTTTCGGCCATGTAGAACCCGATCCCACAGAACAGGGCTATCTCGCCGAGCCGATCTGTGACCGTGTCGAGCAGGGCTCCCCGGTCGGATGCCTGGCCGGCCTGGCGGGCGACTGACCCATCGATCACGTCGAGAATGGCGCCGGCGGTCGAGAACCAGACCCCGGGCAGCAGATAACCACGGGCAATCAACACCGCACCGATGATCATTCCGAGAAAGCCCGCTGCCGTGAGGAAGCCGGGAGAGACACCCAAGCGGACGAGCCCTTTGGCCACGGGCACGAGAATCCACTGCAGGGGCTCGCGAGCCTTTACGTCGAGCATGGATCCGCCAACGGGCGTGTTTCCAAAGAGAGGACCGTCACCATGGAGCAAGCATAGAGCAAGAGGCCGGACCGGTACGACAAGAATTCCGGGGAGTTAAAGTACGTTTCTCAGCTCATCTTTCGAGGTGTCACGTGTCGGACAAAGCGGAACTGACGATCGGTGATTCGACAACGCATTGGCCCATCGAGCGGTCCACAGTCGGAAACAGCGGCATCGACATCTCAAATCTGCGCTCAGACACCGGCTACGTCACACTCGACTACGGATTCGGAAACACCGCTTCTTGTCAGAGCGCCATCACATACATCAACGGCGAAGCGGGCGAGCTGCGATACCGGGGATACAAGATCGAGGAGCTCGCTCGCAACGCCACGTTCCTGGAGGTCGCCTACCTCCTCATTCACGGCGAGCTGCCGACCGCAGATGAGCTCGAGGTCTACAAAACGGAAATCACCAACCACACGTTGCTCAACGAGGAGATGAAGCGGCTCTTCGATGCATTTCCCCGAGCCGCCCACCCCATGGGCATTCTGTCCTCGGCGACGTCGGCGATGTCGACGTTCTACGAGAATTACCACAACCCCTCGGATCCCGATCACGTGACGGAATCGTCCATCCGGCTCATCGCCAAGCTGCCGACGGTTGCGTCATTCGCATACAAGAAGTCCATCGGCCAGCCCTACATGTACCCCCGCAACGACCTCGACTACTCCTCCAACTTCCTCCACATGATGTTCGCGCTTCCGACCAGCCCCTATGAGGTAGACCCGGCCGTGGCCCGGGCGCTCGACGCTCTGCTGATCCTCCACGCCGACCACGGCCAGAATTGCTCGACCGCCACCGTCCGCATCGCGGGGTCGTCGGAGGCCAACCTGTTCGCATCGGTGGCGAGCGGAATGAACGCCTTGTGGGGACCGCTGCATGGTGGGGCCAACCAGGCCGTGATCGAAATGCTCACCAGCATCAAAGAGGACGGTGGCGACTACCACAAGTACGTGGCGAAAGCCAAGGACAAGAACGACCCCTTCCGGCTCATGGGCTTCGGGCACCGCGTCTACAAGAACTTCGATCCGCGGGCCAATGTGCTGAAAGACTTCGCGAAAGATGTACTGGAGGCCGTCGGACGTGAAGACGAGCTGCTCGACATCGCCGCCGGCCTCGAGCAGGTCGCCCTCGAGGATGATTATTTCATCGAGCGCAAGCTCTACCCCAACGTCGACTTCTATTCAGGCATCATCTTCCGGGCCCTCGGGTTCCCGGTGCGGATGTTCACGGTTCTCTTCGCCATCGGGCGCCTACCGGGTTGGATTGCCCAATGGAAGGAGATGACCGAAGACCCCCGGACCCGAATCGGTCGCCCACGCCAGGTTTACGTGGGCGAGGTGGCCCGTGACTTCCGACCGCTGGGGAACCGCTAGCCGCCTCTACCGGGTTGGCAAAATTCGTTTCAATCGGCCGCGTTGGCTTCCCGGATCATCTCACGAACAGCACCGTCCAACGCGTCGATGCGCACCAAACCGCGCTCCGAGGGCGGGTCGTCCGACGAGAACACCAGCACGTTCCACATGGGCCGGGCCCTCCAGCCTTCAAAGCTCATGGCAGCCGAGGCGTGGCCGACCGAAAAGCCGATCTCGTGGTTGGCCCGGTCCAGCGCTTCGGCGTCGGATACGCGGATCTCCCACGCCGACATCATGTGGTAGGCGCCGATCGCCAGCATGAGGCCGGCGGCGACGAGCAGCTGGTCCGGAAGGGTGGTTGCGGCGAGGGCCACGGTGAGCGCGGCGCCCCCCACGTAGTACCAGCCGGCCTGTCGCCGACGGCGGAGGCTGGGCACGGTGTACGGTCCCAGCGCATCGGCATTGAGATCTTCCGGAACCGCCGCGGCCGCGGCTACTTCTTCAGGGATCTCGATTCCTCGCCGACGGTCGTCCTGACCCTGACGTTCGCTCATCGACCGGGCCTCGCGCTAGACCGACGTAGGGGCGTGGAGTGGCGAGGTATCAACCGGAACGTCGCCGCGATCGCGATGCCAC
>JBFIPU010000098.1:0-9637 GCA_041609995.1 Acidimicrobiia bacterium
GCTGCGGTCCCCATGATCGATCGAATACTTGCCAGAGTCCGGTGCTTCATACGCTCTCCGCCCGTTGCGTGTTGAACCTGTTCGCCCCCGAACAGTCGACCCCACGGACCGGACCCATCTCGACTGCTGCCATACTAAACCAAAAGCACTCAACGTGGCGAATCACTGCCCAGCGTGGTCGGCTTCAGAGATACCCCTTCGGCGTGATGCTGCTGCCAAGCCCCCTTTCCTGCCAGGATGATGACAATGACCCGCTCCTGGATCACCGCATTCTTGGCCATCCTGGTCCTCGTGCTGACGGGCTGCAGCCCCGGAGACAGCTCAACCGCCTCAACGATCGATCCCGTTCCTGCGCCCGATTTCGCCACCGGTGTGCAGTGGCTCAATGTTCCGTCCGCTCCCACCATTCCCCAGCTCGAAGGCAAGGTGACGATCATCTACTTCTGGACGACCAGTTGCCTGTCGTGCCGGAGCGTGGTTGACGATGCCGAGCGTCTCGAGAACGAGTTTCCAGAAGCTGTTGTACCGATCGGAATCCACACCGGCAGGTTCGAAGCCGAATCCGATCCGTCGATGATCGGGCGGTTTCTCACTCGCTGGGGGCTCGACCACGCAATCGCCAACGATGCGGACTATCGAATCTGGCAGGACTGGGGGATCACCAGCTGGCCAACGACCGTCGTGGTGAGCCACGACGGAATGGTCGCCGCACGACACAGTGGAGACGATGCATACGAAGCACTGATGCCCGTGGTCGAATCCCTGGTGGAAAACCCACCAGCCCCGTCCAATCCATCAAGGGTGGTCTTCACGAACCAACCGGAAGCTGCTCCGCAGACCGTGCTGTCGTTTCCCGGGGACGTACTTGCCGATCCGGCCGGTGGCAGGTTGTTCATCTCCGATACCGGCCATCACCGAATCGTCGTGGCCGATATCGAGACGGATGATGTGCTCGACGTGATTGGCAGCGGGCAAGAAGGTTTCGCCGACGGAGACGCCGGCGAGGCGAATTTCACAGAACCAGGCGGTTTGGCACTATCAGAAGACGGATCCGTCTTGTATGTGGCGGATACCTCCAATCATGCAATTCGCGAGGTCGACCTCGCGACGGGAGAAGTCGAAACCATCGCCGGCACCGGTGAACGAGGCCGCCCTCGCACAGGCAAATCGCTGGACAGCCCACTCGATCATCCGTGGGATGTCGAGTTGATCGACGGTGACCTATTGGTTTCGGTTGCGGGCAGCAACCAAATCTGGCGCATCGACCTCGATCGAATGGAACTCGAGGAGGAAGCGGGCACTGGTAGAGCCGGCGTCGACAACGGGCCCAAGAAAGAAGCCAGATTGGCACAACCCAGCGGTCTGGCTCGAAACGCAGGCGGCCTGCTCGTCGTAGCCGACGCGGGAAGCAGTTCGGTGCGACTGCTCGACGAAACGGAGCTAACAGCATTGACCGGACCGGTCGATGACCTGTTCGACTTTGGCGAAACCGACGGGTCGGCGGCGGCGGCGCGTTTTCAGTATCCGCTGGGGGTGACAACCACCGACGGGATGGTGTGGGTAGCCGACACCTTCAACCATCGAATCCGGGGTATCGACTCGAGCTCCCGACGTGTGACAACCCTGGCAGGGTCACAAGCGGGGTGGCGAGACGGAATGAACCCGCTCTTTTCGAGCCCGGCGGGTATCGACGCCGCCGTTGACACGCTCTATGTCGCCGACAGGGGCAACCATTCGATCCGACGGGTCGACCCGGCCACCGGCCAGGCCGAAACGGTCGTTCTCAAGGGGATTGAGCTGCTGGTCTCGAACACAGACGATGCGTACGAGGGTGCGGAAATCACGCTTGATGCGGTGCAGGTGACGCCTGGGCCGGGAGCGATCGTGCTGGATGTTGCCATGCCGGTCGGCTACAAGATCAATCCACTGGCGCCCTCGCGCTTCGAGTGGTCCAGCTCCGGAATCGCAACGATCGATCCACTCGCCAGTCAATCGATCACCGGACCCTCATTCCCGATGGAGGTTGTTACCTCTTTCTCTGAAGGCGAGGGCATGCTGCGGGCGGATCTGTGGCTGGTTTACTGCGAAGCGGACCAGGAGTCGATCTGCCTCTTCGATCGAACCCGGATCAATGTCCCGGTGGATGTCACCCCGGATGCCACGTCCGCCAACGTCTCTATCGACTACGAAATCATCCCGCCCGAGTTGGCTTCGAATTGATCAGCGACCGATCTCGATCGCTGCTTCGAGCTGGGTGTCGAGAATCGCCGTGAAGTCTTCCGCACTCCTGGCGCCCTCGAGACGTCGACCCTGGCCTCCGTAGATCATCACGAAGCTCGGTGTTTGATCGATCACATTGCGAGCTTCGAATAGATCGATGAGAACCCTCTCCAACGGCGCTCGACTGTCGAGGCATTCCGCAAACTGAGACTGGTTGAGCGGGAGCGAGCGCGCAATTCGTAGAAGTTCGGGATCCGGATTCGGGATTGCCCAGTCATCGAGTGTCTCGAACAACAACTCATGCATCTCCCAGAACTGCCCCTGGTCACCTGCGCATTCAGCTGCGACGGCGGCCGCCGGGGCCTGTGGATGAGATTGCAGGGGAAGGTTCTTGAAAACCCACATGATCTGGCCCTGGTCAATGAAGGTCTCATCGATTGTCGGCTGCGCCTCCAGATTGTGGCGCTGGCACGACGGGCATTGGAAGTCACCGAACTCCACGACGACGAGCGGAGCGTCCGGGTTGCCTTTGAACGGGTCGCCCGCCAGCGTATAGCCGGGTCGGTCGGGATCGGGTACGAGCCCTTCCGAGTTCGCCCAGAACGGCAACTCGGACGACTGCTCCTCGCTTTCTCCGGCGTCGGGTGGATCTTCGCCCGCCAACAGCGCATCGAGATAACTCTGAAACCGTTCCAGTGGCAGCGCTCCCACCAGCTCATAGACGTCGGAGGACTCGTTATTCACGAACTGAAAACTCGGTGTTCCGTTGAATCCGAGAGCCCTTCCCTCGGCCACCCTGACATCGACGATGGCCGCGTTTCGACCGGAGGCCATGCATTCGTTGTAGACGCCGATGTCGACGCCAATCTGCTGGGCCGTCTGCTCCAGGTACGAAGTCGGATCATTGAGACCTGCCCACTGGCTCTGATTCAGAAACAGAACATCGTGGAAGGCCCAGAAGAAAGCGGCTCCTTGTTCCGCAACACAAAGCGACGCAGTGTGCCCGGTCGGAGCCGTGGGATGCAGCCCGGCGAGCGGAAAATCTCGAAACACGAAATTCACCTCTCCGCCAGTTGCGTATTCCGACAGGAGGGTCGGCATCGTGGCCGTGGTATGCCGCTGACAAAAAGGACACAGATAATCCGTGAATTCGAAGACACTCACCGGAGCATCGGGACTGCCGATGAACGGCCATCCCTCCTCGGTGAACCCGACTGGCAAACCCTGATACGTGTCCTGGCTCTCAGGATCGAGATTGAAGCTGGAAGCCTCGACCTCTGTCGGTTCCGCTTCCGAGGTCAGGCCTGTCGAAGGAACTGCTCCGGGAGGGATCCCTCCTTCCAAAAGCGTGTCGAGCCATTGTTGGAACAGGGACACCGCCTGGGCTCCAACCAGGTCGTAAGTGTCATTGGTTTCGTTCAAGACAAACTTGAAACTCGGTGTTCCGTCGAATCCGAAGAGCTCGGCCTGAGCGACCCGGTCTTCGACGATTTGCACCGTGCGACCGGAGTCGACGCACTCCTGAAATGCGGTTGTGTCAAGGCCGAGGTCCGCGACCGTTTGCTCCAGAAACTCGGACGGATCTCTCAACTGAGACCACTGGTCCTGGGTTCGGAACAGCTGATCATGAAACTGCCAGAATTCGGCCGCTCCCTGTTCTGCAACGCAAAGCGAGGCAGCGTGTCCTTGGGGAGCAGTCGGATGAAGCACTTCGATCGGAAAGTCGCGAAAGACGAAGTTGACGTCTCCGGGAATGCCGAACTCAAGCAGCAACGCCGGCATGGTCTGGCTCGTATGGCGGAGGCAGAAGGGGCAGAGATAGTCGGTGAATTCCACCAGCGACACCGGGGCGTCCGGGTCACCGATATAGGGAAATCCGTCGGACGTGAATCCCACTGGTAGCCCGAGGTATGTTGCCTGATCGGTTGAATCCTCCGGCTGCGCCACCGGAACGAGCTCAGGGCCCTCGACACAGGTGCCGTCGGCAAGACAATCTTGCTCGTTCTCACCCGCAGGCGACGAGCAAGCTGCTGCGATGACGATGAGTCCGCCCACGAAGGCGGACTTGAGCAGCAGACGTGCTGTCGTCATTTGAACCAACCTCCGCGGACCGCCGAAAGAAATGCTGAGCGGCCAATTGTGCCACTCCGATCAAGATAACGACTTCATTACCCGGCCAACTGGGCTTCATCCGTCGTTTTGTGGCAGGAAGCTAGAGGCGGCTCCCGATTGCAGATTGCCACACAGCCTTGGCAGTGGCGAGCTCTGTATTTGATCCTCCGATGTCGAGCCGATCACCGCCCATGGTCCCGATGCGGCGGGTCGCGATGCCCAATCCGGCCGCCACCGTTTCAACGGGGCCTCCCGAAGGCGTGACCGCCACCAGCCGGTGCGGAGCCTCGCCGAACAGATGGTCCCAACGCTCCTCCTCGATCGTTGCGCCGACCCCCGACTTGATGGCGATTTCCGCAATCGCCACAGCCAGGCCGCCGGCGCTCACGTCGTGCAACACCGGCACGAGGTGAGCCAGCGTGGCGGCCACCTCGGTGAGCCGTCTCGCCAGATCCGCGTCCGGCTGCACCGGCCGGCCTGCGAGCACATGCCAGGAGACCCGCTGGGCGGCGGAGCCGGCGAGATCGATGGTGTCGAAGTCCCCCAGAACCCAAACCTCCATGCCGGCTTCGGCACGATTCAGGCCGGGCGCCGTCCGGGGAACGGGATCGGCCAGGCCGAGCACTCCCACGACCGGGGTCGGGTGGATGTTGGATCCACCGCCTTCGTTGTAGAAGCTCACGTTCCCACCCACCACCGGGATGCCCAACGCTTCGCAGGCAACCGATATCCCTTCTATGGACTCTGTGAACTGCCACATGACCTCCGGGTGCTCCGGGTTCCCGAAGTTGAGATTGTCGACCAAAGCCCGCGGACGGGCCCCGGTCACGGCGACGTTGAGGGCTGCTTCGTAGACCAGCCGTTCTGATCCCCGCCTCGGATCGAGGTAGCAGAGTCGGCCGTTGCCATCGACCGTCCCGGCGAGTGCTTTGTCGGTGCCCCGCAGGCGGAGCAATGACCCGTCGCTGCCAGGGCCGACCAGGGTGTTCAGAAAGAGCATGTGGTCGTATTGCTGGTACACCACCGACGGATCTCCCAGAGCCGGGTCGTCCAGCAGGGCCAGCAGGGTCTCGTCGTTGGTGGGCCGGGAACCGGCGACCGGAGCGGCATCCCACAGCTCCGCCAGCCAGCCGGGTTGGGAGATGTCGCGGTGAAGCTTGGGGGCGTCCTCGGTGAGAGAGGCGGCCGGGATCTCGACGACCTTCTCTCCCTGGTGATACACCCGCAAAAGGCTGCTGTCGGTGACCGAGCCGATCACGGCGGACTCGATCTCCCAGCGTGAGGCAATCGCCAGAACCTTGTCCACGTTGGCCGGCTCGACGAACGCCAGCATGCGCTCCTGCGATTCGCTCATGAGGATCTCGGCGGCCGTCATCCCCGCTTCACGCAGATGCACCGCGTCGAGATCCACATCCATTCCGACGCCGGCGCGACTCGGCGGCTCTGAGGTGGCACAGCTGAGACCGGCGGCTCCCAGGTCCTGCACCCCGGTCACCAGGCCTTTGTCGTAGAGCTCCAGGCACGCCTCGATGAGCTTCTTCTCTTCGAACGGATCGCCCACCTGCACCGACGGCCGCTTTTCCTCCGAGCCGGGCTCGAAGCTGGCCGAGGCGAGAATCGAGGCGCCGCCGATGCCGTCACGGCCGGTGGACGCGCCCAGGAGAACCCCGATATCACCAACCTGGCCGGGGGATCCGAGCTGGAGTTGCTCGGCTTGCATGATTCCCAGGCACATCACGTTCACGAGCGGGTTGTGGGTGTAGCAGTCGTCGAATTCGACCTCGCCGCCCACCGTGGGGACGCCCACCGCGTTGCCATAGCCGGCAATTCCTTTGACGACACCGTCGAACAGATAGGCGTTCTTGGCCCCGGCCTCGGGATCGTCGAGCGGGCCGAAACGAATCGCATCCCACAGAGCTATCGGCCGGGCCCCCATGGTGAAGATGTCGCGCAGCATGCCACCGACGCCGGTGGCGGCTCCCTGGTACGGCTCCACATAGGAGGGGTGGTTGTGCGACTCGATGCGGATGGCCGCCAACCACCCGTCTCCCAGGTCGATCACACCGGCGTTTTCCCCCGGGCCCACCACCACCCAGGGCGCCTCGGACGGGAACCGTCCGAGGTGGACGCGTGACGATTTGTATGAGCAGTGCTCGGACCACATCACCGAATACATCGCCAGCTCCGGCGGCGCCGGTTCTCGCGCGAGGATCGCTCGCACAGTGGCATACTCGGCATCGGTCATGCCCAGCTGCCGGTGAAGAGCGCTCATGCGGGCTGGAGTGACGCCACGAACGAGCCGATCAACAGCGCTCCGTCATCAGATCCGAGCACGGATTCGATGGCGCGTTCGGGATGCGGCATGAGGCCGGCCACGTTTCCGGCCGCGTTGGCCATGCCGGCGATGGCGTCGACGGATCCGTTGGGATTCGATTCGTCATCCACCTCCCCGTCGGCGCCGCAATAGCGAAGGATCACCTGGTCGCCGGCCGCCGGGGCGACGTAGTTCCCTTCATAACTGTTCAGGGGGATCTGAATCACTTGCCCCACTCGGGCCTCACGCGTGAGGATCGAGTTGGTCGATTCGACCCGTAGATGCACCGGGCGACAAAGGAAGGACCGGTCGCGATTCTTCATCAGTGCTCCCGATAGCATGCCGGCCTCGCACAGAATCTGGAACCCGTTGCAGATGCCCAGAACCGGGCGGCCCCCGGCTGCCATCCGGGCCACCTCTTCCATGATCGGAGAAAACCGGGCAATGGCGCCCGTGCGCAAGTAGTCACCGTGCGCAAAACCTCCTGGAAGCACGACCCCATCGAACCCGGAAAGGTCTTCACTCGTGTGCCACACGAGTTCCGCCGTTGCCCCCTGCTCCTGGAGCGCATAGGCCACATCGTGCTCACAGTTGGTGCCCGGGAACACCGCAACCGCAACCCTCAAGCAAGGACCTCGATCTCGAAGTCCTCGAGTACGGGGTTGGTGAGCAACTGCCGGCACATCTCCTCGACCCGCCCGCGGGCTTCGTCCTGGTCATCGGTCTCCACCTCTACGAGGATGGCGCGGCCGATCGCCACTGTGCCGACCTCATCGAATCCCAGGGAACGAAGGGCTTGGGCAGTCGTGGATCCCTCCGGGTCGGCGATCCCCGGCCGGCGCTGTACGTTGACTCGTACCCTCATACCGGCACACCGGCCGTCTTGAGGTAGGTGACGAACGATTCGCCCGTCAGCAACTCGTAGGCCTCGATGTATCTGCTGCGGGTCCCGGTCGTGATGTCCAGCGGCAGGGGCGGCGCCGGAGCCGTCTTGTCCCATTGCTGGGTCTCGAGCCAATCGCGCAAATACTGCTTGTCGAAGCTCGGCATGGTCGCACCCTCTGCCCATTCATCGGCCGGCCAGTATCGCGAACTGTCGGGCGTGAGGACTTCGTCGATCAGCGTGAGCTCCCCGTCGACAAGACCGAACTCGAACTTGGTGTCAGCCAGGATGATCCCCCGCTCGGCCGCATAGTCGCGACCCGCGGTATAGATCGCGAGGCTCCGATCCCGCAGTTCTTCATACAACCCGTCGCCGACGAATGATCGGGCGCCGGCCTCGGTGAGGTTCTCGTCGTGGCCGGATTCTGCCTTGGTGGCCGGTGTGAACAGGGGTGTGTCGAGCCGCGATGCCTTGGTCAGGCCCGGCGGGAGATGTTCGGTGGTGGGACCACCGCCGGCCTGATACTCGCCCCACGAGGAGCCGTACAGGTAGCCGCGCACCACGCACTCCATGGGGACCACGGTCGCCTTCTGCACGATCATCGTACGTCCGGCCAACTCGGCGGCCCCGGCCTCATCCATGTCCGGGATGTCCCACACATCGGCCGATACGAGGTGATTGGCTGTCGGGAGCAGGTTGAACCAGTGCAAGGAGAGCCCGGTGAGCACCCGGCCCTTGTCAGGAATGGGCTCGCTCATCACGACGTCGAACGCCGAGATTCGGTCGCTCGCCACCAGCACCAGGTGGTCGTCGTCGAATTGGAAGATGTCGCGCACCTTGCCGGACGCGATGTGAACCAGGTGGGGATTGAGGTCAGAGGCCAGCATGCGCCCGGATAGTAATGGCACCGCCGCCACCGTCCTCGCTCTGGCGGCAAGAGATGGCATCAGCGGTCACCAATATGACTGGGCCAGGAGTGTTTGCACGCGTGTAGGTTGGGCCAAGAGGGACCGACCACGAGGAAAGGAAGCCTCCATGGGTACCGCAAAGGATCTCGTTCGCGGCATGTATGACGACATCTCCGGTGGCGTCGACGTTGGAACCATGCTGGACAAATACGTGACCGACGATTTCATCGAGTACGAAGAGTTGCCAGGCATGTCGGCTTCATCCGGCAAAGAAGCCGCCCGTCAACAGATTGGGATGATGCAGGCAGCGATTTCTGATCTCCGTTTCAATGTCGAGGACATGGTCGAAGAAGGCAACAAGGTCGCCGCCCGGGTGACCATCACGGGCACCCATACCGGCGAGTTCATGGGCATCCCCGCCAGCGGCGGCACGCTCGACGTCAAAGCCATCGATGTTTTCGAGGTCCGGGACGGCAAAGTCGCTGCTCATTGGGGTGTCACCGACACCGCGGCGATGCTGATGCAGATCGGGGCGATCGAGCCGCCCGGTTAGAGCCAGAGCAGAGTCCTGAAATTCGGGGCGACCACCAAGTAACGGCTTTGACCCGAGCAGCTCGGCTCCGGTCATCAGCCGTCGGACGGAAGCACCCGCGCCAGCTGTGGACCGGGCAAGCCCTGGATGCCCGTGAAATGTAGCTTGGCGGCCTCCCGGTCATACAGCATCAGCTCGACTTGTTCGTCCACCACGATCCCCACCACCACGTAATCTCCCCCGTCGGCAAAAGGAATGATGCCCTTGGCGTTGAGGGTGAACAACGGCCGTTCCGCCGCATCGGGGCGGGCCTCGATCAGCGTGCTGGAGAACGCAGGGAAGTCGCCTTCGACCCGAACATAGAGATGGCCGACCCCATCTGCGGTGGGAATCGCCCAATTGGCCGCCGCAGAGAGGTCGAGTGTTGCCAGATCCAGCAGCGCGCCGGTGTCATCGTCGAACCGGAGCGAGATGACACTCCCGTCGAGGCTTTCGCCCGTGATGAAGGCTCCGGGGAACGGGATGACCGCCTGGGTCGACGGATCGCGCCCCTCGATGTTCAGCGGCTTTCGATAGATCTGCACCTGCCTTCCGACCTCGTCGAGGGCGTTGTAAGGTCGCAATTCCGCCCACACGACTTTGTCCGGGATGCAATCGACCAGATCACA
>JBFIPU010000099.1:0-9508 GCA_041609995.1 Acidimicrobiia bacterium
CCGACCCGAAAGCGGGCAAGAAGAAGTAGGCGGCAACCCTTCGGGTTGCTTGGGAGAACTTGGACCCCACCTGCGGCGGTGTCCATGTTCTCCAGGCGTTGCCTTGGTCCTGATTCGAGGTGGGGCTGGTGTTGGGTTCGGGACAGGTGTTTCTGGAACCAGTGTCCGGCAACCCTTCGGGTTGCTTGGGAGAACTTGGACCCCACCTGCGGCGGTGTCCATGTTCTCCAGGCGTGGCGGCAACCCTTCGGGTTGCTTGGGAGAACTTGGACCCCACCTGCGGCGGTGTCCATGTTCTCCAGGCGTTTCTTTGGTCCTGATTGGATCGGTGGCCGGGGGTCGTCGGGTCGCCTCGTCAAGAGCTCCGGGTTGCGGGCAAACCTCCGATTGTGCGGGAACCCGTAGGGTGGCCTGGGAGAGTTCACATCACCCTCGGCGCCGTGTGCATGTTCCAAGCGAGGTTCAGCGTTGGTTCTGGTCGGTTAGGCCGGCCATCCTGTCAGGGAGGATTCACGACAGGCGTTTTTCGAACCATTGGCCGGCGTAGGGGTTGTCGTTGTATGGGGGGATTTCCCGGTACCCGGCACTGCGGTAGAAGGCGCTGGCAACCGGCAGGTGCGTGCTGGTGTCGAGCCGGACCGTGTGGTGACCCATTGCTCGCGCCCGATCTTCGAGGTCGGCCAACAGCCGTCGGCCCAGACCCCGGCCTCGTTGGTCGGGGTGGATCCACATTCGCTTGATCTCGGCCACCCCCGGTTCCAGGGTCTTGACCGCGCCGCAACCGACGGTCTCGCCCGCCAGCCGAGCGAGAACGAAACAACCGTGGGGTTCGGTGGTGTCCTCGGGGGTGAGCGCCATCCATTCCTGAGGGTCGAATCCGGAAGGAAACATGTCATCGAGCTCGGTGTAGTAAGCGTTGAGGCTGGCTTGCGCATCGGGCTCTGAGGCGGCGACCGTCTCGAACGATAGGGCCGCGAAATGATCTGACACGCCGCCAGGGTAGCGCCGGGTAGGGTGTCGATCGGGCGGCCGAGTTAGCGACGTATTTCGCGGTTTAGGTATTTGACATGGGGCCTACACTGTGAAACAGACGAGCGAGGACTGCTGATGGATGTTGTGCAATGGATCATGGCCATCGTCGTTGGCATAGTTCTCGGTGGCGCGGTGGCCTACCGGTTGGGGACGCGTTCGAGCGGATCCGCCGAACGGCTGAGGGCACAGAAGGTCCTTGAACAGGCCGAGGGGGAGGCCCGGGCCCAGGCACTCGCCCACCGTGAGCAGGTCGAAACGGAGCTCGCTCACCAGAGGCTCGAGGTCGAGACGGCGCAGGAGCGGATCCAGCATCGGGAGACGACCCTGGAACAACGGGCCGCCAACCTCGCCGCCCGAGAAGAGTCGGTCGCCTCGCGTGAGAACCTGGCTGCCGAGATGGAAGAGGACCTGATCGCCAGTCAAGAGCTGGCACGGGAAGAGCTGGAGCGCATCTCCTCACTCGATCACGAGTCGGCCAAGGACGAGCTGATGGCGATCGTGGAAGAAGAAGTTCGCCGGGATTCGATGGTGCTCGTGCGCGAAGCCGAGATGCAGGCCCGTGAAGAAGCCGAGCGGCGGGCCCGGCGAATTCTCGCCACCGCCATTCAACGACTCTCGGCCGACGTGGTCACGGAGACCACGGTTTCGGTCGTCCACCTGCCCACCGACGACATGAAGGGCCGGATCATCGGTCGTGACGGGCGCAACATCCGGGCGTTCGAACAAGCCTCGGGCGTGACGCTCATCGTCGACGACACCCCGGGTTCGGTGTCCCTGAGCTCGTTCGACCCGGTGCGGCGCGAGATCGCCCGGGTGGCGCTCAACAAACTCGTGGCCGATGGCCGTATTCATCCCAGCAGCATCGAAGAATCGGTGATGAAGGCCACGGCGGAGGTCGAGCAGTCCATTCGCGACGCAGGCGAGTGGGTGTTGCTCGAAGTCGGGGTCTCCCGGATGGAATCGGAGATGGTCACTCTGCTCGGCCGCCTGAAATACCGCACGTCTTACGGACAAAGTGTTCTGGATCACTCGGTCGAGGCGGCCGCACTGGCCGGGTTGCTGGCCGCCGAACTGGGCATGGAACAGGGTCCCGCCAAGCGAGCGGCCCTGCTGCACGACATCGGCAAAGCAGTCAGCCACGAGGTCGGAGGCTCCCACGCGCTGGTCGGCGCCGAGATCGCCCGCCGCTTCGGTGAGGACGCCGCCATCGTCCACGCTATCGAAGCCCACCACAACGAAGTCGAGCCGAGGACGGTGCTGGCAGTGATCACCCAGGCCGCCGATGCCATCTCGGCCGCTCGCCCCGGCGCCCGACGCGAACAGCTCGACACCTACGTCAGGCGGCTGGCGAACATCGAAGAGCTGGCCCTGACTTTCGAAGGAGTCGAGAAGGTGTACGCCATGCAAGCCGGTCGCGAGCTGCGGGTGATTGTCGATCCGGGAGTGGTCGACGACGTCGAGTCGTCGAACCTGGCGAGGAGGATCGCCAAGAAGATCGAAGCCGATGTGCAGTACCCGGGTCAGGTTCAGGTGACGGTTATCAGGGAGTTGCGTAGTACCTTCTACGCCCAATGACACCTGACTCGGAAACAGTCCTTCTGGCAGCCCCCACGCGCCGCGAGCGACGCGTGCCCACCCGTCCCGGGAAGCGTTATTACATTCGCACGTTCGGCTGCCAGATGAACGAGCATGATTCCGAGCGGATCGCCGGGCTGCTCGAGGCGGACGGCATGGTGTCGGCGACCTCGGTGGACGACGCCGACCTGGTCGTTCTCAACACCTGCGCCATCCGCGAAAACGCCGACAATCGCCTCTACGGGAACCTGGGGCAGCTGAAAGCCGACAAGGACCGGCGCCCCGGGCTCCAGATCGCTGTCGGCGGCTGCCTCGCCCAAAAGGATCGCGGCGGCGTGATCGAACGGGCTCCATGGGTCGACGTCGTTTTCGGCACCCACAACATCGACCGGCTGGTATCGCTGCTCGACCAGGCCGACGAATGGGGGCCGGTGACGGAGATACTCGAGGCGTCCACCGAGGTTCCCGACCTGCCCGCCCGGCGCGACGACCCGCACCGGGCCTGGGTCACCATCATGATCGGCTGCAACAACTCTTGCACGTTTTGCATCGTCCCGGCTCTGCGGGGAGCCGAAATCAGCCGCCGACCTGCCGACGTGTTGTCAGAGGTGCGGCGCTTGGTGGCCGACGGCGTCGTTGAAGTGACGCTGCTTGGCCAGAACGTGAACTCCTATGGTCGAGACCTCGACCTCGGGGGACGCAAGCCGCTGTTCGCCGACCTGCTCCGCCAGGTCGGTTCGGTGCCAGGCCTGGAACGCATCTTCTACACCAGCCCCCATCCCAAGGACTTCAACCGCGACGTGGCGGAGGCCATGGCCGAGACTCCGGCGGTGTGCGAACACCTCCACCTGCCGCTCCAGTCCGGGTCTGATCGCATTCTGGCGGCCATGCACCGCGGATACAACGCCGAACGCTTTCTGGCCAAGGTCGAGATGGCCCGCGACGTGTATCCCCAACTGGCGCTGACGACCGACATCATCGTGGGCTTTCCCGGTGAGACCGAGGACGACTTTACGGCAACTCTGGAAGTGGTGGCGGCGGCTCGCTTCGACGGTGCCTTCACATTCATCTACTCGCCCCGGCCTGGCACCAGCGCCGCCGGGATGGTCGACGAGTTCGTCGATCCCGACGTGGTGCAGGAGCGATACCTACGGCTCACGGCCTTGCAGGATCGCATATCGTTGGAACAGAACGAGGCAAGCGTGGGCAGCAGGCTCGAGCTGCTCAGTGCCGGTCCCTCTCGCAAGAACGGTTCGGTGACCTCGGGACGCAGCCGCACCAACAAGACGGTGAACGTGCCGGGAGAGATCGCCGCCGGCCAGTTGTTCGAGGCCCAGGTGGTGCAGGCCCATCCCCATCACCTGACGGGTCGTCTGGTCTGAAGCCGATCCTGGCGCTCGTCGGGACGACCGGAAGCGGTAAGACCGACGCCTCACTGGAGCTGGCCGAGCGCCTGGGAGCGGAAATCGTGTCGGTGGACTCGATGCAGGTGTATCGGGGAATGGACATCGGCACCTCCAAGGTCCCGGCTGTGGTCCGCCGCCGGATTCCGCACCACATGATCGACCTCGTCGACCCTTCTGCTTCCTACGACGTGGCGGCATTCCAGAAGGCGGGCCGGGAGGCAATCGCCGGGATTCGGGCACGCAGCCGGCGCGTGCTCATCGTCGGTGGCTCCGGGCTACACCTGCGATCGCTCATCGACCCGATGGAGCCGAGGCCCACCGATCCGGCCGTTCGGGCGGAGCTGTCCACCGAGCCGACCCAGGCACTGGTCGAACGGCTGCTGGCCGCCGATCCCCCGGCGGCGGGTGTGGTCGACCTCGCCAACCGGCGGAGGGTGCTGCGAGCGGTAGAGGTTTTCGTGTTGACGGGCGAGACGCCTTCCGCGCGTCACGGGACCGAGGCCGCCCGCCGGTACCGGGAGTACCAGTCGCTCGAACCGGTCAGTCTGCTCGGCCTGGATGCGGGGACCGAAACGCAAGAGCGCATACGAGCCCGAACCGCTCGCATGCTCGCCGACGGACTGGTGGCGGAGGTGAAATCGCTCCGGCACCGTCTCGGGCCCACAGCAAAAACGGCCGTGGGCTATCGCGAGGTGCTCGACCATCTGACCGGAGCCTTCTCAGAGAAAGAGCTTCCAGCCGCCATCGGGCGGTCGACGCTCAGCCTGGTCAAACGCCAAAGGACCTTTTTCCGCCGCGATCCCCGCATATCATGGCTGCCGTGGTCGGCAGACCCGACCGCGGTAGCCTCCGTCGCGCTGGAACACTGGCAGTAGATACCACCATGGAACTCCGATTCACGAAGATGCACGGTCTCGGCAACGACTTTGTGGTTGTCGACGGACCGGTCGAGCTCGCGAGGAAGGCCATCGTGGCGTTGTGCGATCGGCGCCGCGGCGTCGGCGCCGACGGGGTTCTGGTGGTCTCTCCAATGTCTTCCGAGGTGGTCGGCATGCGCTACTTCAACGCCGACGGGGGAGTGGCCGAGATGTGCGGCAACGGTATTCGCTGTGTTGCTCGTTACGCTTTCGATCGGAGCCTTGTGGCATCCAAGGCATTCACCGTCCAAACGGACGCCGGACCCTATCCGGTGGAGCTAGTGGGCGCAGGCCGGGTCAGCACCTATCTGGCGCGCTCCGAACACGGCGGAAACCTCTCGGTGGGAGACCTGGAGCTGCACAAGGTCAGCATGGGCAACCCCCACGCTGTCACGTTTGTCGACGACCTCGAGGGTGCCCCCGTCGTCACTCGCGGTCCCGAGATCGAGCTCCATCCCGAATTCCCGGATCGAACCAACGTCGAGTTCGTCCGGGTCGATGCGATGGACCGGGTATCCGTGCGAACCTGGGAGCGAGGCGTCGGTGAAACTCAGGCGTGCGGCACGGGAGCAGGGGCGGCGGTGGTGGCGGCCCACGCTCGCGGTCTGGTCGGTCCTGACGTGACGGTCGGCCTCCGCGGGGGTGAGCTGGCGATTCGGCTGGAGAACGGCGATGTGTGGCAGGAGGGCCCGGCGAACTATGTGTTCACGGGCTCGATCGAGGTCTGAGGGTCACTCGAAGTAGGAACCGTTCCCGACCGGGTCGTAACTGCGCCAGTCCCACCAGGTGAGCTCTCGGTCATCCCATCGAAACCGTCGCTCGTCGGTGCTGCCGTTGTAGGTGTTGTTGTAGAAGGTGTTGTTGCGGTAATAGGTGCCGCTGTCCCCGATGTCCTGCACCATGCCGGTGAATCCGTCCCACACGGTGATGTAGTTGTCGTGCACCGAGGTGTTGCGCACTTCATACGCTCCATGGGCCCCGTAGCCGCGGTTCTGTTGGATCAGGGCGATGCCGTGCTGGTTGTTGATCACGGTGTTGTTGTAGATCTGGACGTCCCTCGACCCGGACACCTGGATTCCTGATCCCCAGATCCAGCCCCGGGGATCGTCGAATCCGTTCCCTTCGACGGTGTTGTTCTTGATCACGGCCGCGTAGGAGATTTCGTGGGCGATGCCCTCGCGGTAATTCCAGGACGCGGTGTTGCCGTCGTAGGTGGTGTTGATGTTGTCGATGTCAGACCACAGGCCCGGGCCGAAGTTGTGATGGGCGTAATTGCCCCGCAGCACCAGCCCGTCCGTGTACATGAACTTGGTACCGCCGCCTTGCCAGTCGAGCTCGAAGTGAGCGAAGTTGTTGTAGGCGATTTCGTTGTACTCGATCACCAAACCCCAGCCTTCGCCGCCGATTCCTTGTTGGCCGTTGTTGTGGGTGTAGTTGTTGGTGGCCCGGCTGCCGTTCGTGAGCATGATGGCGACTCCGTGATTCCGGCGCACCTCGTTGTTCTCGACGATCCAGTTGGATCCGAACGGCCCGGCGTTGGTGCGGCGGCTGTCGATCACACCGTGTTGGGCGGGCGATGCGTAATACTCGATCAGCAGATTCTTGATCACCACGTTGTCGCTGTCGGAGTGGAAGGCTTGAGCCGTGACGCTGGTGACCACACTCCGGCCCCGCACGTCCTCCCCGACATAGATTCGATCGGCTCCGTAGTCGAAGAACCAGGCGCCCGGCCCCAGCTGGGAACGGCTGGTGACGTGTTTGAACGGTTGTCCGTCGACGAAGAGATCTTCGCTCTCCTGGCAGCGGTAACTCGAATCCTGGCATCGACCATAGGTACGGACGTGCTGGGTTTGACCCCCGACGTACCAATCACCGTCGTATTGCCAATCGGTGAGCGATCTGCCCCCATGCAGGACAGCTCCGTCAGCGCCGATGAACTGTTGGCCGTCCTTGGGCTCGATGCTCTGGTTCATGTAATAACCCGGGGTCAGATAGAAGCTCGTGTAGCTCGGGTTGTCGCGAGCCGCGCCTGCCACATCATCGCCCGGATACAGCACCACGTCATACTCGTCCGGCGGTGGCGGCGGTGGCGGCGGTGGCGGCGGCTCGGGCTCTGGTTCCGGTTCCGGATCGGGGGGAGGCGGCGGTTCTGGTTCCGGGTCCGGTGGAGGGGGCGGCGAGGGCTCCTGTTCCGGATCCGGCGGTGGTGCAGGAGCCGGGGCAGGCTCGGGCTCGGGTGGCGGAGGGGTGGCTCCCGGCTCCCAATACTGGAAGAAGCCGCTGCACGGGAGCAGCTCGGTTTGCATGTTGCCCGACGTGCAGGTGGAGCCGTTCCAGCCACCCTGGACCCAAGTGGTCGGGTCCTCGGTCTCGAAGGTCCGCCCCGCAATGACGATCTTGTCGACCAGGAGGTCGCCCGGGCCGTCGTCGTTGAGGAAGTGAACCTCGACGTTGTGGGCGTTGACGGGTCCATCGTGGACGTAGGTGAACCGGTTGAATTGCCGGTCCGGGATCGAGCCTCCGGGCCCGATCCACGTCGCCACGAACTCGCTGTTGACCGACAAGGTCATGTTCTCGGTCCCGCTCGCCCCGGCGGCGAAGATCTCGATGAGAACCGAGTCGTCGGGCGCAGGGGCGGCCGGTGGTCCTGGCGTCAACGGCGAAGCCGAGGCTGGTCCTCTGACCGGGATACCGCTACTGCTGATGGCCTGGCTCGTGATCGGGCCACCCCCATACATCGCGCTACTGGCGAGCAGCCTTGTTCCCCGTACGACTGCGAAGGTGTCGGTGGCGTTTTGGTCCCAGTCACCCACCAGGAACTGATCATCGCCGGTGCCGAAGTAGCCGTCGTATTCCAGCACGCCTTCGGGTGAGTACACCCTGACCGCGCCGTTTCGTCGATCCCACAAACCGAGGTGGTCCCGGCCGTCACCGTCCCAATCGCCGGCGAAGGGCTGGGCGTTGGAAAGACTGGCGCCAAAGGTGACATCCGCAAATCCCTGCGTATTCGAGTTGCGGAGGTGAAAGCTGGCGGTGGCGGCGCGATAGATGCCGATGGTCTGGATCCCGTCGCCGTTCCAGTCACCACACACGGGGAGGTCTCCGGGAATCCCGAAGAAGATCTCGATGTCGGCCAACCCGGTGTCGTTGGTGTTGCGAAGGTACAAGAACCCCGTTGTGGGACGGTAGAGCCCGGGCGTGGCAGCGCCGTTGCCATCCCAGTCGCAATACATGGGTTCGTCTCCCGGGTTGCCGAAGTGGAACTCGGTGTCGGCCACCCTCCAACTGCCTTGGGAATTGTCGAAGGTCACGACGCCCGGACCTCCCTCGGCGGCCGCGCCCGGGGAGGCGCCGCCAATGGCGACGAGAATCATGAACAGGAATGCGCCAATTGCGCGACGGGTGTTTCGCACGGTGGTAATACCCCTCGAGGTTCGCCGCCGAGCATGTAAGCAAGGTCACCGACAGTGGGGCAAATGCCACTTTCAGTTTTTTTTCGCGAATCGCTGTCACGCCCCTTGTTGCCGGCCGGGCTCTCCAGACGTGCCGGTGTTGGGTGCTGCGGGTCGGCGATCCCGACAGTGCTAGAGCGAGCGGAGGACCGAGACGACCACGCCGGCGATTTCGACGCCACTCCGATAGACCATCGGCTCGTAATCGGGGTTCGCAGCGTGCAGCGTGACGATGTCACCGCGCCGTTCGAAGCGCTTGACCGTCGCTTCCTCTCCGTCCACGAGAGCTGCGACCGTGTCTCCATTGCGGGCGTCCGACTGCTGGCGAACGACGACGAAGTCGCCGTCGAGAATGCCGTCCTCGATCATCGAGTCACCGCGGACTCTCAGCATGAAGACCGGCCCGGTGCCGACCAGGGATTCGGGTAACGGAAATACGTCGTCGATGTGTTGTTCGGCGAGGATTGGTGAGCCGGCGGCGACATGGCCCACCAGCGGCACATCCCGGACGCGTGACTTCGTCAGTGGGGGGTGCTGGTCGACGACTTCGATCGCCCGTGGCTTGGACGGATCGCGCCGCAAGTAGCCATACTCGACCAACGAAGACAGGTGCGAGTGGACACTCGAAGGGGAGGAGAGGCCGACCGCCTCACCGATCTCCCGCACCGAGGGCGGATAGCCGCGGCTAGCGACAGTGGCCCGAATCAAGTCCAGAATCTCTTGCTGACGTTTCGTCAATGGTTCCTGCTCTGTCATTGCCGTGTCATCTGCCGTGCCATCTGCTTGCTCTTCTCCGCTCCGATTTCGAGCGTTGGCCGCTCACGTACATATGTTCGACAGGGTAGTCGATCTCTTCAGAAAACCAAACATATGTTCGCCCTTGACAAATCGAACATGTGTTCGTATAGTCTTCGAACACGTGTTCGTGTCACACCGGAAACATACGGTTCAGGATGCGACAGGTCGGGTAAGGACCACCGCCTGGCACACAGAACAGCGGGAAGTACAGAACAGCGGGAAGTACAGAAGAGCAGGAGTACTGAACAGCAGGAAGGACAAAACAGCAGCAGGACCGGAACAGCAGCAGGACCGGAACAGCAGCAGGACCGGAACAGCAGCGAGTAGA
>JBFIPU010000100.1:0-8911 GCA_041609995.1 Acidimicrobiia bacterium
AGAAGAAACTCAACTCGCCGGGACCGGTGGTGAGCGAATTGCGGAAGTAGACGAAACCGGTGCGTTCCCGGTAGAGGCCGACCGAGGTCCGGCCGTCACCGTCGAAATCTCCTGAGAACGGACGGTCGCCCGGCTCACCGAAGAAGAAGTCGATCTCGGCGGTGCCGGTCACCAGCTCGTTGCTCACAAAGATCTTGCTGTCGCGATACACGGCCAGCGTATCGTCGCCGTCGCCGTCCCAGTCACCGACCAGCGGGATGTCCCCCGCCAGCCCGTAAAACAGCTCGAGGTCGGCCACCCCGAAGTCGTTCGAGTTGCGCAGGTAGACGAAACCGTTGCTGGGCCGGTACATCCCGACGGTGTCGGTCCCATCTCCGTCCCAGTCACCGAACAGCGGTGTGTCCCCCGGGTTGCCGTAGTAGAACGGCTCCCGGCCGGGCAGGTGCCACGCCCCGGTGGCAGGGTCGAACAACACCGGTTCGGCAAAACCCACGCCGCGGACGAGGACCGGAACCTGGGCCGACGCCGCCAGCTCGCCATCGTCTGCCACCACGGTGAGCGTGAGGTTGCCGACGAAGTTCGGATCCGGCCGGTACACAACCTCGAAACCGTCGAAATAGGCAGAACCGCTGGGCGCCTGCACCGACACCGCGACCGGGCCGCCTTCCGGGTCGACGACATCGATCGCAAAGCGGACATCGGAACCGCGGTCGCCGCTCACCTGGTCGGGAACGGCCAGGGTCGGAGGGTCGTTCACCTGGGAGACCTCGATCGCAACGATGGCCGTATCGGTGTGCTCGCCGTCGGAGATCTCGTATCGGACAGAGTCAGCTGCCGGTTCGTCGCCACCGTGGGTGTAGACGAGCAAGCCCGACTCGATGGCAACGGCCCCGTGTCGGGAGCTCTCGATCACCTGGACCGAGATGTCGCTGCTGTCGGGATCGAAGTCGTTGGCGAGCACGTCGATGGAGGCCCGGCCTCCCTCGGGAACCGTCAACGCGTCGTCGGAAGCACTGGGCGGGTCGTTGACCGGTTCGACTCCCAGCGTCACGGTGGCGACCGAGCTGCCGAACGGATCGTTGAGCCGGTACATGAAGGAGTCGGAGCTCTCCTCCGAGCCGTCGTGGGTGTAGGTGATCGAAAGGCCGTTGATCGCGGCCGTGCCCCGGGCCGGGTCTTGGGCGATCGAGAGCCAGGCGCCACTCGTGTATTGATCGTTCTGGGCGGCGTCGATCACCACGGACCCGCCTTCGGCGACGACTCCGGAGTCGGGGTTGGCCGAGGGCGGCGTTCCTCCCGGACCATATCCGAGCTCTTCCATCATCAAGACCTCTCCTGGAGAACCGAGTGTCGAGAGGGGGCCACCCGACGCCTGCCAGTCCCACCGCCCATCGTGACCGTATACCAGTCCGTCGGCCCCGACGTCCACTGCCACCCTCACGTCGTCGAGGACCTCCTGCGGACCGGCGATCGACACGCCCCCGGGGCACCAGTCGGCCACGAAGTCCTCATAACGCATCTCGCCCGCGATCACCGGCTTCGACGTCTGGCCCCGGACCGAGTTCAGAAACGATCGGGCCTCGTTCGGGTCTGAGCAGTGTCCGGTGAGCGGAGCGGCGACGTCGAAGAAGCCCTGGGTCCACAGGCCCGGCACGTACCAGTGGCCGTGGTAGGCGGTCGTCTGGTTGGCCCCCTGGGAAACCAGCCCGGCTTTCAGCTCCTGCCACACGCCGAGGTTGTCCATCTCGTCGCTGGGCGAGCCATCGATCGAGTAATAGTCGCCCCCGAACACCCACATGCCGATGGCAGGATGATTCTTGTACCGCTCGCCGAGGAACTCTCCATAGACCCGGGCATTGGTCTCATCGAGCGGCGCCACCCCACCGTGGTGGTACGCCCCGGAGTTTCCGACGTAATGCTGGGCCCAGCCCACCACCACCCCCACCTCGAGGCCATGTTGGTTGGCGGTGTCGAGAATGTGGTCGACATGATCGAAGTAGGCGGAATTGGGCGATTCGAAACTCCCGAACGTGGCGCCGTGGCTGTTGGGTTGGTCCAGGTGCATGCCGCCGATCGGGGCCAGCGAGATCCAGAATCCTTTGAAGCCGCCACCGGCCAGGTGCGACATGTACGGAGACAGCTCGCTGTCGTTCGAGGCCACCGGCAGCTCCCAGGCCGTGTCGTATACGTCGAAGTGGCCTCCGGCGACGGCGGTCCCCGGTGGTGCCAGGTTGGCGGCGACCACAAGTGCCATCACCACAGCCGCCAGCGAACGGCGCTTCATGTGGTTTCCCCCATCAGGGTCTTCGTCTCCGATTGTCTCAGATGTGCCTCGGCTTGCCCGAGAACTCGCATCTTCCCCGTGTATTGCCCACTACTCAGTGTATTGGCTCCGTACCCCCAACCAGGTGGGCCGGGCGGCCTTTATCGACTCAGGTCCCGGTGAATTCGGGAGGACGTTTCTCAACGAAGGCGGCCACCCCTTCGACCATGTCCGACGAGGCGAAACACTCCACCTGGGCCTTCCCTTCCGCAGCGTGGGCCTCGGCCAGCGAGCGTTGGAAACCTGCGTTCATGTTGGCTTTCACCGACGCCAGGCCCAGGGGGGCATTGGCGGCAATCAACTCTGCCAACTCCTGCACACGGTGTTCGAGCTCGGATTCGGGAACCATCTCGAGCATCAACCCGATCTGGAGCGCCTCCTCTGCCTCGACCACCCGCCCGGTCATCGACAACTCTTTCGCCCGCTGCAGCCCCACATGGCGGGGAAGATAGAACGACCCCCCGAAGTCGACGGTCAGGCCGCGGCGGACGAAGACCTCGGTGAAACGGGCGGCGGTCGACCCGATCACGATGTCGCAGCCGAGCGCCATGTTCATCCCGGCCCCCGCCGCAACTCCGTTGACAGCGGCAATCGTTGGCTTGGGCACATCATGCAACGCCTGGGCAGCGCGCCCCACGGTCTCCATGGTGGCTCCGCCGCCCCCCACCAGTCCCGTGAGGTCATCGGGCGTGAGGTCGGCCCCGGCACAAAACCCGCGTCCGGCGCCCGTGAGGACGAGCACCCGCTGATCGGAGCCACCGAACCCTTCAACCGCCTCGCGGAATACATCCCACCCGTCGGGCGATATTGCGTTCAGGCGATCGGGCCGGTTCAGCGTGATCCAGCGAACGGCACCCCGGTCTTCGGTCAGGAGCATGAGCGGAGGCTACTGGGACGCTCGGCGCCGTAGCATCGACCCATGGGCTTCAATCCGTTTGGTCCCAACGAACGCCGGCCGGCCGACATCGCCATGGTGGTGGTGGCGGTGGCTCTCACGATCGCGGTGGTGGTATGGGCGCTGATGGCCTAGGGAGCCCAAACGTGCTGTCCATCCAGCCCTACCAGGCGACCAAGCGCTACAGGTGCCCGTTCTGCCACGGTCCGATCGAGCCCGGCACCGGCCACGTCGTCGTTGTGCCCCCGGAGCACCCCGAGGACCGTCGCCATTGGCATCGAGGTTGCTGGCACAAAAGCCGGGGCGGGTCGATCGCCGGCTAGGTCGGGTGACTGGCACGGTCCTGATCAGCCAATGCGGGGGATCCAATGGATCTCGATCCCATCAGGTCGGACCGATACGGCGCAGAGATCGATGCGAGCGACGGCCGGCCGCAAGCGGGCGGCGGCCTCGCGCACCCGCCGGGCCTTGTCGACGTCGAACGCCTCAACCGGATTTCCGTGTCTCCGCGTCTTCACCTCAACGGCCGCGCGGGTCCCATCCTCCCACCGCGCAACCAGATCGATCTCGCCCCGACCGACCCGCAGGTTGCGGTTCACGATGGTTGCGCCCCGCCGTTCGAGAAAGAGAGCTGCCTGCCGTTCACCCAGGCGAGCCAGCCGACTGCGGTAGGCCACCTAGAGCGGTGAGCCCGGCTCCAGCTCCTCGATGTTGACGTCCCGGAAGCTCATCACCCGCACATTCTGTAGAAAGCGGGCGGGCCGGTACATGTCCCACACCCAGGCGTCCTCCAGCTCCAGTTCGAAGTACGTCGACCCTCCGGCCGAGCGGGTCGAAACCTGGACTTTGTTGGCGAGGTAGAAGCGGCGCTCGGTCTCGACGACATACCGGAACATCGGGAGCACGTCGCGGTACTCCTTGTAGATCTGGAGCTCGACCTGGCTCTCATAGCGCTCCAGGTCTTCTTCGTTCATGCTCATCGAGGTGGGCCCATCATTGAGAGATGCTGGCCCGAACCAGTTTGGCAGGTATTTGGCCGGTGTCCAGAGATCTCTTACAGGCCGGACCAACGATCGAGCGGCCACATCCGCACAAACGCTCGTCCGATGATGTCCTCCTCCGAAATCGTCCCGATCCGGCGGCTGTCCGAGCTCCGCCCCCGGTTGTCGCCCATCAGAAAGTACGTGCCGTCCTGCACGGTGACCGGCCCAAAATTCGCCATCCGCGACTCGGGACCGAGGTAGGCCGACTCGTCCAGGGCCGCCCCGTTCACGAACAGCTGGTTGTCGATGATCTCGATCGTGTCGCCCGGAAGTCCGATCACGCGCTTGATCACGACCGAGTCGGGGCTCGACAAGCCCACCGACTCGGCGATCAATCGAATCAAGGCGTCGAGGAACGGTTCACTCTGGCCCTCACCGGTGTCGAACACCACAATTTGGCCGCGCTGGATGTCTCCTAGCACGTACGACAGCTTGTTGACCGCCACCCGGTCGTTGATCTCGAGCGTGTTGCGCATCGATTCGCTCGGGATGAAGTAGCTCTGGAACAGGAAGGTCTTGACGATGATCGCCACGACCAGGGCAACCAGGAGCAAGATCGGGAGCTCTTGCCACAGCGGCAGGCGCTTCTTCTCGTCCTCGGATTCGTCCGGGGGCCCGCCGTCGGCTGGGGTATCCGGCCCACCCACGACGGGCTCGAAGTCGAGCTCTGAGACGTCACCCTCCAGTCGATAGCGAACGATCTCGGGGGGCACGTCCTGGGGCACGCCCGGAATCGAGGCACCCAGCGGTTTGCCGTGCGCGGGGTCTGGCATCGAACCGGAGAAATCGGGTTGCGCTTGCATGACCTGTATCCCTATCGGCAGCGAAAACTCGGGACTATCGCTTTTCCTTGATGCGGGTTGCCTTGCCGACTCGGTCGCGCAGGTAGTAGAGCTTGGCGCGCCGCACATCGCCACGGCGGATCACCTCGATGCTCGAGATGATGGGGGCGTGGAGCGGGAAGATGCGCTCAACCCCCACTCCGAAGGCGACTTTGCGAACAGTGATCGTCTCTCGCAACCCACCGCCGTCCCGGGCAATCACGACGCCCTCGAATGCCTGGACCCGCTCACGCCCGGCCTCGACCACGCGCACGTTGACCCGAATGGTGTCACCGGGATTGATTTCAGGCAGGTCGTCGCGAAGAAAACGCGATTCGACGTTATCGAGCTTGTTCATGAACGCCTCGGAGGTTGAGCGGCCCACAGCTTACTGTGCCGAGCCGACCTCAGCGAGGAGGATTATCCGCCATCGTCGGTGTCACGGGGCGGATCCGGATCACGACCTCGATCACCCCCCGGCCCTCGATAGCGGGCCCACAGGTCGGGTCGGCGCCGCCTGGTTCGCTCGAGCCGCTGCTCGAGACGCCATTGTTCAACCGCCCCGTGGTCACCGGACAGCAATACGTCCGGGACCGACCAATCCCCGTACCGGGCCGGCCGCGTGTACTGGGGCTCCTCCAACAGGCCATCCGAGAACGATTCGGTGGATGGCGACGCGGGGTTTCCCACCGCACCCGGCAGGAGGCGGACGACGCCTTCGACGATGGCGAGAGCACCCACCTCTCCCCCCATGAGAACGAAATCCCCGAGTGAGATCTCCTCGTCGACCAGGTGTTCGGCCACTCGATCATCGATCCCCTCGTAACGCCCACAGATGAGCGTCAATGATTGCCGCTGCGACCAGCGCGACAGATGGGCTTGGGTCAACGGGGCCCCGGACGGCGTGAGCAGAATCCGGTGGCCGGGACCGATCGATTTCAATGCTTCATCGATCGGCCCCACCATCATCACCATCCCCGGTCCGCCACCGAAAACGGCGTCGTCGACCTGGCGGTGCTTCCCGATCCCGAACCGTCGCAGGTCGATCACGTCGATCTGCACGATTCCTTCGTTTCGGGCCTTCCCGAGCAGGCTGGTCGCGAGCGGCGAAGCGAAGAACTCCGGGAAGAGCGTGATGATGTTGAGCTCCATGCGCCGAAGGCTATATTGGGCTCATCGGTGGGATCCATCCAACCGGGCGGAAATCGGGGCCAGACGCCGACCGCACTGAGCGACGGCGCGGTGACCGGATACTCGGCCGGGGCGCGCTCGAGGTACTGGCCGAATCGCCGGAGCAGGACCCAGCCGATGTGGGACCGAGGGACGGGGACATGAACGAACAAGCGGAGCCGAGCCCGATCCGCCAGGCGCTGTTGGCTGCTCGGCGGAGCCGGCACGTCAGCCCCGAGCCGGGCCGCCCTCGCCGGGACGATTTCGATCACGTGGTGGGTGCCGGGCCAGCAACCCACCCGAGGCCCGAAGACGAATCGGTCTTCGAGCCGCCGGAGACGAATACCGGAATCCCGACGAACATCGATGCGATCGACGGGTTCGAATTGACGATCGAAGACTTCGGGTCCGCGTGGGCCGAAACCGTGCAGGGCTGGGTGGTCGACGAGGCCGGCCGCACCCATTGGCGCCCGATCGTGACCACCACCGAGGATGTACCAAACTGGGAAATCGACACGACCTTGGGGGTCGTGACCGGCGAGGCAGCGCTCGGACTGGATGCCTCCCGGGTACGCGACCTGCTGCGTGAGCCGGGCGGCCGTCGCCTGTTGGAACAACGCGTGCATCTGGATCGAACCGCTGCTCACCAGGCCATGGTGGAATCGGCGGTGGCCCGCGGAGCCCACGCCGTCGTCGGTATGAGCGTGGGTTACACGCCGATCGGCGACGTCGTGGTCATCACCGCCGCCGGCACTGCAGTGACGCTGCGACCGCCCCACCTCGCTCTGGAAGATTATTGAAGTTTCGCTCAAAATTGAGCGCGCTCGCGTCGACATTGCTGTAGGGTGATCGCCGCATCGGCACCTGGCCGACCGCACCTGGCCGACCGCCACCTACCAGAGTCGTCCTGATCCGAACATGCCACGAATTCGCGCCGAGAACGTCAACGCTCACAAGGCTCTCAGCCGGGAGACGATCCTCAATGCAGCTGAGAAGGCCTTTTCCAAGCACGGCTTCCTGTCGTCCAACCTCTCCGATATCGCCGATGTGGCCGGCCTCGGGCGCTCGACGATCTACGAGTACTTCTCCTCGAAGGAGGACCTATTGCTCGGCGTAGCCGAGGCCCGCCTGGTGCCGATCATGCAGCTGGTCACCGCCGTCGAGGAGTCGCAGAATCCGATGGATGACATCTGCCTGCTATGCCGCATGACGATCGACTTCATGGCCGACAACCTCGAGCTCACCAAAGTGGTGACCTGGGAAAGCCGATTTCTGCCCAATGAATATCAGCAGAAGATGTGGGAGCTCGTCGAGCCGCTGTCCGAGCAGTTCCAGAAAATGATCAGAGCCGGGCTCCCCGACGAAAACCCTGAGATCCTCGCCCGGGTCATCTTGTTCGCCATTCGCGACGCGGGCGACATCCTCCTCCACGCCGAGGAGGAGGGATACGCTTTCGACGAAGTGAAGCGAACGACGATCAGCTTCATCCGGAAGGGGCTGGGCCTCCCTTCACCGGACGAGCCGTTGGCCGGTTAGCCGACCGCCAGCGGCTCGTAGAGCGTGTTCCTGAGAACCGGCACGCGTCCAGCCTCCTCGACGGCGCGTCGCAGATCGTCCGCGGCCATCTCCTGGCCATGACTCGCTCCGGCCGCCCGGGAGATGTTCTCGTTCATGAGTGTCCCGCCCAGGTCATTGCAGCCGGCTGCCAGCAACCGCTGGGCTCCACCCATACCCAGTTTGACCCAAGAGGCCTGGACGTTGTCGATCAGGCCGTCAAAGGCGACACGGGCAACGGCGTGTACCAGCACCACTTCGTCCCAGGTCGGCCCTGGACGCGACTCTCCCCGGAGGAAGATGGGGGCGCCCATATGTACGAACGGCAGAGGCACGATTTCGGTGAAGCCACCCGTTCGTCGCTGGATCTCCCGGATGACCTCGAAGTGATTGGCCCAGGCCCGGGGGCCGTCCATGTGCCCGAACATGATCGTGGCGGTGGCGCGGAGGCCAAGGCCGTGGGCGATCTCCATGACGTAAGCCCACTGTGACGTGCGAATCTTGTCCGGGCACAGGACCCGGCGCACGTCGTCGTCGAGGATCTCGGCGGCAGTCCCCGGAAGCGTGTTGAGGCCGGCCTCTTTCAGCTGTCCCAGGAATGGGCCCACGCCGATCCCGAGAGTCTCGGCGCCCTGCCAGACCTCGAGCGGCGTGAAACCGTGGATGTGCATCTCGGGCACCGCCGCTTTGATGGCGCGGACGACGTCCAGATAGAACTCACCGGTGAAGCCCGGGTGGATGCCACCCTGGAGTGTCACCTCCGTTGCTCCGCGGTCCCAAGCCTCCCGGCTGCGCGCGGTGATCTCGGCGATATCGAGCAGATACGGGTCACCCCGCAGGTTCAAGGACCGGGGCCCTTTCGAGAAGGCGCAGAAGCCGCATTTGAAGTAGCACTGGTTCGTGTAGTTGATGTTGCGATTGACGACGTAGGACACCGCATCACCCACCGCCCGCTGCCGCAGCCGGTCGGCGACGGTTGCCACGGCGTCGACGTCGTCGCCCCGCGCCGACAGCAGCGTTGCCATCTCGTCCACCGACGGGGGCACGCCGTCGAGCGACCGCTCCAGGATGGGACGAACGGCCGCCCCGGCTTCGGTCCAGGGCG
>JBFIPU010000101.1:0-8747 GCA_041609995.1 Acidimicrobiia bacterium
ACGGTCGGGGCGGCGGCCTCGGCTCGGCGCGCGCCTTGCCCATCTTCCACGAACGCGGTGAAGGTGATCGCCCCGTCTTCGACAGAGGCGAGCGCTCCGAGCGCAGCGCGGCAGCCGGCACCGGTCTCGGCGAGGAGCATTCGTTCGGCAGCGACCGCGCGAGACGACCGGTCATCGTCGAGTTGGCGTAGAAGGTCGGCGTTGGAGTTGTCCGGGAGAAACTCGATCGCCAATGCCCCCTGTCCGGGTGCGGGCACCATCTCGTCCAGATGGAAACGGTGGGTGATCTCCTTCTGGCGGTCGAGGCGGGCAAGGCCGGCGGCAGCCAAGACGGCGGCGTCGTATTCACCGGATTCGACCTTGGCCAGCCGAGTGTCCACGTTGCCGCGGATCTCGGCTACTTCGAGATCGGGCCGCAGAAGCAACAATTGAGCTGCGCGACGTGGGCTTCCGGTCCCGACGCGTGCCCCGACCGGCAATTCGGCCAGAGTCGCTCCGACCAGCACGTCCCACGGCTCGGCCCGCTCGGGAATCACCGACTCGAACCCGTGAGGATTCACGGTGGGAAGGTCCTTGCACGAATGCACCGCGGCGTCGGCAGCCCCATCGAGAACGGCTTGCTGCACAGAGCGGACAAAGGCACCCACCTCGGTGAGATGCGCAACCGGCGTGGTCTGGTCGGCATCTCCGGTGGTCGTGATCTCGATCAGTCGCGTCGGCCGTCCGCTGACTTGCTGGATCATGGCTGCCACGATGCGGGCTTGGCTGACGGCGAGCTTCGAGCCGCGTGTCGCCAGCCGGATGTTGTCCGCCGACACGTCGATCAGATCTCGAGGCCGAAAGCGTCGGCGACCGCTTCGATGGCTTCGTCGGTTGCGTCGGACCCCTTCATGTACGAGACCGGGCCCGACAGGATCCGCCGAGCGACCGTGTGTGCCGCCTGACGAAGTACCTCCACATCGACATCCACCGAGATACGCCCTCCGAAGCGAGCTACGACCTCGTCCACGATTCCGTCTGCCAGCTGCATCATCGACCCGATGACCGGTCCCACATCCGAGTGGGCCCGCGCCCGGTGAAACATCTCGACCGCAGCCTGGCACGCCAGTTCGTCCGCCTCGGCCACTCGGGGCTGCGGCTCGGCGAGACGGGCCAGATCGTCGATATCGAGATATTCGAGGTCCGAACCGTCAGGCGGGTTGAAATCGGGCGGCATCGCCATATCGACGATCTTGATCGGCATTCGTCGGCCGGCGATCAGCTCGGCGAGACGTTCGGGTGGGAGCAGCCGACGCTTGGCAGAGGTTGCCGACACAACGGCCGGCATCTCCAGTATCGCTTCGGCGGCACGATGGAACGGCCACACCGAGACGCCGGGGAGGCTGATCCTTTCCGGGTTGCGAGCAATCATCGTCACCTGGGGTGGATCGTCCAGCTTGATCAGGTGCTCGACGACGCTGGTGGCGGTGACTCCGGCACCCAGCACCGCCACACGATCCTGCTGAGCGACCGCTGCAGCAGCAACGGCGGCGATCGAGTCCTGAGCGCGGCGAGGCAGCGCCTGGTGGACGAGCCGGGCTGCGGCCACCGCACCCTGCAGGGCTTTGGCGAACATGCCGTCGAGGTCCCGCGACTCGGCCTCCTGTAGGGCCTTGCGGAACTGGGTGAGAATCTCTTTTTCGCCGACGATCGGTGAGTCGAGACCCGCTGCAACACGGTAGAGGTGGACGAGCACCGCCTCTCCTTCCCTGTACACCGGTTCGATCTCGTGGCCGGGCAACAGTGCGTCCAGCGCCGCCTGCAGATCTCGCCGATCCCCAGGGACGGCCACCTCGACGCGCAAACACGTGGAGAGCAGGTAGACGCCAGGCGGCCGATCAGTCTGAATCAGTGTCTGGGCGAGATCGGCCCGTTGTGAGTTGGGCACCCGAGGGTAGGCGAAGGTGGCGGCGGCGAGGTTCACGTTCTGCGGGAATTCAAACGGAGGGTGGTCTCGACAGCGAGTCGGGAGGCTGCTACTCAGCTCGAGTCTATGTGAGCAGGGCAACGGCCGGCTGACGACCTCAGCTGACCCAGGATCGGGGCGGCCCGGAGACTTCGGCGAGGAGACGTGCTTCTGGGCTATCTGGATCTGGTTCGGCTCCGTATTCCCACACGACTGCGGGAGGCAGGGAAGCCAGGATCGACTCCGTACGCCCACCTGTCTCGAGACCGAAACGCGTGCCCCGGTCCCAGACCAAGTTGAACTCGGCGTACCGACCCCGCCGGATCAGCTGCCAGCGGCGGTGATTCGGGGCGAAAGGCGTATCCTTGCGCTCCTCCAAGATCGGCACATACGCGTCGCGCAACGACTCGGCGAAATCCTGCTGGAAGGCCCACACTCCGGCAAGCTCGTCCTGGAGATGGTCGAAAAAGACTCCGCCCACCCCTCGACGCTCATGCCGGTGCTCGAGATAGAAATACGAGTCGCATGCCGCTTTCCAGCTGTGGTAGTCGGCGACATCATGCCGATCACAGACGGCGCGCAGGTGGCCGTGAAAGTGCCGAGCGTCTTCTTCGAACAAATAATTGGGCGTGAGGTCGGCTCCACCCGCGAACCAAGCGTGGCCGGCGTCGGTCTCGAAGAAGCGCACGTTGGCATGAAATGCGGGGGCAAACGGGTTGGCCGGGTGCACGATGATCGAGACGCCGGTGGCGGCGAACTCCGTCGACTTGGCTGCCAGCGACTCGGAGAGGCGCGGCGGGGTGGGCCCGTGAACGGCGGAGAAGTTGACGGCGGCCTTTTCGATTGCCCCGGGGCCGGACAGGATGCGCGTTTCTCCGCCGCCCCCGTCCGGGCGCTCCCACAAGTCGACGATCAGCTCGGCTTGCTCTTCGATGTCCTGTAGCGCTTCAGTGAATCGGGCTTGGAAGCTCTGGAACCAGCGCTCGATCTCGGACCGGTCGAGCCGAGTCACGAGGCGTTGCGCACGAGCTCGGCCACTACACGCACCCAGGGATCATCGGCGTTGAGGCAGGGCACCAGGAAAAACTCATCGCTGCCCAGGTCGTGCCACTGAGCGCGCCCGCGAATGCCGATCTCCTCGATCGTCTCCAGACAGTCGGCAGTGAACGACGGCGTGACAACGGCGAGACGGCGCACTCCGGCCTCGTACAGGTTGGGCAGCTCCTTGTCGGTGTAGGGCTCGATCCATTTTTGGCCCGCCAGACGCGACTGGAACGTCGTCGAAAAGAAGTTGGTGGAAAGATCCAATGCGCCGGCGGCGGCGCGCGTGGTCGCGAAACACTGCGCCCGATAGCAGAAGCGGTTGGCGTCAACGATGGCGTCGCAGCACCCCGCCGACTCGAGGCACCAGCCGTCGGTGGGGTCGCTTTTGCGAATCTGTTTCTCCGGAAGGCCGTGATAGCTGAACAGCAGATGATCGGGTCCGAAGTCATCCAGCGTGGCTTTGATCGACGCGGCCAGTGCGTCGATGTAGCCAGTGTGGTCGTAGAACGCACCCACGGTGGTGATCGCCGGCACGTTCCATCGTCCCCCGATGACTTCGACGGCCTTTTGCACGGCCGACCCGGTAGCAGCCGACGAATATTGAGGGAACAGAGGTACGACCACGAATTCGATGCAACCCTCCGCCGCAAGCGCGTCGACCGCCTCCTCGATGCTGGGGTTCTGGTAGCGCATTCCGACGGTGACGGCGTAGCTGGAACCCAATTCATCGGCCACCTTGCGGGCCAGGTCGGTGGTGTTGATGAGCAGCGGCGAGCCCGCATCGGTCCAAATCTTCTCGTACGCTTCGGCGGAGCGACGAGGTCGAAAGGGAAGGATGACGCCTTCCAGCAGCGCGGTTCGCGCCGGGACGGGAAGGTCGATCACGCGGGGGTCGGACAGGAACTCGCGCAAGTAGCGGCGCACATCGCTGACGTCGGTGGAGTCGGGAGTCCCGAGCTGGATCAAGAGAACCCCGATCGGGGGCTGGCCTGCATTCATGCGTGGACGATCGTACCGAGGGGCCGGAAGTAGGTCAGACTGCGGCGGTACCGTAGGTGACAGCCGTGACCTCTTCCGACGCAGTGAAAACGATGATCGACTCGGTCGCCCACCCGGAAAGGCGGGCCGACGCAGCCGAGCTGGTGGAGCTGATGCGGGAGGCCACCGGGTACGAGCCCAGGGTGTGGAATGACGACACGATCGGCTTCGGGCAATACCACTATCGCTACGACAGTGGGCAGGAGGGCGACTTCTTCACCGTCGGTTTTTCGCCTCGAAAGGATCGCCTCACGCTCTACATCATGTCGGGACTGCTCGGCTTCGACGACATTCTCGACCGACTCGGCCCCCACAAGGCCACCAAGTCGGCGGTGCACATCAAACGGCTGTCCGACGTAGACCGTCGGGCGCTCAACGATCTGATCGCCGAATGCGTTCGACACGTGGAGCGAGTCGAACGGGAGCTCGGAGCCATCCCCCGCATGAGCGAGATTCCACCCCGCCAGTCCTGACCGTGCGCAGCTCGAGCGACTAGCTCGAGCGGCTACTGATCACCTCCGCTTGGGCAGTCACCACCGGGTCGTCGACCAGGTCGCCGCCCCGCACGGTGGCGCCGATGACGATGCCGGCTGCCACCAGCACCAAGTTCTTGATGATGTATTGACCCTCCAGGGTGGGGACCAACGGGACCCGCTCGAACGTCAGCTCCGGGAACAGGAACATTGGCGCGGCGGTTCCCAGCAGCTGCAGATACAAAGCGAGCAAGACAAGACGTAAGAACCTTCCCGCGATCAACCCGAGGCCGATCCCGGTCTCGACGGTGGCGAGCAGGATGCGGGCGAGCTCGGGCCCGACAGTGCCGAAGGTCAACACATTGATCGTGTCGGTGGCCAACTCGTCGGCGGGGCTGAGGCCGGGGATGAACTTGAGGGCCCCGAACCACACGAAGACCAGACCGACACTGACACGAAGGAGAAGGATGCCGTGCTCGGCCATCCACCGGACGATCCGGCGGTCCAGGTACGTGAACCATCCAGTCCGCTTCACGGTTGGGGTGATACCCACCGACGGGATGGTTCAATCCGCTCCGGTTCGGCCCCATTGTCCGGATCTACCAGTACCGTGCAACCGTGACAACGTTCCGACTGGCGCCGCTGCGCGGCCTGTTGCTGTGGCTGACCGTCGCGGTGCTGCCGTTGCCCCTGTTGATCGGCTGGGCCGGCTCGGCGGCAGGTACACCGGCACTGTGGTGGGTCGCCGGTTTCATTGGCGCCATTTACGCAGTGGTGTGGGTCTACATGCGACCCACTTCCTTCGAGATCACCCCCACCTCACTCGACATCGTCTGGCCGGTGCGCCGCCACTCGACGTCGCTGGACGAAATCGTCGACGTCGCGTTGCTCACCCTGTCTGAGTTCCGTAACCGCTACGGCATCGGCTACCGAATCGGCGCCGGCGGGCTGTGGGGCGGGTTCGGCCTTTACAAGACGAAGGACGTGACCTTTCAGTTCTACATCTCGCACATGGACCGATTCGTGGTCATCGACCGCCAGAACGATCGCCCCCTCATGATCACCCCCGAAAACCCCGACGACTTCGCAGCCGAACTCCGCGCCCAGGCACCGGCACCTCCGACTCGCCAGTGAGCACCGAGGACCGGTGGACAGGCGGCCGAGGAGCCAGGAATCCACACACATGCCGGTCCCGGCCGACGACCAGCGAGCCCGGGGCCGACCCCACCAACCCCTGCTACGGCCGCGGGTCGAGCCCGACGCTCCGATACATGGCGTCTATCACCTCCATGTTGCCGATCGAATCCTCGGCGGTGACGATTTGGGGGCCGCCATCCTCGACCAGCGCCACGAAATCAGCCAGCTGTGCCTCGAAAGTGGTCGGACCGGGAACTTCCTCTTCGCCCGCCGACCCGTCGACGTCCCACGCCAGCAGGTTGCCCTCGTAAGGATGGAGCGGGTTTTCGGCGCGCACCCATCCATTGGAGCCGCTCGCTTCCAGCGCGCGAGTCTCGGCAGTCGCCGACATCGAGCATCGAATTCTGGCGACACTTCCGTCGGCAAACCTCATTTCACCGGTCGTGGTGTCGTCCACCCCTGGCACGGTGGTCTCCATCTCGGCTTCGATCGAATCAGGCTCTCCGAGCAGCGTTCTCACCCAGTGAACCGGATAGCAGCCCAAGTCCATGAGAGCACCACCGCCGAGGGGTAGCTGATATCGGATGTTCGATTTGGGGATCTGAGGAATCGAGAACTCGGTCTCGATCTCCACTGGCCGCGACAGCTTCCCCACCTCGATGATCATTCTCTCGGCGAAAGGGTGAAAGCGCCAGTGGAAGCCTTCCATGAGAACCCGGCCGGCTTCGGCTGCGATCTGGAACATCCTTCGTGCATCTGCGGCGTTCCCGGCGATCGGCTTCTCGCACAAGACGTGTTTGCCGGCGCGGAGAGCGGCAATCGTCCACTCGGCGTGATGAGAGGCGGGCGTCGACACGTAGATCGAGTCGAGAGAGTCGTCGGCGAGAAGCTCGTCGTATGACCCGTACGCGACAGGAATGCCGTGGGCCGAGGCGAACTCCTCCGCTCGTTCGACGGACCGTGCGGCGACGGCCGCTACTTCAACTCGTTGGTTCTCTTTGGCCGGCGCGATCATGGCGGCACGGGAGATCTTGGAGGCGGCGAGGAGTCCGATGCGCATTGCCCCAGCGTAGAAGGAGTGACCAGGGAGGTCATTGATCGCCTCTCGGGTCTCATTCGATGAGTCGAGTGAGGGTGTAGATGCCTTGGGTGAGCCCGAAGGCCGGCCACATTGCCCAGATGATCACCCAGTAGCCGAACGTGTTGCGGCGAAAGCCGAGGTCGCGATCCCAGATGTAGATCGTCATTGCCGTATACACATACGGCAGAGAAGCAACCAGGGCGAGGAGAAAGCCCCACCTCTTGCCGAGGAGCATGCCGACGCTCCCCACAATCTGGATGGGGGCCCAGAGGAACACATCGGCCCAGGCGTAACCCTGGTTGAAAGCGAAGTACGCCTTGGGGTCGGTGCTGGCCGGGTCGCCTCCGTAGACGTTCTCGATCGTCCAATCGGATCTGGGCCTCAACACCGCCACAAACTGCAGGGAGCCGAGGAGAAGGATCAGCAGCAGTCCCGCCGAACCGACCAGCCAAGTCGTGGTCGTCACCTCCACGACGGGTCCCAGCTGTCGAGCGACCAGCTCATGAGCCTGAAAGGGTGATGACCGCGGTGAGGATGGCGACGAAGCCGGCAACTCCCCAAACCGCCAGCATGATCAGGCCGATCCGGACATTGGCAGGCGCACCGATGCGAAAGCCCCTGTGTCGCATCTCCAGCCTGGTGAAGATCCCCCGGCCAGCGAAGTAGACGTAGACCGCACCCCCCACCAGACCGAAATAGGGCCATGCAGGGTGGTCGAACAACAACAGGACTCCGGCAACGACGAGCGTCCAGAGCGTGAGGAAGTCCCAGAGTGCTTCTCCTCTGACATCGGCCCAATAGACCCGCTCGACCGTGTCCTCTCCTTCCATGAGGCTCAGCTTCTCGGCGGTACCGGGGGCGAAACGAGAGACAGTCTGTCCACCCCAAGCCAACAGCCCCAGCAAGATGAGAACGGCGGCCCAGAACGTTGCCATCAGAGGCGCTCGCCCGCTGCCGCGAGGGCTTCGGCCCGGTGGCGAATGCTCCGAAGCATCTTCTGTTCCATGATGAAGGTGCCCGGCTCGGAAAGCATCGTCATCAAAAACGTGGACGGTGTCTTCTCGAACTTCGGCCGCCACCGACTCACCAACCGGGTCGTGCCGTTGTCGGGGTAGAGCGCCAGACACCAGCTGGTCGAGCCGTCCTCCAAGAGGCTCACGATGGAGCGCGGTTGGTCGATCGACTGAACTACGAACCCCACCTCCGGCATCATCAGGATCTTGTCTCCGACTTCCAGCCGTTGATACTCGGTCACGATCCGGTCGGCGCTCGGTTGAAAGTCGTTGTCGATCCAGTCGTAGCTGTACCAGCCTGCCCTCCCAAAACCCAGCTGAACCAACCAGGGCCAGACGTCGGCAGGTTCGCACGCAATCGAGATAGCCCGCGTTGCCTGACCGGCGCCTGGAATCAGCTCATCGCCGGGCATCCACTGAACGACCTCGGCGTCGGTGGCTCCCCACCTCATGTGCCATGGCTTGATGACGAACAGGTAGGTAACCGCAACGAGGAGCAGAATCCCCAACCCGACGGAAAGTCCGCCAGGCCACCCCAGCCACACCACCAATGTCGCGAGCCCGGCCAAGCCGGCGAGGAAGACCGCAGAGACAATCAGCATGATCATGAGCTGCGTCCTCATGAACGCCTCCAAAGATCTGCGACTATTACTTCAGGGTCGCTGGTGCGAAGGCGTTTTGGTAGGGCCTAACGGCCCGGCCCTCTGGACGACGGTAGGTCCTGAAAGCTCCCCAGCCCTGATCCGAGTGGCCAGCCGGTGACCGGTGGTTGTCATCGGCGATTGAGCTCGTCCGCCAGACCATTCCAACGGGCCGCATCCGCCACCTGAGCGCGGGACCACTCCCCACTCCGATACGCCGCCAGACCATTCCAACGGGCCGCATCCGCAGCCTGGGCGCGGGACCACTCCCCACTCCGATACGCCGCCAGACCATTCCAACGAGCCGCATCCGCAGCCTGGGCGCGGGACCACTGGCTGCTTCCATGCGCCGCCAGACCATTCCAACGGGCCGCA
>JBFIPU010000102.1:0-8705 GCA_041609995.1 Acidimicrobiia bacterium
AAGGCGGGGGCGCTACAAACGGAGGAGTTCCACGACGCCATCGAACAAACGCACATCGGCTACATCCACAAATGGCTGCGGGAACGCGGACTGATCCACTACGACTACATGACACGCTGACCGCGGTCAGCCCGACTCCACCACCACCTCGCCTGTGTATCCATTGACGACGGCGGTGGCGCCGTCGGGAAGCCGCATGGCACCGTCAACCGACACCACACACGGAATGCCGTATTCACGGGCAACGATCGAGCTGTGGGAGAGCACTCCTCCTGCCTCGGCCACCACGGCTCCGGCGCGGGAGAACAACGGCGTCCAGCCGACGTCAGAGAACGGGATGGCGATGATGTCGCCCTGTTCCACCCGATCGAACTCGTCCAACCCGCGGATGACCCGGACGGTTCCGCGGTGACTCCCGCGGGAGGTGGGGACACCCCTGAGCGCCTCGGCGGCTTCGGAAACCCGGGTGGGGGTGAAGTCGTCGCCGTAGATGACCTCGGGCATCACCACGTCTGCCAGGCTCTCCATCTCCTGTCGCCGGTGCCGGGCGGCTTCACGATGATCGTGACCCTTGAGCAATGAGGCCGATACCTCGGCGTGGGTGAGATACCAGATGTCATCCAGCCATTCGAGCCGGCCCGCCGCGACCAGCCGCCGGCCTGCCTCGACGAAGAATGGCCGGAACAAGCCGTAGCCCCGAGTCCAGGCGAAGCTGGCTGCGTCCCGGTGGAGCTGATACCGCCCCGCCCGGCGTCGTCCTCGCTCAAACCGACGCGGGAGAGGCGCCGGTCGATCCTGGGCCCGGCCGGCCGGGGCAGACCTGATCAACGCCAGGATCATCTCCGGTTGTTCGTGCCAGGGAGCCACCGAGAAGTCGTTGCCGCTGTCCGAGAAGTGGCCGAACCGCTCCAGGAAGGCCTCCAGCCGCCTCTGCAGATCAGATGGCACCGCCTCCAGCCCTCTCGCCTCGACCTCGGCCTGCACTGAGTCGGGCAACGCGCGGAAGCCGATGGAGAGTTCGGTCAGCGCCACGTTGGGGTCGAGGTCCAACGGCTCGGCTCCCAGCCCGGCCGTGACCTCGATTTGGGCAAAGTCGATGTCGTGCTTGTCGAGCCTGCGGCGAAGGAGCGAGTTGTGGAGGTTGGCGAGCAGCGGCGTCACGATGTTCAGGTACGCCATCGGCTTTCCGATCGCCTTCAGCTCGTGGATGACCTCCAGGAGCCGGGCGTCGTCGAGCTGAGCCGGTTCCAAAGCCGCGAGGCGCCGGAATTCGTCCTCGAGCCGGGTCAGCTCTGCCTCGATGTGCGCCTCGAAACGAGCGAACTTGGCCGTCACCCTCGCGATGCGGGGAAGCAACCGCAACGTACGGCCTGTGGGCCGAAACGAGGGTTTGGCTGTCCCGGGCAACCCGAGGAGCATCTCCAGAGAGTCCCGTGGCATTCCGATGATCTCGAAGATCCTCCCGATCGTGCCCATGTTGAAATACGCCCGATAGGCGAACTGCCGGGCCAGGTCGTCGATTTCGACATCGTGCTCCCCCAGCACCTCGGTGAAGAGATCGATCCAGGCACCGTTGACCACCGGCATGTTGACTGACCAGACCAGCGGCTTGATCATGCCCGGCATCACCTCGCGCGAGATCCGGTTGGAGTAGATGCCGACGTTGTCGATTCCGGTGATCGGACGGGCTTGCACGTACCACACGCGATTGCCGTCCCACACCCATTCGAGGTCGAGTGGCCGCCCAAATGCCTCAGCCAGCTCCAGGCAGGCATCGGCTACCGCGGCGATGATGGAGTCTGCCGGTGTCGGCTCGGTTGGCGATTCGATCCACTCGTCTCCGCGCCGCACCCACCGCCAGGGCGTGACCCCGCCCCCGACCAGGCGATCGCCCCGGCCCGTCACAGCTTCCAGCACCACCTCGTTGAGACCGGTGATGGGATTTCGCGAAAAAGCCACTCCCGAAACGACCGGACGCACCATGTCCTGGATCATGACCGCCATTTCGATTTCGCCGTTCTCGATGGCTGCTGCGTAAGCCCTGGCGGTCCGTCCGTGGGCGCTGTCGCGGACCTCGGCGATGGCGGCCGGGACGTCCTCTCTCGGCACGTCGAGAACCGTGGCGAACTGCCCTGCGTATGAGTGCTCGACCCCGTCTTCGACCGAGGCCGACGACCGGACCGCAAACGGGCCCGGGCCCTCCGGGACGAACATCGAATCGTCCCCGATTGGCAGAATCCATGTCGCGGGAACCGGCACGCTCTGACCCATGAGCCAGCGAACGTGGCGGGCTTTGCCCCCGATCCCCTCTTCTGGCGACGACGCGGTGAGCCTCAACGGAATACGAGGTAGGGGGTGTAGTCGTCGAGAATCCCGTATTGACCGGAGTACTCGTACCCGAAGAAGTTCTCGAACAGGAACATTTGGGGTGGATAGGGGGTGAAGATGACCATTGCGACCGTCATGACCAGGATCACGACGACTCCGATCGTCCGCCCGGCCTGGACCGGGTCCCGCGTCAGCACGTAGTAGGTGACCAGATTCCCCAGCAACACGCCAAAGGCGCCGGTGCCGATATCGGCCCACAAGAAACCTCTTCCATAGATGGGCAGCGCGATCCCCAGATAGAAGTAAAAGGACGCGATCACCCCGACCGGCACGGCAGCCAAGCCCAGGGCCTTTCCGAGCCAGTAGTTGTTGACCCGGTCCTTCACGTAGGCGTATTGCACGAACGTCAGGACGAGCCCGGGCCAGAAGAAGAGCTTGAGGTGTTCCCACGTGCTCTCGTTTACGGACCCGAATATCGCCATCGGCCTCCAGAACCCGGAGAGCTCATAGGCGAAATGCAACGCGCTGGCCGCCAGCATGATGAAGACGAACGCGCCGATCTCCCACAAAACGATCGTCCTCTTGTCGACCACCGTTCGGCTCTCTTCGAATCGCGTCGCGGTCACAATACGCCCACCAGGAACGAGAGACCGGTCAGCGCGATGGCAACGGCCACCACCCGCAAGACAGGGCGACCCCGCCGGTACCGGCGAGCCTGGTCGCCGATCAGCACACCCACGAGATGGATGAGGGCGGTACCGGTCAAGAACCCCGACGCGTACACGACCGGCCGGGCGATATCGGGGATCTCCTGGCCATGGGCGTAGCCGTGCATCGCCCCGAAGAAGCTCACCGCCAGCATCGCACCGACAATCGGCAGCCTCCGGTCGGCGGCGATCACGAGGCCCAGCGACAGCACGGAAATGGCGATCCCCGCCTCGACGAATCCCGATCCGAGACCGACGTCGGCCACACCCAGCAGTCCCCCGACCGCCATGGCAGCGACAAACGTGGCCGGGACCGTCCAGATGGCCCGGCCCCCGATCATGGCGCTCACGATGCCGACGCTCACCATGGCCAGCAGATGATCGAGCCCGAGCACCGGGTGGGTGAGTCCGGCCAGAAACGAGCCGAGGCGAATCACCTGGCCTTCGTGAGCCAGGGCAGGCGTCGGAAGCGCGGCAAAAAATGCTCCCACCGCAAACACCAGAAGATGCCGCCGTCTCATCGTCTTCCTCCCACGCCCGTATTCGGAGTCAGGCCCGAACCGGATGAGCACCCTCCGCGCCCGGGCGGTCCCGCAGATCACCTTACGGGTAAGACCGATAGCGTTGGCGCCGTTGGCGGCCGAATAACGCGGTTACCGGACGGCCGCCTCCTCCACGGCGTCGATCCGCAACAAGACGTCACGGATCTCGCGGGCCAGGTCTCGGCGGGCCGTCACCAACTCGGCTCCTTCCAGCCCGGAGGTGCGGTTCTTGGCGAGCTGCAGCGCATTCTCGAAGAGCGTCTTGGAGATCGATTCGGGGCTCTTGATGCGGGACTGCAGGTGGTACTGCGTGCCGAGCCCGAGCGCCTTCTTGCTGATGTCGTCGCTGTCGAGGGTGTCGTTCGGTTCCATATCGGCCAGAATGTCTGCCACCACCCGATAGGCCTCGAGAAACGGCCGGAGCACCCAGTGGGCCACGAGTGGGTTGAGACTCGTGGCGAGCGCGGCGGCTTGTCCTCCCCCCTCCGCCACCGCCTCCCTCCACCGGGGGGCCCGACGGTCGAGTTCGTCGGCGATCTGCTGCCGGAAACGCTTCTTCGTCGGAAAGAAGAACTCGAACTTCAGCAGGTCTCGGATGCCGAGCACTTGATCCCAGAAGACGTCTGTGCCGTCACCGTCGATCTCGGCTGCCTCGAGAGCGGCCAACTCGGCAATGGCCGGCAGCAGGAAGAAGTGAATCACCGTATTGCGGTAATAGGCGGCGGCGTGGGCATCTTCCGGATCGATGTAGTAGATGGGCTCGGCTCCCTCATCGGAACGCTTGACCACACCGTTGTCCGTGAGGAGCCTCAGGCGGGCCTCGACCTCAGCGGGCTTGTCCAGTTCGAGCTCAACGGTCGTGGGCAGGGCGCGCTCGTCGATATAGGTGAGATAGGGAGCCAGATATTCGGTGATCTCGGTCGTGGTGAGGGCCCGCCCGCTGCCGAGCAGTGCCAGCGTGATCATGGAGGTCGGCGTGATCGGTGTCGCCTCGTTGATGCGTACAGCGACCTTGAACGCCAGTTTCTGGATCTCCAGCGCCTCGGGAGCCTCACCGGTGTGGGTGGAAGGACCGATCTCCTCGAGCATCGACACGGGATCCCCGAACCGCACGTAAATCGACCCGTACCGATTGCCGAGGCCTCGCACCGTCTTGACAAGCCAGCCGAGGCTCTCTTTTTCCTTGGCTTCGCCTTTGTCCTCGCGGGTGTGGTCGGCGATCTCGTGTATCTGGTCGTAGGCGATCGCCACCGGAACCAGGATCACATCGTCCGTCACCCCCATCTCGTACGCCTCTGCGACGTAGGTCAGCATGCCGTAGCGGGGAGCCCGCAGCTTGCCCGACCGCGACCGCCCTCCTTCCATGTACCACTCGAGCGGAAACCGCTTCTCCAAGAGGTAGGCGATGTACTGGCGCAGGGTGAATTTGTAGATCTCGTTGTCGCGGAAACTGCGGCGTATGAAGAACACACCGGTCCGGCGCAGCAGCGGACCGATCGGAAAGAATTTCAGGTTTATCCCGCCGGCCGTGTGGTTGAGCGGCCGGTCGTTCTCGTAGAGGATGTGCTGCAGCGTGAGCCGATCGAAATGCGATTTGTGGGATGGGAGGAACACCATGGGATGGTGACCAAACCGCTCGTAGACCTCGGCGAGCTCCTCGGGGGAATAGTTGATCTCGGCATAGCCGCGCGTGTAGAGAAACCGAATGAGCCCTGCGACCAGGTCGATGACATACGGGCTGTGGGACGCCCCGATCTCGGCGAGGTAGCGCTCAGCCCGGCGTTGAACGGTCTCGACGGAGCGTTGTTCGGCCTGAGCGATTTCGCGGATCCCTGCCCGAAAACGGGGCTTCGACAGGATTTGCTCGATGACGAGCTTGGGCACTTTGTAGCGGTAGCCGCGCAACCTCCGCTCGGCCACCTCGAGCGTCAATGCGGCTTGCTGGGTGATGTATTCGGCCAAGCCGGAGACTTGATCAGCGCCGGAGGCGTTCCACCGCTCCCGTACCTCCGACACGGCCGCCGGCTCCCCCATCACCACCTGGACCAGGTCCGGAAAGCGCGAATAAATGCTGTGCTGACGCACCGGATCCGGGTCGCGCGGGTCGCCAAAGCGAAGCAGGTCACGCAGGCGCACGGCCCGCAACCCGTCGCGTTCGGGTGCCAACCAGACCACCCGTAAGGGAACCAGCAGGGGATCGTGGCCGCCGGCCAGCACCCCTTTGATCAGGGATTCGGGACGGGGCCTGATCCGGCGGCGGCGGCGGGAAGGACGCAGCTTGATGCGCTCGGCGGGCGGCGCATCCTCGGGCAAGTGCTCGAGGACCCAGTTCTCGAGCAACTCCTGTTCGAGCGTGCTCGAGGCGTCGAACAAGAAGACATACCCGTTGGCCGGGGGAAGCCGGGTCGGCACCACGGAGCCGTTTTCGACACTCATGTCGCCAAATTAGACCGTTTCCGGGGGCGGCCGAAACACAACCTGTCTTCCGAAGCGGCCCAAAACCTGAAAAAACCCCGCCGTAGCGGGGTTTTTCAGCTTCTGCAAGGTGTTCTCCTAGTCGTGCACGCGATCCTTCAGCGCCTGGGCCGGCTTGAAGACCGCCACCGTGCGGGCCTCGATGGTCATGGGCTCGCCGGTGCGGGGGTTGCGGCCTTGTCGGGCCGCCCGACGCTTCGTGCTGAACTTCCCGAACCCGCCGATCGAGACATCGCGCCCGGCGTCGAGCTCGACGGCGATTATCCCCTGGCCCGGCTTGCTGTCGAAAATGGCGTCAACCGCTTCGGCAGCCTTGGCCTGGCTGATATCGATCTTCTTGGCGAGTTTTTGGGCCATTTCGGTCTTGTTCACGGATATCTTCCTTCCGTCGTGATATTCGTCCGGTGACCTCAAAGGTCAACCCCTCGGCGCAAAGGTTATAGAGGGAATTTGCCGAAACAGCGGTATTGCGTCGCCAGAGCGCGATATTCAGATCACGAATTGGAAGTTTTTGGCATATGGGCGGTTAGGGAAAACATCAACGGGACCTTGTCCCGCAACTCCGCCGGCAGGTACCAGCGGCCGTCGTCGTGTCGGGTCATCATCGGAACCAGCTGCCACTCGAGGCTGTCGTATTCCTGCATACGATCGATGATGAGACCCTGGTCGATCACGGCATTGATGATCGAGGCCAACGGATGATTCCACTCGTAGTTGCGAGTGTGCTCGATGGTCCCCGGTCCTTCGGTGTACGACGTGGTCTCGTCGAACACGACCGGGTCGGTCCTGGCGTGCCAATACGGGTACCGATGCACGAGCCTCCCGTACTCTTCCTCGAGGGGATAGGCGGCCGGATGGGTATCGCGAAGGAAGACCCGGCCACCAGGCTCGAGCAGCTCGGCAACGACCTCGGCCCAGCGACCGATGTCGGGCAACCAGTTGATGGCTCCCACCGTGGTATATACCAGATCGAACCTGCGCCCCAGATTCGCCGGGGCGTCGTATACATTGCCCTCCACAAACTCAACAGGTGCGCCGGCTGCCCGGCACAGCTCCCGGGCGATCGCCAAAGACGTCCCCGAGAAGTCGTATCCGACGACATCGGCTCCCAGCCTGGCAAGGGACAGGGTGTCTGTGCCGATGTGGCACTGCAGATGCAACGTAGACAACCCGTCGACGTCGCCCAATGCCGGCCGATCGAAGGCCACGACGTCGCTGATGTTGTCTTGCCCGTTGAGGAACCACTCGAGGGCATAGGTCTCAGACGCCGCATGGATGGCGGCCCGGTCATCCCAGTTGCGCCGATTGGCCTCAAACCAGTCTTCCACGTTCACGACGGGAGGTGAGGCAAATCGTCGGGCATCAACGGGTTGGGACGGTTGCGGTGGAACGTCACCAGCGTTTCCGCGTCGCAACTCGAGCAGAGGTGCACAATGCGGGTACCCACCACCGACAGTTGGGTGCCCCGCCCTTTTTCCACGATCGCCAGCACGGCGGGTTGCATGTCGTCGCCGTCGCAACGGTCGCAGGTCGGCCGAAGGGCGCGATCCCAACCCTCGCCGCATGACCCGCAGCGCACCTGGATCACGTCCCCCCGGCGGCGGCCTGCCAGTTTCCTGTCTTCGCCGCAAAACGGGCACGAGACCTTCAGCATCACCTCATTATGGCGGGCGGATGGCAAGGCCAAACAGCTGATGGCACGTCAGCCGGCCGCCACACCGACGGAGGCGCGTGGATCCCAGCACCGGCGGCGTCTTCGGCTGCCGCTTCGCGTGCGCGGGGCCGATCAGGCGAAGGAGCTGACCATTCAAATCGGCCGGGTCGGGAGTCCGGCCGGAAGCGTCATGCCAGGTCGAAACGGTCGAGATTCATCACTTTTTCCCACGCCGCCACAAAGTCGTGCACGAACTTCTCCCCGGCATCGTCCGCTGCGTAGACCTCGGCCAGAGCCCGCAGCTCTGAGTTCGACCCGAAGACCAGATCGACCCGGGTGCCGGTCCACCGGACGTCGCCCGTGCCACGATCTCGGCCCTCGAACACGTCTTCGGACTCCGTGGTCGGCTGCCACTCCAGGCCCATGTCGAGCAGGTTCACGAAGAAATCGTTGGTGAGTGTTCCGGGGCGATCGGTGAACACGCCGTGCCGCGAGCCGGCGACGTTGGCGTCGAGGACCCGCAGGCCGCCGAGCAGCGCCGTCATCTCCGGAGCCGACAGGTTCAGCATGAACGCCTTGTCGACGAGAAGATGCTCGGCCGCCACGTGATTGACCTTCTGGAGGTAGTTGCGAAAACCATCTGCGGTCGGCTCGAGAACGGCGAACGATTCGACGTCGGTCTGCTCCTGTGTGGCGTCCGTGCGCCCCGGTGAGTACGAGACGTTGACGTCGTAGCCTCCGTTCCTGGCCGCCTGCTCCACCGCCGCGCAGCCGCCCAGCACGATCAGGTCGGCGAGCGAGACCCGCGTCCCGTCCGGCTGCGCGCCGTTGAAATCCTGCTGAATCCCCTCCAGCGTTCCCAGCACCTGGGACACGCCCGAGCTCAGGTTGACATCCCACTCTGCCTGCGGTGAGAGACGAATGCGCGCGCCGTTGGCCCCACCCCGCTTGTCTGTGTCCCGGTACGTCGCCGCCGACGCCCACGCAGTCGAGACCAGC
>JBFIPU010000103.1:0-8650 GCA_041609995.1 Acidimicrobiia bacterium
GAAATTGGTGATGCCGGGCCCGTTTTGAGCGATGCACACGCCGTGGCGCCCGGTGACGCGGCTGTAGCCATCGGCCATGTGGGCAGCCGCCTGCTCGTGGGCCACCGACCAGAAACGAATTCCGGCCGGCTCGAAGATGTCAAGTGCGTCCATGAACGCCGACCCGACGATTCCGAAGACGTCGGTGACTCCCTGGGCGGCGAGCGTTTCGACAAACGCCTCGCTAGCTGTCATACGTGTCACGTTTTCTCCCTTGTGTGGTGCATCTGCTGGTTGGGTGAGTTCAGAGTCCTGGTTCGTCGGCCATGCCTGCCTCAACGCCGGCGATCACCGCGACATGCACGATGTCGTCCACCGAGCAACCGCGCGACAGGTCGTGGATGGGGCGCTTGAGCCCCTGGATGAGCGGCCCGAACGCCCGGGCCCCGCCCAGCCGCTCGGTGATCTTGTACGCGAGGTTGCCGGCGTCGAGGTTGGGGAAGATGAACACGTTGGCGCGGCCGGCAACCGGGGAACCCGGTGCTTTGGCGGCTCCGATGGCGGGGGACCATGCCGCATCGAACTGCAGCTCGCCATCCACTTCGAGGTCGGGGGCCTTTTCTCGGACCAGCTCGGTCGCCTCCTGGACCTTGGTCACCGACGGGTGCCGGGCGCTGCCCTTGGTGGAGAAGCTCAACATCGCCACCCGGGCCTGATCTCCCGTGAGGCGGTGGTAGCTGTCGGCGGTGGCGATGGCGATGTTGGCCAGCTGCTCGGCGTTCGGATCCGGGACCACTCCGCAGTCGCCATAGGACATGGCCCGGCCGTCGGGCATCAGAAAGAAGAACGAGCTCGAGATCAATCCCCGCCTCCCGACCGTGCCAACCGCCCGCAGAGCGCGTCTGATGACGTTGGCAGTCGGCAGCTGGGCCCCTGCCACACAGCCTTCGACCTCGAGGGTGGCGACCAACCGGGTGGCGGCGATCAAGGGCTCGTCCTCGGTATCCACGACGTCGACGCCGTTCAAGGTGATGGCGTTCTCGCCGGCCAGTGCTCGTATCTCGCGTTCCGGGCCTACCAGCACCGGCGTCACGAGCCGGCGTTCCACCAACTGTGCCGCCGCCTCCAGCGCCCGCAGGTCGTTGCTGTCGGCCAGGGCGATCCGGGGACGCCAGGCACCGACGGCGGTGTACCAGCGCTCGAGGATGGGAGAGGTGAGGTGTTCTCGTTCCATCGAAGCTGCCCGGCCGCTCACGCCTGTCCGAGCGCCTCGGCAACGGCCGGATGCACAACCTGGCCTTTGTCGACGTTGATGCCGCCCTGCAACTCGGCCCGGCGTTCGATGGCTCCTTGTACTCCGTGCTCGGCCAGCAACCGCACGTAGGGCAGCGTGACATTGGTGAGGCCCAGCGTGGACGTGCGCGGAACGGCTCCCGGGATGTTTCCCACTGCGTAGTGCACGACCCCGTCCACCACGTAGGTGGGATCGGAATGCTTGGTCTCGCGGGAGGTCTCGAAGCAACCACCCTGATCGATGGCGATGTCGACCAGCGCCGAACCCTCCTGCATCTGGGCCACATCGGTCGCCGACAGGATCCGGGGAGCCCGCTTGCCGGGAAGGAGCACAGCCCCGATGACGACGTCAGCCGTCCGGGCGGCGGCCTTGACATCCGCCGGGCTGCCGATCCGGGTGGTGAGCGCCCCGCGGTATACGCTGTCGAGCCGGCGTAACGGCTCGGGGTTCACGTCGAAGATCGTCACGTCGGCTCCCATGCCGACGGCGATCTGCGCCGCGTTGGAGCCGGCCATCCCCGCGCCCACGATCATGACCTTCGCCGGCGCGACCCCCGGGATACCCCCCATGAGCACCCCCCGGCCGCCGGCATACTTCTCGAGCATTCGCGCCCCCACCTGGGTTGCCATCCTCCCGGCCACCTCGCTCATCGGGGCCAGCATGGGAATGGTGCGATCCGGCAAGACCACCGTCTCGTAAGCGATTCCTGTTGCGCCCGACGCGACCAACGCCTCGGCCACGCGGGGATACGCCGCCAGATGGAGAAACGTGAGGAGGGTCTGGCCCTCCCGCAGGAAGCCGAACTCTCGCTCTTGTGGTTCTTTGACCTTGACGATGATGTCGGCGTCGGCCCATACGGTGGCCGCGTCTTCGATGAGCTTGGCCCCGGCCGCTGCGTACTCGTCATCGGAGAACTGGGAACCGCGGCCGGCGCCCGACTCGACGAGTACCTCGTGGCCATCGGCGACCAGCGTCTCGGCGCCAGCCGGGGTCAAGGCCACCCGATGCTCGTCGGTCTTGGCCTCGGTGACGACCCCGACCCTCATGCGACGTCCTGGGCTGCCCTCGAGACCACCTCGTCTACCCCGGCCAGCAGCTCGTCGATCTCGGGTTTCCTGGCTATCAACGGAGGCGACAGCATCAGCTTGGCGAGACCGCGGCTGTCGGCGCGAATCAGAAGCCCGGCGTCGCTGATGTACTGCGGCAACACCTCGCCGACCATGCGTTTCGTGGTCTTCTCGTCCCACGGACGCCCATCGGAGTTGCTGAACTCGATGGCGTAGAAGTACCCGACGCCGCGAACGTCCGAGATGATGGGGTGGGCATCGGCGACTTTGGCGAGCTCATCCTGGAAGTACTGCTCATTCTCGACCACATTCTCGATGATGTGCTCATCGCGCAACGCCGTGATGTTGGCGATGGCCACCGCCATCACCATCGGATGGCCGCCCCACGTGGCACCATGGGTGAAGGTCCCGTCCTCGGACTTCATGAGTGTCTCGACCAGCGGGCGCCGGATCACCACTCCCCCGATCGGGGCGTACCCGCTGGTGGCGCCCTTGGCGAAGGTCATCATGTCGGGCACCACATCGACGTAATCGGAGCCGAACCATCGCCCCAGCCGCCCGAAGGCATTGATGACCTCGTCCGCATGCAGCAGGATGTCATACTCGTCACAGATCCGGCGCAGCTCCTGCCAGTACCCGTCGGGAGGAACGAGGGCCCCGCCGCCGTTCTGCACGGGTTCGGCGCTGATCATGGCAATGTGCTCGGGGCCGACTTCGTTGATCTTCTCCTCGAAGGCCTGGACGGCAGCCATGCCGTCGGGGTACTGCATCGTGTTGCCGACCTTGTGCATGTTGGCGAGCAATGGGTGGAACGGCGCCCGAATCGACTCCAGGCCCGTGATCGAAAGCGCGCCCATGGTGGTGCCGTGGTAGCTCATGTCACGGCTGATCACCCCCGTCTTCCAGGTGTTGCCCCGATTCCGGTGATACTGGCGTGCGAACTTGAGCGCCGAGTCGACCGCTTCCGAGCCCGAACTCACGAAGAAGACAGTGTCGAGGTCACCAGGGGCAAGCGAGGCGATGAGCTTGGCCGCATCGACCGCGGTCGGATGGACCGCGGCCCAGGTCGGGGTGTAGGACAGCTGCTCCATTTGCTTGGCCGCCGCCTGGGCGAGGTCCGAGCGCCCGTGGCCGATCTGGACGACGAACAAGCCGGCGAGGCCATCCAGATAGCGCTTGCCGTCCTCGTCCCACAAATAGCAGCCTTCGCCCCGTGTGAACACCGTCATGCCACCATCGAGCCACATGCGCCCCGGCGTGAAGTGAAACAGCAGGTGCTGGAGATCGGCTACATCCATCGGTCCTCATCCTCCGTTCGTCATCAACGCTCAACGGGCAGCCCTCACCATCTGCGCTCACGGTCGGCGCTCACGGTCGGCGCTCACGGTCGGCGCTCACGGTCGGCGCTCACGGGCAGCCCCGGACGGGGAACCACGGCTCCCGAGCGGTCCCTGTGGCGGGTCGGAGCTCGGGCGCGCAGAACCCGGCCTGGCGCTCTCGCCTCTTGAACTGTACAGGTCGGATTGGACCCCTGTAAAGTGCCAGAAGAGCGCAATTGGACGGTACCAGCTGCCGGGACTGCCGGCGGACCAGCTGCGGCCAACCGAGAACAGGGAACGGGACACGAACGGCACACGAACGGCACACGAACGGCATGGCACGACGACACAGCACCCCTCTCATCCGGCTTTCTCGCGACGACGAAGAGCCTCTGTACCGCCAGTTGCGAAATGGCCTGATCGCGGCAATGGAGTCCGGGGTGTTGGCCACCGGCGACCTGCTGCCCTCGTCTCGAACACTGGCAATGGACACCGGGGTCTCCCGCAACACGGCCAACCTGGCACTGCAGGAACTGGCCACCGAAGGGTTCATCCAGGCCGTGGACCGCGTGGGATACGTCGTCAACGACAACGTTCGCCCGTTCCTGGCCGCACGCAACCCGCGTACGAGCGATCCGATCGACTGGAGCCGGCGGTTGCAGCATCAGCCCGACCCGTTCCCCCACACCGTCAAACCCGCGAACTGGAGTTCCTTCCCGTACCCGTTCGTCGTGGGCCAGCCCGACCCATCACTGTTTCCGACCCGGGCCTGGGCGCGCGCCGGTCGGACGGCGCTGGAAGACATCCACCGGCGCGCCAGCCTGCACGACCTCATCGACCAGGACGACCCGCTCCTGACCGCCATGCTCTGCGAGCGGATCCTGCCGGCGCGCGGTATCACGGCCCGCCAGGACGAGGTCCTCGTCTCGCTCGGCTCGCAACAGGGCTTGTTTCTCGTGGCCCACGCCCTCGCCGGCCCCGAAACCCGCGTCGGAATCGAAGAACCCGGTTACCCCGACGCCCGTCACATCTTCGCCCGGCGGGGTGCCCGGCCGGCGGCGCTGCCGGTCGACGATCAGGGCGCCGTCATCGATCCGGGAATCGAGGACCTCGACCTCGTCTTCGTCACCCCCAGCCACCAGTACCCGACCAACGTAACGTTGGCGGTGGGCCGTCGTCGGCAGCTGTTGGAGGCGGCCGAACGGCATGACATTCTGATCGTCGAAGACGACTACGACGCCGAGTTCCGCTACCAGGGCCGGCCCACGCCCGCCCTCAAGGCCCTGGACACCAGCGGACGGGTGGTATATCTCGGGAGTTTCTCGAAATTCCTGGCCCCTGGATTGCGGCTGGGCTACATCGTCGCCGACGCCGATCTCGTCGCTCATTTGCGAGACGTCCGCCGATACATGCTGCGTCACCCGGCCGGCCTGCTCCAGCGCACCACCGCGATATTGATCGACCAGGGTGACTATGCCTCCTCGGTGCGACGTGCCCGCATCGCCTTCAAGGAGAAATGGGAGCGAACCGGCGCCGCCCTGGCGCAGCACCTTCCGTGGGACATCCCGATCCAGACCGGTGGCCTCAGCATCTGGGTCCAAGGCCCACCCGACCTCGATGCCGTGAACCTGGCTCAGGAGGCTCTCGACCACGGGGTCGTCATCGAACCAGGCCACGTGTGTTTTCAGAACGAACCGCGACCCCGCAACTTCTTCAAGCTGGGATTCTCTGGCATAGCAGCCGACGCGATCGAACCGGGGATCTCGCGGCTGGCTGGCCTGATCGACGGCCGGATCTAGGCCACGACCGTACCAACCACTTCTCCAAGACCCACGTGCGTCACACCATCGTCTGCCCGGCCCCGAAGCGAGATCCGGTCGCCGTCCTCGAGGAAGGTCCGGACCGATCCGTCGGCGAGCTCGATCGGCTGCTGCCCATTCCAGCTCAACTCGATCAGGCTCCCATAGGTCCCCGGGTCCGGGCCCGACACCGTCCCCGACGCACAGACATCGCCGGTTCTCAGCGACGCCCCGTTGACGGTCAGGTGGGCGATCTGCTGGACCGGGGTCCAGTACATATTTCGGAAATCGGTGACAGAGATGACCTGAAAGGTGTCGAGGCCCGGCGTCTTGATGGCGACTTCGAGTTGGAGGTCGAGTCCCCATCGCTCTCCGCCACGCAGGTATGGGAAGGGTTCAGGATTCTGAGGCGGCGGATCGACCCGAAACGGTTCGAGGGCAGCAGCCGGCACCACCCCCGGCGAGATCGAGGTGGCGAACGACTTGCCGAGAAAGGGCCCGAGCGGCACGTACTCCCACGCCTGGATGTCACGGGCGCTCCAATCGTTCACGAGGAAGAAGCCGAAGATGTGGTCGGCCGCCTCGCCAATCGGCACCGGCTCTCCCAGGGCGCTGTCTCCCCCGATCACATAACCCAATTCCAACTCGATGTCGAGCCGGCGGCTGGGACCGAAGGTGATCGACCCGTCGGGCTCTCGGCGTTGGCCCGACGGGCGCTTGATATCGGTCCCCGAGATCACGATGGTGCCGGCTCGTCCGTGATAGCCGACCGGCAAGTGCTTCCAGTTCGGCAACAACGGCTCGGCGTCGGGCCGGAACATCCGGCCCAGGTTCTCGGCGTGCTGTTGCGACGAATAGAAGTCGACATAGTCGGCGACCTCGAAGGGAAGCAGCAGCTCGACTTCGGCGATTGGACGGCTCACCGCTTCGATGGCCGGGTCGTCACGCGTGATGAGGTCGACAAGGATGCCGCGCACCTCGCTCCACCGATCGGGGCCGGCTGCCATCAATGGGTTGAGAGTGGCGGCCCCACATTCGCCGGGGAGCATTCCGTTCTCCACGAGCAGGCGCAGGTCGACGAGCCGATCTCCGAGCCGGACGCCGATGGTGGGGACCGTCTGGTGTTCGAAGACGCAATACGGAAGGTTGTCAGGGCCAAATCCGGCGTTGACATCAATCACGAACGTCCCTTCGATGTTGGGTGACAACGCTACCGTCTGAGCCCCGCGGGTTCGCGGGCCGCTCGATGGACTGTGAGGAGCTGCCATGGCCACCGATCGTTCTCTCCTGGCGGGCTTGATCGATTACGCCGGAGTGTTCCCGCCTGCCCGGCACCCGCTCGACGAGGCCGTCCGGCGCTACCGGGAGGCCCGCCAGGCGCCCGCCGGTTGGATCCTCGGACCGTTTCTCTGCCTGGGGAGCCAGCTCCCGCAGCTCGACCAACTCCTCTCCCCCGATGAGGGCATCACCGTCGGAGTCGTGCTCGACATCCCGCCCGACCGCCTGGCGCGGCCAGTCGACCAGATCGAGCTCAAGGTCGATGGGGCCGACTACGTCGCGATCGCCAAATGGGCGCCGGTCGTCTACGGGGAGAGCCCCGACCCGGCTGACCTCTCGTTTCTGGAGGGGGTGGCCGCGGCCCGGTCCGCCGGCTTGGACGTTCGGGCCAAGATCCGCACGGGTGGGGCGTCGGCTGAATCATTCCCCTCTGCCAATCGGGTGGCGGCATTCATCCGCGCCTGCGTCGGGCGCCACATCCCGTTCAAGGCGACAGCCGGACTGCACCATCCGTTTCGCCACGACTCCGACGTGCCGGACGCGGTCGAACACGGGTTCATGAACCTGATGGCCGCCACCCGGGCCGCGCTCGCCGACCCGGCCCAGGTGGTGGCGGCACTCGAGGCGACGGATTCAGACGAGTTCGAGATCGCCACCGGTACCTGGCGGGGGATCGGGGCATCGGTCGATGCGGCGACGGTCCGCCGGCATCTGCGGTCGTTCGGAAGCTGCAGCTTCGACGAGCCGGCCGGCTACTTGCGCGATCTGGGCGCGTTGGTGGTCTAGGGTCGCCCCGTGCTGACCGAGCTCGAAGACCTCCCGCGTTCCAAGCAGGCGGCCTATGCCGTGGGTCAGCTCGGTGCGTCGATCCTCATCAACATCGTTGCCATCGCCCTGGTCTTCTTCTACCTGCCGCCGGAGAGCGCCGGCCTGCCGGAGCTCATCACCACGGTCACCTTTCTCGGCGTGCTCAACGCGCTGGTCCTCATCGCCGCGTCAGGACGGTTCCTCGACGCCATAACCGATCCGTGGGTGGCGAACCTGTCCGACCGTTCCACCAATCCCAATGGGAGGCGCACGCCCTTCATGAAATGGGGAGCGTTTCCGGCCGCCCTGTTTCTCGTCCTGATGTTCACGCCGCCGGTGCAGGATGTGAGTGCGTGGAACATCGTGTGGCTGGTGGTCGTCCAAGCAGCGTTCTACGTGAGCCTGACCTTCTATCTGACCCCCCTCTATGCCATGACGCCCGACATGGGGCACACCCCCGACCAGCGGCTCAACCTCTCCACCTGGACCTCGGCGGCCTATGCACTCGGGATCGTGATCGCCGGGCTCGCGCCGGTCATCGCGTCCGTGGTCGAGGACGCGGTCGGCCTGTCGACCCTGCGCAGCTTCCAGACCGCAGTTGTGGTCCTGGCGGCATTCGCGCTCGTGTGCATGTACGTCCCGGTGTGGAGCATCGACGAACGCAGATACAGCCACCCGGTGTCGACCACCACCCCCGTGTGGGAAGCGCTCAAGGCGGCCTTCTCCCTCTCCGACTTCCGGCGTTTCGTGTTCTCCGACTTCGCCTATTTCACCGGGCTGACCATCGCCCAGACCGGCCTCTTGTTCTACGTCACCGTGCTGCTGGAAGAGGACGAGGCTCTGGTCGGCACCCTGTTGGCGGTGATGGTGGTCGTGTCGTTCCTCTTCTACCCGGGAGTGAACCTGCTGGCGAAACGGCTTGGGAAGAAGCCACTGACGATCGCCGCCTTCGTGTGGATGAGCCTAGTGATGCTCGCCGTGATCGGGCTGGGCCAGGTGGACCTGCCGGCCACCACCCAGGCGTTCGGGCTGATCCTGCTGCTGTCGGTGCCCATCGCCTTTCTGGGGGTGCTGCCCTTCGCCATCCTCTCCGACATCGCAGACTAC
>JBFIPU010000104.1:0-8523 GCA_041609995.1 Acidimicrobiia bacterium
CTGATCGGGTTCATCGATGACTACCAGAAGGTCTCCCAGAGCCGCAACCTCGGGTTGTCGAAGCGCTGGAAGTTCCTCGGTCAGGTGCTGGTGGCGGGTGTGTTTGCCGCCGGGGCCGTGACGGCCGGGATCACGACCGAGATCTCGTTCACGCGCTCGCTCGGTTTCGACCTTGGCTGGTTCTACGTGCTGTGGGTACTGCTGCTGCTCACCGCGATGGCCAATGCAGTCAATTTCACGGACGGACTCGACGGCCTCGTGGCCGGATCCGGATCCTTGATCCTCGGGTCGTTCGTGATCATCGGTTTCTGGCAGTTCCGCCATCCGGAGTTCTACTCGGTCGCCGGTGCGCTCGATCTCGCCATCTTCGCCTCGGCCGTGCTCGGCGCCACGCTGGCATTTCTCTGGTACAACGCAGCGCCCGCCGAAGTGTTCATGGGAGACGTGGGATCCAACGCCGTGGGCGGGGCGATTGCGGCGCTGGCGCTTCTCACCAATACCCACCTGCTGCTGATCATCCTCGGCGGCCTCTACGTGTTGGAGGCGGCGTCGGTGGTCCTGCAGATCGTCTCGTTCCGCTGGTTCGGAACCCGGATTTTCCGCATGGCTCCCATCCACCATCACTTCGAGCTCCGGGGCTGGCCGGAGACGACGGTGATCATCCGATTCTGGATCCTGGCCGGCATCGGGGTGGCGATCGGCCTCGGAATCTTCTACGGGGACTTTGTCACGAATGAGGTCCTGCAGTGAGCCTGTTGGTGGTGGGTGCGGGTGTCAGCGGCATGGCGGCGGCTCGCCTCGCGAGAAGAGTGGGAACTGCTGTTGCGGTCTACGACAGCGACCCCGCCGCGCTGACGCTGGCAGACATGGAGGGCTTCGGGACAGTCGGCCCGGAGTGGTCCACGGACCTGGCCGAGGGGTACGAAACCGTTGTGATCAGCCCTGGCATCCCGCCCCACTCGCCACTCTTTGTGGATACCGCCGGCAAGGCCATTTCTGAGATCGAATACGGCTATCGGCATACCGCCAGCCCGGTTGTGGCCGTGACCGGTACGAACGGCAAGTCGACGGTGACGAGGGCCATCGCCGAGATCGCCTCCGCCAACGGCATCGATGCGGTTGCCTGCGGCAACATTGGAACTGCCTTGAGCGATGTGGCCGATGAACCGCACGACCTGTTGGTTGTCGAGGTCTCGAGTTTCCAGCTGTACACCATCGAGAGCTTTCACCCTGCGGTCTCGGTGATCGTCAATGTGGCGCCCGACCATCTGGATTGGCATGGCTCGTTCGACGCCTATGCCGCCGCCAAAGGCCGTATCACGGAGAACCAGACGATCGAGGACCTCTGCGTGGCCAACGCCGAGGACCAGACAGTGCGGCAGCTGGTGGCGTTCACCGCCGCCACGGTCGAATTGGTGGCACCGTCGGATCCGGTCACGGTCGGGGCAGCGACGCTGGTGCTGCCCGGTTGGATCGATGAGGCCTACCGACTCGATGTTGCATTGGCGGTGAAGGCGGCCGCTCGATTCGGGATCGAACCGGGCCCCACCCAGTCGTGGCTCGATCGATTTGAGCCCGGCCGCCACCGGCGTGAACAGATCGCGGACATCGGGGGCGTCGTGTACGTCAACGACTCCAAGGCGACCAACCCTCACGCTGCCGCGTTGGCGATCCGGGCCTATCCGCGAGTGGTGGTCGTGGCAGGTGGCAGAAACAAGGACCTCGACCTGACGCCCATGATGGAGGCCGGGCCGAGACACGTGGTGGCGATCGGCGAGGCGACCGGCGAGCTGGAGCAGCTGGGACATCGAATGGGAGTACCCACGGTGGCCGCCCGAGACATGGCAGATGCGGTGCGGAAAGCCACCGCTCTCGCCGAACAGGGAGATACCGTTCTCCTGGCACCGGGCTGCACGAGCTTCGACATGTTCGAGGACTACCGATCCCGGGGCGAGGCCTTTGCGGCCTCCGTCAGAGCGCTGAGGTCGGAAAACACCGATCGCGGGGCGGCCGCCGGGAGCACCGACTTGCCGGCTCGGCGCAACGAAAGCATCGACCAGGAGCAGTTTTGACGATCACGTCGATCACCCGCAAGCGGGCTGAACGGATTGCGTCCGATCACGACGAGTTGTCGCGTCGCCGATCGCTGGCCGTGCTCCTTGCCCCGGTGGCCCTGCTCCTGCTGGTGGGCCTCGGTGCGCTGCTGTCTGCCAGCAGTGTCGAAGCGCTCGATCGCTTCGGAGACAGCCTGCACTATTTCCGCCGCCAGACGATGTGGCTCGGCGCCGGGTTGGTGGCCTTCGTCATCGCCGCGCGGGTTCCGTTCCGGTTGTATCAACGCTGGGCCGTTCCCATCCTGGCACTGTCGTTGGTAGGCCTCGTTTCCGTTTTGCTGGCGGGCTTGGTGAGCGGCGGTTCGCGACGCTGGTTGGCCATCGGGCCGATCACCATTCAGCCCTCGGAGTTCTCCAAGTTCGCGGTGGTCGTTTTTCTGGCCGCGGTGATGATCAACAAGGGCGACCGTACACAGGATTACCGTCATTTCTTCGGACCCGTTGTCGCCTCGGCTGGGATCACCAGCCTCTTGCTCCTGGCTCAGCCCGACCTCGGGACCGCCATGATGATCTCTTTTGCCGCTCTGGCCGTTCTCATCGTCAGCGAAGCGCCGCTGCGATACATCGCCGGCCTGGTGGGCGCCGGCATGCTCATCGTGGTCGTGTCGATGTGGAAATGGTCGTACCAATTCGATCGGATCATGGCGTTCGTCGATCCGTTTGCCGATGCGACCGGCAAGGGGTATCAGCCGGTCCAGAGCATGTACGCGCTAGGCACGGGGGGCTGGTTCGGCATCGGCCTGGGCGAGAGCCGTGCGCGCTGGGCCTATCTTCCGGAGGCCCACACCGATTTCATCTTTGCCATCATCGGGGAGGAGATGGGTCTCGTCGGGGCGCTGGGGGTGATCGGGCTCTTCACGACCTTCACGGTGGGGGGCATCGTGATCGCGATCCGAGCACCCGACCACTTCAGCCGCTGTCTGGCGGCCGGCATCGTTGCCTGGGTGGCGGGGCAGGCGATCATCAACATCGGCGCTGTGACCGGGGCGCTGCCGATCACCGGGATCTCACTGCCGTTCGTATCTTCGGGAGGATCGGCATTGATCGTGTCGTTGGCCGCCACCGGCGTGCTGGTCAACATCGCGCGATCGCGGCAGTGAGCCCGTAGCGTGAAGATCGCCATTGCGGCCGCCGGGACCGGGGGGCACGTATTTCCGGCACTGGCGGTGGCAGACGTGTTGGTCGAGCGTGGTCATGAGGTCGTCTTTTTCGGTGGTGATCGGATGGCGGACCGAGCGGTACCGGCCGCCGGTCATCGGCTGGTCTCGGCCCCGATCAGCGGGCTCTCGCGGGAGTCGATACGCGCAAACCGGAGTGTCCCGGGTCAGGTGATGCGGGCCGCCCGGCTCTGGTCCGGGGTTTTGAAGCAGGAACGGGTTGCCGTCATGCTGGCCATGGGGGGCTATGTGACCGGCCCGGCGACATTGGCCGCGCTTCGGCGGCGCGTCCCCATCATCCTCCACGAGCAGAATGCGGTGCCGGGATTGGCCAACCGGCTGGCCGCACCCTTGGCCCGCCGGATTCTGGTGGCCTTCGAGCAGGCCACCCGCCTGTTGCCGAGGGCTCAGGTCGTCGGCAATCCACTCCGGCCCGACGTCGTGGTTCCGGTGGATCGGGTCGAGGCCCTCAAACGCTACGACGTCGGGCCGGACCGCCCGGTGGTGGGGGTGACCGGTGGTTCGCAGGGAGCAAGAGTCATCAACGAGCGGGTTGCCGAGATGGTGAAAGATTGGAGGGCGGGTCCGGTGGGCGTCATCCACCTGGTCGGATCGAGCAGTGACATCGCCGCCGCCGGCAACCCGTTGGTGGAGCACCGCGTCGTCGAATACGAAGACCAGATGCAGTTCTTTTATTCTGCCGCGGACCTCGTCATCGCCCGGGCCGGCGCGTCGACCGTGTCCGAGCTGGCCGCCACGGGCACGCCTTCGATCCTGGTGCCGTACGCGTTCGGGACAGCTTCGCACCAGGCGGCCAACGCCGGCGTGCTGGCAGACGCGGGGGCAGCCCGGATCCTGCCCCAGGAGCGATTGGCGGAACTGGCGGCAATGGTCGCCGATCTGGTCGCAGACGCCGATAGCCTTGGCTCGATGTCGCGGGCGGCGAGCTCGCTGGCGGTGGGGGATGCTGCCGAGCAGGTGGCGAACATCGTATTGGAGGAAGCATCCCGTGGGTGACGTTGCTCGCTTGGAGCCCCTTTCGCACTTCCACATGGTGGGTGTGGCCGGCGCCGGCATGAGCGGGCTGGCCAAGCTCTTGGCGCAGCAGGGCTTCAAGGTCAGTGGGAGCGACCTCCGCCTCGGCCCGCATGTCCTCCCATTGGAGGATCTGGGCATCGATCTGTGGCCAGGCCATCGACCAGATCGAGTGGGCGAGTGGACCATACTCGTTGCCTCCTCGGCCGTGCCCCCCGACGACCCGGAGCTGCGGGCAGCACGGGAGGCCGGCGTTCCGGTGTGGGAACGTCCCCGCTTGTTGGAGGCGATGACCAACGACATGCCGGCCATCGGAATATCAGGAACTCACGGCAAGACATCGAGCACGGGGCTCGCCGTCGCCGCGCTACGAGCCATCGGCGAGGACCCGACCTACATGGTGGGAGGGCAGCTCGTCGATCTCGGAACCAACGCCCACCTAGGCGATCCCGACCTCTTCGTCCTCGAAGCCGACGAGGCCTTTGGCACATTCTTACGCCTGCGGCTGCGGGCTCTGCTCGTCACGAACATCGAGGCCGATCACCTCGATCATTACCAAACGGCCGACAACGTGCTGGCCGCGTTCCAGGAGGTGGCGGCCGCAACCGAGGGACCGGTCATCGTCTGCGGTGACGATGACGGCGCCATGCAGCTGGCAAAGGGTGCCACTACCTACGGCTTCGGCGAGCGCGCAGATTGGCAGATCCAGGAGCTCACGGCGGACTCGCTGGGCGCCCAATTCGCCGTGACGAGACCTGCCGGTCCTCGCGTGACCGTGCGGGTTCCCAAGCCGGGTCGTCACATGGCGCTCAATGCCACCGGGGTCCTGGCGCTGCTGAGTGAGCTGGGTTACGACGCCCAGGAGCTTGCGGCGGGCTTCGGCACGTTTGCTGGTGTCCACCGGCGCTACGAGCATCGGGGGGCGGTCAACGGGGTAGAACTCATCGATGACTATGCCCATCACCCCACCGAAATCGCGGCGACCATCACAGCGGCCCGCTCCGGAAACCCGGACCGCCTCGTCGTGGTGTTTCAGCCGCATCGATATACGCGTACTGCCGAGCACGCGGAAGGCCTGGGCCGAGCATTGGCATCGGCCGATCTGGTCGTGGTCACGGACGTGTATTCGGCTCACGAGCTGCCCATCCCCGGCGTATCGGGGCAATCGGTCGCGCAGTCGGCCGAGGCTGCCGGCGGCACGGTCATCTATGAGCCATCCCGGGCTGCGCTGGCGGCGTCGGTAGGCGAAATCGTGCTGCCTGGAGACCGGCTGCTGACGCTGGGAGCCGGGGACATCACCCAGCTCCCAGATGAGCTGCTCGAGGTGCTGGGGTAGGGCCGATGACGACCGACGACCTGGCTGCTCTGGCAACCCCCGACCAGCGCCTGGATCGGTTCACCACCTACCGGATCGGTGGTCCGGCCCGGTGGCTCGCCGAGGTGGACAGCCTCGACGAGCTTCTCCGGTTGTCGGCTGCCATCCAATCGCTGCCGGTGCCCGTATTCGTACTCGGGCGGGGCTCCAACCTCGTCGTCAGTGACCGCGGGGTGGACGGCGTGGTGGTGGTCCTCGGCCCGGCCTTTTCCGGTGTCGCCTTCGACGACGGGCGGGTGATGGCGGGCGGGGCGACTCCTCTGCCGGTGCTGGCCCGGGCGGCGGTCAAGGCAGGCCGGGGCGGACTGGAATGGTACGTGGGAATCCCGGGCTCGGTGGGGGGCGCCGTCCGCATGAACGCAGGCGGGCATGGCAGTGACACCGCCGCCTGGCTGCTCGAAGCCCAGGTCTTCGATCTCGCCAGTGGCGTCACGCGGACCGAGACTCGGGAGACCCTGGAGTTCGCGTATCGATCTTCGTCCTTGGTGGATACCGATGTGGTTGTCACCGCCACCTTCCGGTCGGTGCCGACCGATCCGGTCACCGCGGCTGCCACCATGCGGGAGGTGAGCGTCTGGCGCCGTGACCACCAACCCGGCGGGACCTTCAACGCCGGCAGCGTGTTCACCAACCCGGAAGGGGACTCGGCCGGGCGCATCATCGACGAGCTCGGCATGAAGGGGCTGCGGGTGGGAACGGCCCGCGTGTCCCACAAACACGCCAATTTCATCGAAGCTGATCCGGACGGGCGGGCTCAGGACGTCTACGACCTCGTATGGGAGGTCCAGCGGCGCGTCAAGGCTGCGACCGGCATCCACCTCGAACCCGAGATCAAGTTCGTGGGGAGGTTCGACTGATGGACCCACGAATCGCGCTTCGCCGCCGCCATGTCGAGGCGACCCGCCTACAACGGGTGGGCCGGCGCATTGTCGCCGGCCTCGCAATCGTCACCGCGGTGCTGATGGGCGTGTGGGCTGTCAACACGCCGATGTTCTCGGTGCGCCACATCGATGTCGTCGGCCAGACGAATGCTGTCGTGTCCACCGGCCTCAACTCGGCCGGAATCGGACTCGGCGTCCCCATGCTGTTGGCCGACCTCGGATCGGCCGAAGACGCCATCAAGCTCGACCCCTGGGTGCTCGACGTCGAGCTCGATCGTCAGTTCCCGGATCGTCTCGTGGTCAAGGTCACGGAGCGGGTCGAGGTGGCCGTGCTCGATTCGGGCCTCACCGTCAGCGCCGATGGACGGGTGATGCGGGCCCATGCCGGCCAGCCACTGACCCGGTTGCACGTGGGCGCCGCACCCGAGAATTCCTTTCTCGACGGAGCTGCGTCCAAAGCGCTGAGGCTGGTGACCCTGCTCGCCCCAATCGGCGAGGTGACCGACGTGTCCTGGGGTTCGCCCGGGCTGGTGGCCTGGTTCGCAGGGGTCGAGGTGCGTTTCGGCGAGGCTCAGGCGTTGGAAACCAAAGCCGCAGTGGCGGCTCTGATGCTACCGGAGGTACGACCGACCGAGTTCCTGGACGTGTCGGTGCCGGAGCGGCCGGTGGTACGACCGTACGAACTGTCGGCGGACCCGGGCGCAAACTCAGGCTGAACTCGAGACCTCTTCACCCGCCAGTGGAACCTGAGGGGTTCGCAGAACCATGACCTTCAACCGAAAGGTGAGGGTTAGCCGGAAACATTCACTGGACCGGCTTGGACCACCGTGTGTAGCATTGGAGGGTCCTGAGGAGGAAACCAGATGACCAACATGCAGAACTACCTCGCCGTCATCAAGGTGTGTGGGGTTGGCGGAGGCGGCGTGAATGCCGTGAACCGCATGATCGATGCGGGGCTCCGTGGTGTGGAGTTCGTCGCCGTCAACACGGACGCGCAGGCGCTCCTCATGTCGGACGCCGACATCAAACTCGACATCGGTCGCGAGATCACGCGGGGACTCGGTTCGGGAGCCAATCCCGAGATCGGGCGGGCGTCGGCCGAGGCACATCGTGAGGACATCGAGGAGAGCCTGCAGGGGGCCGACATGGTTTTCATCACTGCGGGAGAAGGGGGCGGGACCGGAACGGGAGGTGCTCCGGTGGTCGCCGAGATCGCGCGCAGCCTCGGCGCCCTGACCGTTGGGGTCGTGACCCGGCCCTTCGGATTCGAAGGACGACGGCGTTCGGTGCAGGCCGAAGCCGGAATCCAGGCCCTGCGAGATTCGGTCGATACGCTCATCATCATCCCCAATGAAAAACTCCTCACCGTGGCGGACCAGCAGACATCGGTCCTCGACGCATTCCGGATGGCCGATGAGGTGTTGCTCCAGGGGGTGCAAGGCATCACCGAATTGATCACCACCCCCGGACTGATCAACGTCGACTTCGCGGATGTCAAAGCCGTCATGCAGGATGCCGGCTCGGCGGTCATGGGCATCGGCACGGCGGAAGGTGAAGAGCGTGCCGTCAAGGCCGCCACCCGTGCCATCGAGAGCCCGCTGTTGGAGACCTCCATGGAGGGAAGCCGGGGCGTGCTCCTGTCGATTTCGGGTCCGTCGGACATGAGCCTCCACGAGGTGAACCAGGCCGCTCAGATCATTGCAGAGCGGTGCGACAACGAGGCGAATGTCATCTTCGGCGCCGTGGTGGACGACACCATCGGGGACAAGGTGCGAGTGACCGTGGTCGCCGCCGGCTTCGAAGCGTCGAATCGGCGCGCGGTCCGTTCCACGCCATCGGTTGCCGCAGCCGGTGACGACGATCTGATCCCTTCGTTCGTCCAGGGTTGAGTGCTGCGGCCGGCAGGATTTCGGGGAGCGGCGTTTTCCGACCGTGACGATGGCGATCCCTTCGTCGACGCC
>JBFIPU010000105.1:0-8324 GCA_041609995.1 Acidimicrobiia bacterium
AGCAGGTCGGCGTCCCGGGTGATGGATCGGCGGCGCTCGTCTGGAAGGCCGTACCACTGGTCATCAAGCGGACAGTGGTAGGCCCACCGATCCGCAAAATCGAACCGGGATGCCACCTCGGCGAGATGGGCGACGTTTTGTCTGCAGTCGCGAGCAACGTAGTCGCTTCCTGTAGGTCCACCGTCGAGGTTGTAGGGACCCTCGCCGGAGTCTTCGACGTAGTAGACATCGTGCCCCAGCAACGCCAGGCCATGCACGTACTGCAGATAGTGCCAGGTGATTCCGCCGAGCTGCGGGTGCTGCGCGATGAGGCCGGTGACGACAATGCGTAGTGCACCCGGTTCGACGTTATTTGCTCTCGACATGTCGGGCGAATCCGCTCCGGCTCAGGATGGCCAGGAATGATCTCATCGCGCTGCTGCATTGCACGATGACAACGAGGGACGTAGCCGCGAAGCCGGTGGCGAACACCGCCGCCACCAGCGAGGCCGAGTCGGACCAGGAGAGCAGGAACCCGGCTGCGAGGGTGGCCAGGATCACCAGACCTCTGGCTTCCACGTATGGCCAAACCCGGATTCTCACCAGCTGATGGCGGTTCTTGTGATCCTCGCCGGCCAGACGACATCGAGCGGCGCCCAGGCTGCCACCTCGCACCTCGAGATCCCATCGGCCTTCGTGGTGACCCGGGATCACTTCGGCTTCATGGGCTTCGAGTGCTGACTCGAGCGCTGCAAGCCGCTCGTGATCTGGTTGCCAGTTGCCGGTCCAGAGCACCCGGTTTGTCGGCACCGGCCAGGCGAGTCCGAAGAACCTCCGCGGTCTGAAATGCCCATGGGCCGTGGGCGGCCGCAGTTGGCCCCACAACCGGGCGAGTGGTTGAAGAACATGCAGGAGGGCCGTCACGAGAACCAACCGGCCTCTTCGGTGCGTGGCGAGCGTCGCAGCGGGAAATGTGGCGCGCCGTGCAGTGGCCAGCGCCTGCGTCCCGAGCGCGAGTATCGCCAGCACCAGGGGCAGAGCAGCCCACAGCAGGGGGGTCGCTCCAAGGCCGAAAGCGACCAGGGCAGACAATGCCAGAACAACGAGCCAAAACCGTGGCGCCAGCAGCATCGAGGACACTCGCCCCGGATGCGGCTCGTAGACGGATTGGAATGGCGCCAGACCCCATACACCGTGGTATACGCGCGGTCGGCGCACTGTCAGGGGACGCGTGTGCCCACTCCCATAGATCGTTCCGAGCCAATCCAACCGGGTTTTGCCCGAGAGCCGCTCTCGCCACTTGCGCGACAGCATGTGCTCGGCGCGACCATATCCGACCTGCTGCTTGAGGTATGCGCGAATGGATCCGCGCCGATGATGCCAGACGACTGCCGCGGGTGAGAACCCGAGGGTGAAACCGGCGTCGCGCAGACGCCAACAGACATCGACATCGTCGCCCGCGCTCCGGAACTGCGAATCGAAGCCGCCGATGGCAAGGAGCGCATCGCGCCGGAACGCCATGTTGCACCCGGGTATGTGTTCGGCTTCGTGGTCATCGAGCAACACATGCGACGGGTTACCGGGCGAGTTGGACACGCACTGACTGATCGGGCCGTCGGACGGCGGAGAGATGTTTGGACCCCCGACGCCGGCATGGGTCGACGAGGTGAAGGTCGCCGCCAGATGTGCGAGCCAGTCCGGATCCGGGTAGGCATCGTCGTCGATGTAGGCCACGATGTCTCCCTTCGCAGCATGGAGACCCGTGTTGCGGGCGTTACTCAAACCGCCGTGTGCGGCTCGGATGAGACGCACCCCGGGGCGGTCGGCGAGTGCGGCCGTGTGGTCCGTCGAACCATCGTCGACAACGATCACCTCATAATCGGGATAGTCGAGTTCGAGCAATGCGTCGAGGGACTCGGAGATCGTCCGACTTCCGTTGTAGCTGCACAGGACCACCGACATGGAGGGGGGGTCGGAGGGAACAGGCGATTCCACACCGGAAAAGGCCCGTTGCACGGCGGCGAGGGCCGGCTTTGGATTCCGCGCATGGTCGGTCAATCCGAAGGCCCAGTCTTCGACATCTTCTCCTCCCCGATACCACTCGTCAGTCCAGGAGAACAAGACGACCCCAACACAACCTGACTCTGCGGCTGTTCTGATCTGCCAGTCCAGCGTCGCTGCCTGGCCCTCCAAACCATGTCGCATACTGTCGAGTCCGACCTCGCTCAGCAACAGCGGTCGTTCCCCTGCAATGTTCTGGAGTCTGGCGAGATAGCTGCTGAGTGTTGCCGGATCCTCCAGGTAGACGTTCATGGCGATCAGATCCAGGAAGTGGAGGTCCAGGTATTCGGTGGTGGGGTAGTTGACATACGTGACCAGCGCCCCGGGATCTTCCTCCCGAACTGCGTCGCACAGTACGCGGAGATATCGCTCGATCTTGCGCGGTCCGATGAATCTCACCATTTGAGCCGGTACCTCGTTGCCCAATGCGTAGCAGAGAACGGCCGGGTGCGAGGCGCAGCTGCGCACCTTCTTTCGTATCTCCCGCTTGATCCGCCCCAGGGATCCGAACGGTCGATCGAGCAGGTGTCCGACATACTGTTCGGCCGACAGACCGATCATCACGCGCAAGCCGTGTTCCTGGGCGATGTCGAGCAACGCGCGCGGCGGGGTCGTGTGCGGAATACGAACCACATTGAAGCCGGCCGCCGCCATCGCGGCAAAGTCGTTTTCGATCTTCGTGAGATCGTGGAATTCGTTGCCGAACCTGTCTGGCCGAAATGCGCCGTATGTGACCCCTTTCACCCTCAGCTTGTCGTCACCCACGAACAAGAACTTGCCTTTGACAGTGGGGCGGAGAGGGACTGGGTCCGCCGACGCATCAGTGGTGAGGGTCTCCCCAGAAGGCGATTCCTGCGTCTCCTGCGTCTCCTGCGTTCTCACTCGATCAAACGTGCTCATGACGTCGATACCGGCGCGCGTTCTGAACTATCGCAACTGGGCAATCGCATGGTCTCCCCTCGGTTGTACCCCTACTTTAAGCGTTCTATTCGAACGCTGCTCGTGGCCCCATCGAACGTGGCTGAGCCGGTCGGGTCATAGGGAAAGGGGGACTCGGCGACGGGCGACCAATGCTCGATCGGCGGAGCTACTGTCCCAGCATCTCACGATCACCCTCATGCCCAAGAGATCCGTGATCTGAATGGTCGGCTCAGCTGTTGGGCGCCCCTGGCATCCGGCTTCGCGATTCTTCGGACCTACGGGGATGTCTCACCTTTCCCGTAAATGGTTCTCCATGCCTTCGTCGTGTGGTCATCGTCGAAATGGGGGCAGGGTGGGAGCGACTCGGTAGAACTGATCTGCAACCCATAGCCACAGTCGAGGCACTCGAATACGCCGCCGGCGACATTGCTGCCATATGCGATTGTCTCTTCCATCATTTGTCCTCCTCGTGGCCAATGATCTCTGGAGCAGCGTGGTCGTGCTTTTCAGGTACCAATCCGAACAGCTCCGAGAGCGTCGTTGCGATCTCGTCGTCGGTTGCTCCCGTTCTCTCCCTCAGCAGGGCAGCGGCCTCGGCGTGGGTGTTCGGAGGGAAGTTCTTCACGTCGGTTGCCGTGAGTGAGGGCCAGGTCGAACGAAGCGCTGATCGCGCCTCGGCCAGCTCCTCCGTCTGTTCATCGGTCAGATGCATGTTTCAACCTTTCACGCATCCGCCTTTACCCGACTGCCCCCCAAACCGAACGGCGCACTAGCGTTGTGTCACGGAAGACAAAGGGTGTGTCATGTACGACCTGAGACCGATCGAGCGAGTCATCATGAAGGCGATGGCCGACGGGGTGCCGGTCCCCGACATCGCCATGTCCGTTCGCAAGAAGCCGGGAACGATCAAGCGAATCGCGGCGATGGCCGACTACGCCCGCTCTGAGCTCGATCGCGACCTCAGCCGCAGCACCGACGACCAGGGGTTGCGGCCGATTGAACGCCGGGTCATGGCCATGCGCCGAGCGGGGCTCTCCACGGCCGAGATCGCCGCCCGCTTGCGGCGGGGCGGCGATCACATTCGACGCATCGAGGCCTACGCCGACCTCAAGATCACCGGCGCCATCGGAGGCTGACGCCTCCCGGTGAGCCGGCGTGCGCAGCGGTGGCCGGGTCCACCTGTTTCGGTAGTCTCGCCGCATGACTGCCGGGCGCCGAGAACATGCTGAAGTCGTCGTCATCGGCGGCGGCATCATCGGCGTCAGCACTGCCTACCACCTGGCCCGAACCGGCGTGGACGTCGTCCTGCTGGAGCGCGGGGCGTTGGCATCAGGGTCGACCAGCAAGGCGCTGGGCGGTATCAGGGCCTCGTTCAACCACCCGGCCAACATCGAGATGGGCCTCTACGGACGGCACATCTATGGCCGGTTCGTGGAAGATTTCGATCAGCCCATCAACTTCGTGGCAGGCGGCTATCTCTACCTCATCGACGACACCGTCCCGATGGAGGACATCGAGGCGGCTGTGGCGTTGCAGTCCGAGCACGGCGTCGACACGCGCATCATCGAGCCGGCGCTGATTCCTCGGATCTCGCCGGTCGTGAACACCGAGGCGTTCGTGGGCGCCCTGTGGTCTCCCGACGACGCGAAGGCCGAACCCGAGCCCGCCACCCAGGGCTTCGCCCGGGCGGCGCGTTCGGCGGGGGCCCGCCTGCACACCAATACAGAGGTGCTCGCTATCGAAGTCGACCACGACCGTATACGCAGCGTCGTCACCAGCAACGGTTTGATCGCCACGGATTGTGTCATCAACTGCGGCGGTGCCTGGGCTCCTGCGATCGCTGAGATGGTTGGCTGGGATCTGCCGATCACGCCCTACCGGCGGCAGGTCATCACCACGGTGGACATGCCCGACGTCGAGCCGCATGAGACCTTGACCATCGACCTGGCGACCGCCTTCTACTTCCACCAGGAGCTTCGCAAGTTCACGGTCGGCTACTCCGACCCACTCCAGCAACCGGGGTTCAACCAGGCCTACGACCCGTCAGAATGGCTGCCGCGGATGCTGGAACGGGCCAAGCGGGCGGCCCCCTCCCTCCTCGACCTGGGAATCCAATCTGGCTACGCCGGGCTGTATGCGGTCACTCCCGACCACAACCAGGTGATGGGTGAGTACGACGCGGTCAACCGCTTTCTGTACGCAGCCGGTTTTTCCGGTCACGGTTTCCAGATGGGTCCGGCTGCCGGCCGAATCCTCACGGAGCTCTACCTGGGGGAGACACCATTCATCGATGTGAGCTCTCTCGATGCCGCCAGATTCACCGATGAGACAACCGGCCGGCACGAGACGTTCATCGTCTGACAACAAGGAGGATCATGGGAAGACTCGACAACAAGACGGCCGTGGTGGTCGGCGGCGCCCGCGGAATCGGGCTCGCCACTGCCAAGTTGATGAAGTCAGAGGGCGCCACCGTCATCGTCGGGGACCTGCTGGAGCCGGCCGAGGATATCGAGGTCGAGGCCGGCATCGTCGACGCATCCGACACCGAAGCGGTCGAACGGTTTGCGGCCGGCGTGTTCGAGCGACACAGCCGCGTCGACGTGCTTTTCAACAACGTCGGCATCCACTACTCCGCTCAAATCCCCGAGTCTGATCCGGAAGAGTTCGACCGGGTGATGCGCATCAATGTGAAATCGCATTACCTCGCCGCCCGCGCATTCCTTCCCGTCATGATCGAACAGCGGTCGGGGTCGATCGTGTTCATGTCGTCTCACGGCGGAATCGCGGGCCGGCCCAACGATCCGATCTACAACGCCTCCAAGCATGCGGTGACCGGCCTGACCCGATCGATCGCGGTCGCCTATGCCCACTTGGGCATCAGATCCAACGCCGTGGCACCGGGTGCCATCGACACGCCCATGCTGAGGGCATCGCTGCCCGACAGGGACAACATCGAGGATTTGATGGGCGCCCTCACCGCCAATATCCCCGCCGCCCGCATAGCCCAGCCCGAAGAAGTGGCTTCGGTCGTGGTCTTTCTGGCCAGTGACGACGCCGGCTACGTCAACGGCCAGGTCATCGCCGTGGACGGCGGCCGGAGCGCCGGGGTCATGCCGGGCAATCGGTACCGAAGCGACCATCTGGCGACCACGGAAAGCTAGGAGTCGGGTCCGATCATGGGGCCCCGTCGGCCGATCTTGATCGTTGCCGTCTCGTGGCCTCGCTCGACGGCCGCCCGGGGAGCAGCGCCCGCCAGCGTCGACAGGACGAACCCGGCCCAGAAGGCGTCTCCGGCGCCGGTGGTGTCGATGACCGGTGCGGGGGGCACCGAGACGTCGTCGACCCATTCGCCGTTCTTGTAGATGGCGGTTTCCGCCCGGCCGGCGGTCAGGATCACCAAGGCGTCTCCCCATGCAAAGAGGTCGTCCATCTCCCAGTCGTCGCCGAACATCCGGGTCATGTCGTCGATCGAGCATTTGACATAATCGGCTCGCGCCACGGCTGCCGACAGCACCGGATGGGCCTGTGACGGCTCCACTCCCCACACCACCGGGCTGAAGTTCATATCAACAGACACGAGCGGAGCGTTGCCCAGGGTGTCGAGCACGGCCGAACGCTGCGGATCGAGTGAGAGGGCAAACGCCGAGGTGTGCACGAGCTCGATGCCCGCGAGGTCGGGCCGAATATCGAGCATCCGGTCGGCACCTCGCACGACCGAGAAATCCGGCGTGCCCTGGGCGGTGGTGATCTTGATGGCGGTCGTAGGGGCCTCGGACCTGACCACCATCGAGGTATCGACTCCCGCAGCCTCCAGCGCATCGAAGACCATATCGCCGAAATCGTCGTCTCCGAGACTGGCAGCCAACCGGGCCGAGCCGCCCAGAGAAGCCAGGGCGAGAGCAACATTGCTTGGTGCTCCTCCCGGAAACGGCGTGAACGATTCGGCCTCTTGCAACGGTCCCGGCTGGTCGGCGATCAGGTCCACCACGGCCTCACCGATGCAGAGGATGGTCATTCGGTCAGATCGGCGATCAGTGCACCGGTCACTCTGAGAAGGTCGTCGTAGGTGATCGGAAATACGGTCGACGGCGTACCGCCAGCCACCCACAGTTCGGGAAAGCGGTCAAGTCGCTTGTCGGCGAACACTCGCAGCGACGTACGGTGCCCAAACGGGGGTGTGCCGCCGGCCACGAATCCGGTCGTAGTCCGAACTTCCTCCAACGTCGCCCGCCGGGCGTCGGCTGCTCCCGCCACCGTGGCCAGCTTGCTCGTGTCGAGGCGCAGGTCCCCCGGAATCAGAGCCAGCACTGGTTCCGCATCGGCCATGAACACCAGGCTCTTGACGATCATGGCAACTTCGCAGCCGATGGCATCGGCCGCATCCTGAGCGGTTTTGGTGCCGGCGTCGAAGTAACGGAGCTCGACCGGGGGAAGGCCCAGTTCACGGGCAGAGGCGATGAGTCGTTGGCTGGCGGCCGGGATCTCGTCCATCGTCGCGAGAGGCTAGCCAATCGTCGGCACGGTAGATTCGACAGATGGGCCGGATCATCAACGTTCCCAACACCGTGTCGCTGGCCCGCATGGCGCTGATCCCACTGTTCGTCTGGCTCCTCATCGGCGCAGATGAACTGGTCTGGGGTGGCTGGCTGCTGTTTGTCATCGCGTCTACGGATTGGGTGGACGGTTATCTGGCCCGCCGTCTCGACCAGGTCACCGAGTTCGGGAAGCTGCTCGACCCGGTGGCAGATCGATTGGCGGTCGTGTCCGCCGTTGCGGCCGGGTGGTGGGTTGGATCGCTACCCAACTGGTTCGTCGTGCTGCTCGTCGTTCGCGAGGTGGCCGTGGCGGTGGGGGCGGGGATTGTCGCCTTGGCAGGCGGTGGCAAGATCGACGTGCGCGTGATCGGGAAACGGGCGACGTTCGGCATATACACGGCGATCACATGGTTCATCCTCGCCGACGGGTACGGCTGGGAATGGCTGCGGGTCACTGCGGGCGTCGTTGGGGTGATCAGCCTGGTGATGTACTACGTGGCGGCCGGTTATTACGCCGTCGACGGTTCCCAGCAAATCCGTCGTGGTCGCCTCGAGAGGGCGGATCGCTAATCTGGCCGCAATGAGCGGTGAGGAGGCCATGGGACAGGAGTCGGACAGCACCGAGGAATACCACGCCGAGGAGCCCACGGTGTCGTTCGTCCTCGACCCCACCACCGACGAGTCGGTGGCTCTGAAACCGGGTGACTTCGATCGGTATGCCCTCGTGGTCGAGCGTGGCCCATACCGGGGAGTGACGTGGCTGCTGGAAGAGGGCGAGACCACTGTGGGCCGGCACCCCGATGATGACATCTTCCTGGACGACGTCAC
>JBFIPU010000106.1:0-8309 GCA_041609995.1 Acidimicrobiia bacterium
CTTCCGCCCAATGGTCCCCTGCCGGGAGCTGACGCAGTCAGCGGAGGCGGGGGAAGGTACCGCTCCGAAGCGAGCTCTGCGAGCGAAGGAGGGGTAGGGGGGAACGCTCCGCGTTCCTTGGGAGCTGCTCCGCAGCTCCACAGGACAGAATCTTCCTGTAGTCAGCGGCTCAGTCTGTCCGCATTGGGGCGGGCTTCGCTGGGATCGGGTAGGCGCAGCCACGCGACCACCGCTACCCACCACACCAGTGACAGCACGAGAAGCAGAGACAGCGCCAATAGCCAGGGAGCAGGCCCCCACCAGCCCACCAACAGCGCGGTTACCGCCCCGATCGCCATCGCGCCCTTCAACGGTTGATAGATCGATGGCAGCCGATCCCAGTCGGCGAGGGTCGTCATGGTGTACGTGAGAGCCAGCAGCGCCACCGCCACGGAGCCCGACAGTACCCACGAGGCATTGTCGGGAGCGGACGTTTCGGCGGCCGATTCGACCAGGCTCACCATGGCTGCGCCGGCCGCCGCGATCGCCATCACCACCGGCAGGTGGCTCAGCGTCCAGCGCATATAGGTCCGGTCGCGCGGCATCCGGCGCCCGACGAAATCGAAATAGGTCCACCAGATGCCGAACCCCACCGACAGGCCGATCATCCCGGTGGCGATGGTTCGGAAGTCGGGGGTGGCCTCGGACAAGCCGGTCACCACCCCCACCACCACCTCACCCAGCACGATGATGACGAACAGGCCGAAGCGCTCGACGGTGGAGTCGGTCGGGCGCATCGACACCTCTCCCCGCCAGTCCTCCAGTGCCAGCATCATCACCAGCCAGGCGACGACGAACCCTCCCCAGATTGTGAGCCGCACCGCGTCGGACGCGAAGGCACTGGCACCCATCACGACCACCGACACCACCATGCCGAGGAGGTATCGGGCGGTTATGGCCATGTACTCCTCGCTGTCCTGGCGTCGCACCGTGTACCACATCCAGGTGAGCAACAACAGCAGGGCGGTGTAGGTCAGCGCGAACCCCTGGCCGGTCTCAGTAGCCGCGTCGGCGGTGAATACGCCCAGGATGGCGAGTATGCCCATCTGCAGAAAGATGAAGGTGCGGCTGCGGCCGTCCTCCCGGCCGTGGAGGTCCTGGTAGACCGACCCGTTCAGCCACGCAAGCCAGATGAGGCCGAAGATGATGGCGAATTCCAGCACCCCGTGCCAGGCCAGATGCCCGGCAAAATGGTGGGCGGCGCGGGCGATCACCACCACGAACACCAGGTCGTAGAAGAGCTCGATGAAGCCGACCGACCGCTCCTCGTCGATCTCGCCATGGGCTCGCGGCGGCTGCCAAAAGCGTTGGCGGAACAACTTCAGCACCGGACAAACCCTCCTCGGTCACCTGAAAACCCCTCTTCCAGGATCATCGATCATAACTCAGGCGGCCTGGCCGTCCACCAGCCGCCGCTCTCCGGTGCGGTAGTCGCGACCTGGCAACGGCGCCTCGATCCGAGCACATCGACGGTGGAGCCGGTGCGTCCGCGAATGCGGCGAAGACGACTGGTGGGCGGGTAGCGCACCCGCCCACCAGTCAACGGGCATCAGTTGACGATCACCCAGCTGGCGCCGGATTCCAGTTGCATTTCTTCATCGGCCACGCCAGAAGAATTGGCGTTGCGCAGATACAACACTCCGGACGCCCCCCTCACCAGGCCGATCGTGTCCAGCCCGTCACCATTCCAGTCCCCCGCCACGATCCGATCCCCGGCGAGCCCCCAATCGAACTCGAGATCGGCCGGCCCGGCGCTATGGCTCAGTCGCAGGAATACCCGGCCATTGCGGAACAAGCCGACATCGGTGGTGCCACTGCCGTCGAAATCGCCGGTGAAGGGCACATCGCCGGCACGACCGAAGTGGTATTCCACGTCCGCCACGCCGGTGGTGTTGCTGTTCCGCAAGTACACCTTGGCTTCGGCGGAGCGATACACCCCAAAGGTGTCCACGCCGTCTCCGTCCCAGTCCCCGACGATCGGAGTATCGCCCGGCGCACCCATGTAGAACGAAACATCGGCAACGCCGGTGTCGTTCGTGTTACGGATGTAGGCAAAACCCGTCGCCGGCCGGTACAGGCCGGGGGTCTTGACTCCGTCACCGTCCCAGTCGCCCAGGAAGGGGATATCTCCCGGGTTTCCGAAGTAGAACGGATCATGTCCTGGGAGTGTCCACAGGCCGCCGGCGTTGACGTAGCCGATCGTGTCGGGCGGCGCCTCCTCACCGTCGCCTCCGCCGTCCACCATCTCGTACGTGAGCTGGCCCCGCACGGCTCCATTCGGATATGCCTCGGAGTGCACGTTCACATAGAACTGGTCGGGGTAGTTGAGCATCTCGTTGAGGAGACCCGGATCGGCGCTCACGACACCGCTCAGGCCGTTGACCTCATACTCGAGATCCACCACCACCGGTCCATCCTCGCCGGGGAAGCCGGCGTGGATGTGGGCGGCGGTGACGGGCTCGTCGACGGCGTCGAGAGTGATGTCGAAGATCACCAGCTCGCCTTCGAAGTTGAGCACGGCCGTACCGGTTCCGTCCGGATCCCCGCCGGCCACCTCGTTGTCGCCGCTCAAGTCGGCGAACAGGGTGCCAAACGGCGGCGGGATCTCAGGCAACACCTCCAGGTCGAAGAAGCGGTCACCTCGCACGACCCGGTCGTACTCCTTGACCTCCTTGATCCGGAGAATGTCCTGCTCACCGGGCACAACGCCATTGGTTGGGTTGACCGGCTCGAACGGAGGCTCTTCGGGCGGAACCTCTCCCGGCACCTCTCCCTCTCCAAACGATTCCGACAGGGTGAGCTCGACGACGAGGTCGTAGTTGTGATCCCGCTCTTGGACGAACTCGAGCAGGTCATCGAAGTCCTGGATGTCTCCTCCGGTGAACTCGGAACCGAACGGATCGAAATAGAAGAAGTCGCGGCTTCCTCCGTGGATCGACAACGATCCGTAACCGCCGGCGAAGTCCTCCGGGATCAACAACTCGAACGTCTCGACCGACTCCTCACCCGCATAGGGACGAAGGGTCACCTCGGCGGTCACCGTGTCCCCCGGCATCGCTTGCAGGAATCCGAACTCGGACACGGGCTCGGGATTGGTCGTCGTCCATGCCCGGGCCTTGGTGATGTCGATCGTGCGGCGATCGGTGTACAGCTCGGCGTTGCTGACGTCCACCGAGTCGATGGTCACCTCTTCGAAGGGGTTGAACAACAACTGATCGATGAAGCTCGCCATCTCGAAGATGCTGGCATCGGTGATGCTGAACGAATCCCAGTAGCGGTTGTCGAACGAGGCGGTGAAGGACGAGCCGTCCTGACGGGTTCCATTCACCGTCCACTCGACCAGGCTGCTGCCCGGCCGGAAGCCGGTTCCTGACACGTAGTCGAGATTGGTCAACAGGTGCCACGCGGACGTCCAGCCCAGGCTGAAGAAGATGTCCTTCGTCATATATGCGTTGGTTCGGCCCGCACGGGTCGCATTGTGTTCGGCAAACTCGACCGAGCTGGTGATGGGCACCGACTCGGCTGCCTCGCCGCCGACACCGCGAATACCGGCACTGCCGTCGAAATCGATCCGGCCGGCCGACTCGCCCAGGGTGGCGATTTTGAAGTTGAAGAAGCCGCTCGTGTCTTCGATCACCGTGACGACGTCCGCTTCGTTCATGCTCATCGTGACCCTGCCGGTCCAGAAGAACGGATGTCCCCACCCGAGAACAGTGTCACCGTCGCAGTAGGTGGCGGTGCCGGTGCCGAAGGCAAAGGCGTCGCCATCGCTGAGGACCGCGCTCAGGGATTCGCCGGGCAGGATCTCACCGGATGGGCCGCCGCCCGTTCCACTCTGGCTGGTTGCGCCCGCTCGGTACAGCTTGAGAGGCAAGCCACGGGCATCGACTTCGGCCTGGAGTTTGGCGATCCGCTGCGAGCTCACGCCGCCGACGCCAAGGGGAATCGGCAACGGCCGCGGTGAACCGAGCTCGCCCACCGAGGACTCGATTTCGCTGAGCGCCCGCTGCGCGCGCGCACTCAGCTCTGTTGTGGCCGATTGCGGCGCGGCGGATTGAGGCGCCAACGATTGTGGCGAAGCGCTCGATGGAAAGCCGGCGATGTCGACCATGGCCTCGGCGGGGGTCACTCCCCCAATGAATGAGTTGCCGAAGAACCCGTAGGCGATGGCACCGAGCAGCTTGCCATCGATGTACACGGGCGAACCGGAGAACCCGGCAGCCATCCCGTCGACGGCCTCGACTGCAGGACCAGAAACCTCGATGAGCACCATGTCGATGAGCGGATAGATCGCTCCCGGAAGCACGCCGACCACCTCGACATCAAACTCTGAGATGTTGCGTCCGGAAAGCGTGGTGTAGGCCTTGCCGGTCATGCCTGTCGTGATGTCGTCTACTGCCATGACCTGCGGCGGACTGTCGCAGTTCATCTGCAACATCGTCCCCCCTGCCCCGGCGGCAGGCGCCATCGCTGCCACCATGAGCACGGATATACACACAGCTATCAATGACCGCTTGCTGAACATACCAAGCCCCTCCTTCTGGCCGGGCGGAAGAGGTTCCTCCCCCGCATTTTTATCTGTACGTTCGTACAGTATCCTACACAAATAGCCATGCGCCTGGCGAAGAAATTTGACCGATCGGCAAAAGCCAGTAGAACTGAACGACCGGACAGTATGCTGTCTGGATGGCACGCCCAAGCCGGCGAGATGAACTGCTGGCAACCGCTCTCGCCGCCTTCAAGGAGAGGGGATACGAAGGAACCTCGGTAGCGGACGTGGTCGATCTCATGGGGATGAGCAAGGCCGCTTTCGGCTACCACCTCGAATCGAAGGAGCAGTTGCTGGTCGAGCTCGTCGAGCCTTTTCTGGCGGAGCTCGAAGCCACCCTCGACACCTTTCCCCGCCATCCGTCCTGGCCCGACGAAGGACGGGGGCTGCTTTCCGCCTACCTCGACGTCCTCATCAAACACCGCGATCTCGTCATTTGGATCGACGCCGACAAGGCAGTCCTCCACCACCCCACGGTCGGCAAGCGACTGTCCGAAACCAATCGCAGAATGCGCGAAGCCATCCGGGGTGATGACCGATCGGCCCGGCGTCGATGGGTGGCGGCAGCAGCATTGGGCGCCATGTGGCGGCCGCTGCGTAACCTGCCCGAGGTCGACGTTGCCAACGAGAAAGGTGCACTGCTCGAGGCGGCGATGGCCATCACCCGCACGCTCGAAGCAGCCGATTGACCCGCCGCGCGACGCGGATTCGGCGGGCGAGTACGAACCTTGTCGATCTTTGGTAGAAACGTCAGAACGCCCAACCGACAGGAGAGGACCACGATGAATCTGCCCGCGGGAGTCACCTCGCACCATGCTCAGACCGAGAGACTCAACACCCACTATCTGACGGCCGGTCCCGAAGACGGGGAGGTGATCGTCTTCATCCAGGGCAATCTGGCATCCGCCCGCTTCTTCGAGCACCTCTTCCCCCGCCTCGACGGTTACCGGATCATCGCCCCGGACATGCGGGGATTCGGCGACTCGGAGAAGCTGGCCATCGACGGGACCCGCGGGCTGCGAGACTGGTCCGATGACACCCGGGCCCTGATCGAGCACCTGGGCATCGACCGACCGGTCCATCTGGTGGGGTGGTCGACCGGCGGGGCCGCCATCGCCAACTACGCCGTCGACTACCCTGGCGCAATCGCCTCTCTGACCATGATCGACCCGGTCTCACCCTTCGGCTTCGGAGGAACCCACGGCCCCGAGGGCCACGCCCTTCCCGATTTCGCCGGTTCCGGTGGACACACCGCTTCGCCAGAGTTCGTGTCGGCCCTGGCTAGTGGTGACGACTCCGATGGGAGCGACATGTCCCCCCGCAACGTGATGCGCGGCTTCTACTGGAGCCCCGAATACAAGATGGAGCAGCAGCGCGAAGACATGCTGGTCGCCGAGGTCTTGAAGGCAGCCATCGGCGACCACGGCTACCCGGGCGACGGAACCACCACCGACCGCTGGCCCAACGTGGCCCCCGGAACCACCGGCATTCTGAATGCGTTGTCCGGCAAATACTGCCGATGGGACGACATCGTCGACCTCGAGCCGAAGCCCCCGATCCTGTGGACCCATGGAACCGAAGACCTCGTCGTCTCCGACAACTCGATGTTCGAGATGGGGACACTGGGCAAGCTGGGGGCGGTGCCGGGCTGGCCGGGTGAGGAAGAACACCCGCCCCAGCCGATGGTGCAGCAAATCGACCATGTGCTCGATCGCTATGCGGAGGCGGGCGGCACCGTGCGCAAGGAGATGTTCGAAGGCTCGGGCCACGGGCCCCACATCGACGCCGAGGAAGCCTGGCTGAGCGTGTTCGAAGATTTTCTGGCCAGCGCCTCGGCCGGGTAGCCGAAGCCCACTGATCTGTCAGTCCAGGCCGAGCAGGCGGCGTAGTCGGTCCTGGTCCTCGTCGGCGAGGGCGGCCTCGGCCCGAAGGTTTTCGAGGTCGCGGTAGATGGAGGCGACCGCGTTGATCTGGCCGTCTTTGCTGTAACCCACGATCACATCGTGTTCGGCCGGGTCGCCCACCACCACATCGTCCTCCCAGCCGGCGAGGTGGCCGGTGACGTTGATGGGGATGTCGTAGTGCTGGCTCCAGAAGAACGGTGGGTCGGAAAAGGGAACGCCCATGCCCAGCATGTTGCGGGCGGCGGTTTGGCCCTGCCGCTCGGCCAGCACCCAATGTTCGACCCGTACCCCCTCACCATCGGGGCCCGGGTAGCGGGCGATGTCGCCCGCCGCCCAGATGTGGTCGTCGCTGGTCCGCAGGTGGTCGTCGACCAGAACGCCCTTGTCGACGTCCAACCCGGCCGCCTCGGCGAGGTCGGTGCGGGGGACCACCCCGATGCCGACCACCACGAGGTCGGCTGCCACGCTCGTTCCGTCGTCGAGTGTGACGTCGTCGGCGCCGATCTCCGACACACCCCGTCCCAGCCGGAACTCGACGCCGTGCTCTTCATGAAAACTCTGAACGAATCGGCCCAGTGCGTCACCGATCAGCATCGCCAACGGCACCTCCTCGGGCGCCACCACGGTGACGTCGATGTCGCGCTGGCGCAGCGATGCCGCCACCTCGAGCCCGATGAAGCCGGCACCGATGATGACCGCCCGCTTTGCATCTTCGAGTGCCGAAATGATGGCCTTCGTGTCAGCAAAGGTGCGCAGGTAGTAGACGTGCGGGAGGTCAGCGCCAGGCACCGGGATGTGGCGAGGCTCGGCGCCGGTCGCCAGCAGCAGAGCGCCGTAGCCGATGCTGTCGCCATTTGCGAGCTGCACCGTGCGAGCCTCCCGATCGATACCGGCCACCTGTTCCTGGATGAGATCGATGTCGGCGTCGGCATAGAACTGTTCTGAACGGAGCGGGATCCAGTCTTCCTGGGCGGTGCCGGCCAGATAGTCCTTCGAAAGGTTGGGCCGGTCCACCGGCGTCTCTCGTCCGATCAGCGAGATGGGCCCGTCGTAACCGAGGCGGCGAAGCTCTTCGGCTGCAACGGCCCCGGCTGCCCCCGATCCGACGATCACGACCGATTCGGGAGACTCGGGTGGCGAGGCTTTGGCAGCACCGTCCTCCCGCTTCCCTGTGACATACACCCGGCCGTCGCGCTCTTCCACCTCGTACACCGGAATGGGATTGAGCGCAGGGGCCCCGACCGCCTCGCCGGTGTCCAGGTCGAACCAGGCGTGGTGCCAGGGACAACGAACCTGTCCCTTGATACACAGGCCTTTGGAAAGCGGACCGCCGTAGTGCGTGCACTTGCCCCCGACTGCCCGCAAGCCCGAAGGCGTCTTCACCACCACCACCGGATCACCGCTGACGTGGCCGCCGGCCGGAAGATCGGTGCCGACCTCCTCGATGGCGATGCCCTCCTCCGCCAGATCCGGTCCTTCGACCTCGACCTTCTTGGCCACTTCGACGTCCCCTTTCGATCACAGGTGCCCGCCGACGGGCACTCCCCCACACCCTATGCGCCAAACCGCCCCGGCGGCAGGTCGACATCTATCGCTCCTCACCAGGCGCCCGGGCCGGCGGCCGATCTGCTCAGGGGGTAGTCACCCGATTCAGGACAGCCGCCACGACCCGGTACAGGCCCAGCCCGACCAACGCACCCAGCGAATTGAAGATCACGTCGTCGATGGTTCCCAGGCTTCCCAGGCCCAGGAACAGCTGTGACAGCTCGATGAGGCCGCTGATCGCCGCACCCACCAGCCACATCCGCCCGGTCCGC
>JBFIPU010000107.1:0-8209 GCA_041609995.1 Acidimicrobiia bacterium
CGGCCAAACCGTTGAAGTGTCGGGTTACGTGACCGGGGTGTTCGCCGACCTCGGTGGTTTCTTCCTCCAGGATCCGGCCGGCGACGGCGACCCGGCGACCAGTGATGGGGTCTTCATCGCCGCCGACGACAGCGTTGCCCCGGGTGAACACGTTGAGGTGCGGGGTGTGGTCGAGGAGTTTTTTGAGGAAACCCGCATCATCGATGTCTCCGCCCTCGAGGTGGAAGAAGGGGGCGGTAACGTCGAACCGGCTGCCATCACGCTTCCGCTCGCCGAGGGGGACTCCCTCGAGTCGTACGAAGGCATGTTGGTGACGTTCCCCGAATACTTGTTCGTGACCGACACGTTCAATCTGCATCGATTTGGCGAAGCCCTGTTGGCGGCCGGCGGGGTGCTGGTCAACCCGACCGACACTGCGGCACCCGGTGATGCCGCCAACGCGGTCGCCGCCGCCAACTCGGCCAGGTCCATCGTCATCGATGACGGTTCCGGTACTGAGTTCCCGGACCCGGTGCCGTACTTCGGCGACGACGGAACCCTGCGCCGCGGTGACGCGGCCAAGGGGATCACGGCCAATCTCTCGTTCGGTTTCGGCAGCTACAAGCTGCAACCGACCGGAGAAGTCGAATTCACTCGCATGAACCCCCGGCCGGGTGGGCCCGATGACGTCGGCGGCAACCTGACGGTGGCATCGTTCAACGTCTTGAACTTCTTCTCGACGATCGACGACGGCGAAAACAACGCCCGCGGGGCGGATTCCGAGTCCGAAAAAGCCGCACAGCTCGAGAAGCTGGTCGCAGCCATCGGTGGGCTCGACGCCGACATCATCGGACTGCAGGAAATCGAGAACAACGGGCCGGTTGCGATAGGCGAGCTGATCGATGCTCTCAACGCCGAAGCGGGGGCAGGCACGTGGGCGGCGGCGGCAGACCCCGACTATCCCGGGGGCCTGGAGGCCACGAACGCCATCAAGGTGGGGATCATCTTCAAGCCCGCTTCGGTGACGCCGGTCGGTGGGACCGAAGTGTCGGAAGACCCCATCTTCGGCGCCGATCGGCCTCCCATTGCGCACGCCTTCTCAGTCGACGGCGACACCTTCACGGTGATCGTCAACCACTTCAAGTCGAAGAGCAGCCGCGATGCGGAGGGGCCGGATCTGGACCAGGGTGACGGCCAAGGGGCCTACAACTTCCGGCGCACGGAGCAGGCGAGGGCGCTTCTCGAGTTCACCGATGAGCTCGTCACCGGGGTCGGAGACCCTGACGTGCTGGTCATCGGTGACTTCAACAGCTACTCGCTGGAAGATCCCATCACGACGCTCGAAACGGCTCTGACGAATCTGGTGAAGGAGAACGTGGCCCCGGTAGACAGCTACTCGCTCGTCTTCTTTGGCGCGCAGGGTCTGTTGGATGGAGCGTTCGCCACCGACACCATGACGGAGAAGGTGACCGGGATCGACATCTGGCACATCAATGCGGACGAACCGCGCGTGCTCCAATACAACGATGATGTCGTGGACCCGGGCGAACGTTCGAGCGACTTCAACCAACCCGTATCCCAGCCCGATGAGTTCTCCTCGTCGGATCACGACCCGATCGTCATCGGTCTGGATCTGGGCGAGGAGCCGGCGATTTCGCTCAGCTACAGCGGCAGTCGGGACCGGGCGAATCCGGCGGACCTCGACGGGGCGGTCGTCTCCGGGAGGATCTACCCCTTCGTCTCTCCGCTCGATCCGGGACTCGGCTTCACCACGGTCGATTTCTACCTCGACGGCCGCCGGTTCCATACCGAGCGGTTGGCTCCCTACGACTTCGTGAGCGGAAACATCGAAACGGCCACGGCCTGGAACACGCAGACAGTGGACGATGGGGAGCACAGCATCAGGGCGGTTGGCAATTTGCCAGGTGGCGCCACGCTCGAGGTGACCGCGTCATTCACCGTCGACAACGTGCCAGATCCGTTGCCGGCAGAGTTCTCGCTCGCCAGCTCGAGCAACCGGGATAGGAGTGGCTCCGTCCCGCTCGACGGCGGAGTCGTGTCCGGGACCGATGTCTATATCTTCGTCGACCCGTTGTTTCCGGCAGGGTTCGAGTCGTTCGGGTCGGTGCGCTTCTATCTGGACGGCGTCCACTTTCATACCGAGTACCAGGCCCCGTACGACTTCGTGTCGGGTGGCGTCCAGCAGGCGAACGAATCGTGGGATTCGACCACCGTGGAAGACGGCGAGCACTCGATCACCGTCCAGGCCGACGTCCGGGGCGGGCCCGACCTGACCACCACGGTGACCTTCATTGTCGACAACGAGCCTGATCCGGCTCCGCCGGAGCCGATGGTGATCGAGGGTGAGATCGACGGAGCGCCCTACCGAATCGTGATACCCGGTTCCCCCGACCTCTGGAACGGCGGGCTGATCACCTACGCCCACGGATACGTGGACGCCCTCGACCATCCGAGCGAAGGCACCGAACGGGCGCAACCTGTGGCGGCCCCGGGCGGCGCCTCGACCGAAGATGCGCTGGTGGCGCTCGGCTATGCCGTGGCCGGATCTCAGTACAAGACCGATGGGTGGGCGGTCGAGGACGGGATCGTCGACACCGAGGCGCTCACGCGCTACTTCGCTCAAGAAATCGCCGTACCCGATCGGTCAGTCCTCTGGGGTTTCTCCATGGGATCGGTGATCGCCGGGAACCTGGCGGAGAACAGTGACTTGTACGACGGTGTCATTCCCGCCTGCTTCGTGGGGGCGGGCGCACCTCGCGCATTTGATGGCGGCCTGGGCCTGGCGGTCGCCTACGACGCCGCGTTCGGGTGGCCGGAATCGTGGGGTTCGGTGGGAGACGTGCGTGACGACCTCGACTTCGAGACCGAAGTCCTGCCAGTGGTTGGTCCACAGCTTTTCGCCAATCCGCTGGATCCGGGAGCCGGGCTCAATCCGGACAACCTGGGCAACTGGCTGTTCGTGCAGGCGGCGTCCGGAATACCGGCCGAGGACTTCTTCGAAGAATGGCTCCTGACCGACCTGTACTTCGCCACCGAGGCCCGGGCGGAACTCGAGCGCCGGGCCGGCGGCCCGGCAGCCCAAAACGTGGGGCACGTGTATTCGGTCTCTGATGCCGATCGGACCGCGCTGGAAGGCATGGGTGTCGATGTGAACGGATTCCTGGAGGCCATGAACCAGACCGACATCACCGCAGATCCGGCTGCCCGTCAATACCTGGTCGACAACTACGCGTTCACGGGAGACATCGGCGTGCCGGTGCTCGCCATCCACACGGTGGTGGACGGCCTGGTACCGGTGGAGCACGAGTCGGCATACAGCGAAACCGTCAACGCGGCCGGGACCGGGTCAATGTTGGTTCAGGTCTACACAGACACCTATCCGGAGGGCCGGCAGTCTGGCCACTGCACCTTCACGCCCGATCAACTAGGCGCCACCCTGGCAGCGATGGAGCTCTGGATCGCCACCGGCAGCCCACCTGGTCCCGACGCATTCTCAGCCGACATCGGTTTCGTGCCCGGCTTCGTCCCAGATCCCTGGCCCCAGCCGCCGCCGTCGGCGTAGCCGCTACTTATCCGCGATCCGTCGCGTGCAGGTTGAAGATCCGTAATGAAGGTCGGCGGCGAGGACCTGTCGATCTGATCGCCGATTCGCTTCCTCATGCGGAGGCTGTCAGTGGATGGCTCGAAGAGCAATCAGAAGATCGATCTCTGGAGACCTCCCCGATCCCCGCCGTGAAGGCGAGGATCGGGTCAGCGCCTGATCATGAGCAGCCAGGGAAGCCCTTCAGCCCTTTGTGCTGCACGCCCGGCTTGTGCGTGAGGCCTTCCCAGCCCTGGCCCTTCATGCCGGCGACGATGTGGCCCTGGGCATAGTCCTTTCCGGACACCGAACAGAATGGCGGATCCGCCTGGGCTGCTCCCGCCAACAGGCCGACCATCAACATGCTCGTGATCACGACTCCTGCGATTCTCCTCCGCACTGTGACTCCTAGCGCTCAGAGTGGCCTTCTTGACCACTTGACGTGTTGGAGATTACCGAGGGCACGCTTCGACCGCCACCCCCGTTCCCGCCCGGTGAGATCACTCCAACAATGAGCGGAGGCTGATCAAGGCGCGGCGTAGGCGGGTCTTCATCGTGCCCAGAGGGATGTCGAGGTGATCGGCGACCTGGCGGTGGGTGAGGCCACGGTAGAACGCCAGATCGACGACGTTTCGCTGATCGGGCGTCAGGTGATTCAACGCGTGCTGCACATTCCCGGAATCGAGATGCTGCTCAACCGTTTCGGAGACCACATCGAACGGTTCCGCCTCGAGCCCTCGAAAGCGGCTCTGCCGCTGTTCGCACCGGACCCGGTCGACCGCCCGTCGATGTCCGAGCATCAGCATCCAACCGAGCCCTGAGCCGCGCACCGGATCGTACGAACGGGCCTTGTTCCAGATCTCGAGAAACACTTCCTGGGTCACATCTTCAGACAGGCGTGGATCCCGGACGACCTTGGTGACGATTCCGAACACCCGGCCGCTGGTCTGCCGATAGAGCTCCCTGAAAGCGATCTCATCGCCCCGCGCGACGCGCAGGAGAAGACGGTCGATCAGATAGCCGGGGGAGGGGGGAGACGGGTTCGGGGTGAGTGTCGATCGATCCGGTTCGAAGGTGTCCCGAATCGATTGCATGGTCCCCCCAATCCCTCAGAGCGCTGGTGTCCTCTCCATACTGTGGATTCGGTGCCGGGCACCGATCTGGATCAGTCACGTTGCGTGGCCGAGGCTACCCGAGCTGTTCGACCAATTGGGAGGCGATTTGCGCGTGAATCGGATGAAATCTCGGCGAGATCGCGAGCGCCTGCTCCAAGCGCATCATCGCATCGGAGCTGTTGCCCATGCCGAGCTCGATCAGGCCGGCGTGGTAATAGAACGCCGCTTCCTGGACGCCGGTCGCCAATGCGCGCTGAGCGGCCTCGTGGGCCTCGGCCGTCCGACCGTGTTTGTACAGCGCCCACGCATAGGTGTCCCAGGCGCCGGCGTCGCGCCGCCGATCGAGGTCCGATTCGGCCAGCTCCAACGCCAGGTCGAAATGCACGTCGTGGTCGAGGAAGTAGAGGGCCGCCAGGCGGCCGTGCACAGCGGTGTCAAGCGTCCCCGATTTCAGCTGGGCCTCGATGCGCTCCCGGGCGGCGGCGGCCTCCTCCTGTCGACCGGCGACCTCGTAGACATCTGCCAGATACCCGAGGTCGTCGACAGCCGGTGCCTCGGTGTCGGTCGCCAGGGTCAAAAACTCGAGGGCGGAATCAAGATCCCCCTCGGCTGCCCTGGCGCGCCCGATCCCCGCCATGTCGTGGGTCGATGACGGTGCGTTCTCCAGCGCAGTCGTGAACATCGCGGCTGAACCCGAGTAATCCCCGGTGTCGAACAACAGCTGCCCGAGGAACGACTGGTACCACGCCAGTGAACGGCCGGTGAAACCGACCTCGCGGGCGGTGGACTCGGCCACTGTCGCCCGGGCCACCGCATCGTCGACCTCTCCCGCGGCGACGGCCAGCTGGGCGAGCCGTACCTGCAACGCCGGGTGGGCGGGCAGTTCGGCGAAAAGCATGCGGTAGCGCTCCTCAGCAGTGGTCAGGTCGCCGACCGCCAGGGCGATGTCGCCGGACAAGGCGAGGGCGTCGAGGTTGTCCGGCTCGAGAGCGGACCAACGGTCGACCAGGATTCCTGCATCCGCGAACTCGTGAAGCGAGAAGGCGGCTCTCGCCTCCAGCCCGATGGCCTCTTTGTCGTCGGGAAAGAGCTCCTGGGCCTTGCCCAACGCCACTCGCGCCCGCTGGTAGTCGGCCATGTCACCCGTGAGCCCCGCCTTCGTGAGATACAGACGGCCCAGGTACCGGTGGTCGAGCGGGTCCTCGCTGGTGGTCGTCTTCTCCTCGAAGACCCCGATCAGACGATCCAGGTCGGGGCGCTCATCCAGCGGAGCACCGGCCGGCGGCTGAATCTGCTGAGCAGGATCGACTGCCGGCTGCCGGTTGAACCCCAGGTAGCCGACTGCGACAACGAGCACGGCTGCCCCCAACACGGCCGCCGTACGGCCGTGGCGCGGCCGAGAAGGCTCGACCGGGGGCGTCGGGGAAGGAGGCGGTGACCCGCCTCCTTCCCCAATTCCGGCGCTGCTAGTTCGCAACCTGGAACGTCGCCGATATCTCTTCGTGGGTCCCGTCCGCCAAGTTGAACACGGCCTTCACGGTGTTTTCACCGTTCGGTACCTCGTGGGTGTTCCACTTCTGGGTCGCCACGTCCGTCGCTCCGCCGATCATGTCGTACGGTGCGAAGTACTCGGTGTGGCGCTTGTGCCCGTTCACGAAGAAGTCGACCGTGTCGATGTCTCCTTCCGGGAACAGCGGAGCGATCCAGACGAAGATCTGTCCGGAAACCGTCGACCCGTCGAGCGCTTTACCGCCGCTGCGGTCGGCGTTGGTGCCGTACTGCAGACTGGCGCCGTCATCGGGCGCCTCCACCTTGACAGCCGTGACACTGACCTTGGCAATCGGGTAGCCGGCAACCGTGAAATCGGCGCCGGCGAACATCGGATCGTCCAGGATGCCGCCGGAGCCGACAGGGTTGAAGCCGGGGTGGTCGGCGACGACCCCTCCTTCGTCCGTGCCGGTGTCAGGCGTTGCCTGGCCGAAGAACGCCGTGTTGGCGGGCAGCTCATCGTTGACCTCCGTCCCCGCGTCGCGTACCCAGCTGCCGACGATGAAGAAGTCGGTGGCGACCACCGTCCCCGACGCATCGAAGATCGGATAGGCAACCGGATCGCCGTTCCCGACGAACGCGTCATTGCTGGGGATCACCATCGAGGCGAAGCTCATGTACCGGTCCATCGGATCGGCCGCGTCGAGCGTGAACGTGTGCATCAGCGTGTCGTTCGGCGCAATGGGTCCATTCGGGCCCGGCAGGGTGGCGTCGGTGGCACCGGCGCCAGAAGCAGCGAATGCATCCGACAGCGGTCCGGTGTTGCCGTCTTCGGCCAGTCGCTCGAGCGCGGCGCTGGCTGCCTCTCCCGGGTTGTACATGTCGAAGCTGCCGTCGTGGAAGCCCACCCAGAACGGCGTCAAGAAGTTGCCCGACATCGGTGCCAGGTTCTCGATCTTGACGGTAACGTCGTAGAGCATTCCCTCGGGTTCCGGCTCATCCTCGGGCGGAAGGAGCACGGCGTCGATCACGTGGATCACACCGTTGGAAGCCATCACGTCTGCGACGATGACAGTCGCCACGTCGTTGATGACGACCATGCCGTCGACCACCTGGATGGTGATGTCGTCTCCGTTGGCCATGGTGGCTGAATCCAGTGTGACCACCACGTCGGAGGTCACGGCGGCGCCACTGATGACGTGATACAGCAGGATGTCGGCCAGCGTGTCAGGATCCGCCAGCAACGCGTCGATGGTCTCTTGCCCGAGGGCGGCGAATGCGTCGTCCGTCGGGGCGAGGACCGTGAATGGACCGGCGCCCCGCAACGTGTCTTCGAGGCCGGCGGCCTGCACGGCTGCAACCAGCGTGTTGAACGAGCCGGCCGCAATGGCGGTGTCGACGATGTCATCCAGTTCCGGCTCCGGCTCTTCGGCCTCATGGGGCTCGCCCAAATAGGGGAACGAGCTCAGGAGGTCGTCGTGCGGCCCGATGCCATCGGTGTTGATGGCGCCGTCGGCGTCGCGGTCGTCGAACAGGCCGAGGGGGTCACCACCGGTGACGATCCTCAGCTCGACGTCGATCACGTCGTCGGTAAGCGTCCGTCCATTCAACGGCCCGGCTGCCGCGGTATCGGTGTCATACGTCAATACATCGGGCAACAAGACCCCGGCCAGGGCTCCCGCCTGTGCGTCGGCGTACGCCCCTTCTGCGTCGAGGGACGAGAACGTTTGCAGCGCCGAGACCACGGCGTCCGTGAAGTTGGCCACGTCGTCTTGCGGAGCAGAGCTGTTGAAGATGTTCTTGGCCTCTGATGGCGCCTGCACCAGCGGGCCCGAGCTGTTCACCACGGTGTTGATGGCAGGGCGGCCCATGCGGTCGACCTGGCTGCCGTTGAGGAACGTGGCTCCCCACACGCCGATGGCGCCGCCGAGGACTGCATCGGGGACCTCCAGCACAATGGCATTGACATTGAAGTCGGCGAAGGGGTCGGTCTCGTCCCCGTCGTTCAGCTGACGGTCACCCTGGC
>JBFIPU010000108.1:0-8090 GCA_041609995.1 Acidimicrobiia bacterium
CCCGCCTGGTCGGTGACGGCGAAGCGCCACGATGATCCACGACCGGATGCCACCTGCCTGGCGATGTCCGCTACGACCGGCCCGAAGCCACCGAGATCCGCCGCGCGCTGGTCGAGGTCCATCAGTGTCGTGAGGTCGACCCTGATGTCGAGGACGCTCTTCGCGTCGGAGACCCGGCCTTCGAGCAGGTCGAGAAACACGTCGGCGCGCAGCTGGTCGATGTTTCGATGCTCGTCAGCGCCTCTGAGGCTGCAGGCGATCCGGGTGAGTCGGTCCATGATCGATGCGACGCGCTCAGCCGGCAGGTCGGACGCCGTGATGGTCGCCGTCGAATCGACGGTCAGCCCGGCGAAGACCCTCCGGTCGGCCAGAGCGGCTTCATGCCTACGCAACGCGTCCGCGGCGTCCACCTCCACACTGAGCCGCCTCACCAGCGCCCGCAACTGACCGGCGGTCCGGCCCTCCGCCCGTGACAAGGCCTCGGTGACCACGTCGCGAGCCACCGACTCGCCCAGGTGAGAGGTGGCGTCGACCAGAACCCAAGCCCGCCGCAGATCGATGTCGCCACAGCGGAGTGCATCGAGCACCATCGGGAGCCGATCGCGCAAGCTCCAGGCCAAGTCGAGATCGGACTCGGCCGCTCGACGGGTGAGCGACAGGGCCGCCCTCACCTCTGCGACCGACCCCTCCATGGCATCTTCGAAACCGACGTTGAAGGTCATGTATTCGTCCACGATGGCCATCATCGACTCGAGCAGCCTCGCCTGGTGATAGGCAACGGCACGGGCATGGACCTGCAACTCGGCTACGAGCCGATCGCCTCTGGTCAGAGCGGCCAGCATGGCGTCGTCCGTGTCGGTCCACACCCATGATGGCGTCTCGACTGCCGAAACCTGATCGTTATGCATCATCTTGCAGTCAAGATATATGCTGCCTATGACAAAAAGGGCTCGCTCTCACTCGTGGAAACGCCCTCGGCCGAGGTCACCTCCCCGATGGGTAAGGCAGATGCATAGGAGCGGCGGCCTCGAGGTCGCCCGTCAAACCAGAATGCCGAAGACCCAGGCGTCGCCTGGGTCTTCTCTTCGTAGCGGGGGCGGGATTTGAACCCGCGACCTTCGGGTTATGAGCCCGACGAGCTGACCTGGCTGCTCCACCCCGCGTCGCAGACCTGGATTTTAGCGCGAAATCGAGTCGAAAGGCACTCGTTCACCGGCCGGCGCGGATCAGTTCCTGGCGAGCAGGTGGCCGAAGCGCTCTTCGACTTCGTCGCGGCCACGGACTCGGGCCACGGGCACGCCGCGCACGGTCACCTCGTACCATCCGCCACCGGCATGATCGATCGAGGTTTCTACGGATTGTGCATTCCCGTTGACCGCCGCATATCGTTCGAGCAGCTCGCCCGCCCGGGCGGCAGCCGATTCTTCGCCCTGGACCCGGTCCACCTCGATGTTGTCGACCGCCACCGAATACCAGCCGCCACCCACTGAGGCATAGGAGATCACCGGTTCCTCTGGTCCACTTTCAGTTCCGGGGGCAGTTTCCAATGCGCCGACCCCGTGTACAGCCAGCTTCTCGCCGCGCTCCTTCATCTTCTTGAAACGCTTCTTGGAGCCCTTGCTGACTGCGGCGGACAGCACACCAAGTCCGGCCAGCGAGAGATCTTCTTCTGTCACACCCCGTTTGGTCATCCAGCGGTCAACCTTCTTGGCCAGCTTCTTCTGCTTCTTCTTGCCCACGGTCGGCTCCTTCCTCGACGAATAGGACGATTTGGTTTCTGGCGGTGTCACTACCCATAGTCCGCCGGCTCCAAACAACGGGATGCTGTTGATCGCCATCGCCCCGACGAAATGGGCTCGGATCAGACCTCGAGAGCCACGCCCGTCCGGCCCGGCACCAGACGGAAGGGCAGATCCTGGGCCGCCAGCTGTTGGTGGATCTCGTTCAGCATTTCGTCGCTGTGAGACGGGTCGTGGTGGAACGTGACAAGGGTGCCGACACCAGCCATCGCGGCGAGATCGACGGTGTGTTGGAACGTGCTGTGGCCCCACCCCACCCGGCTCGGATACTCGTCGTCCGTGTATTGGGCGTCGTGGATGAGAACGCTTGCATCCTTGATGAGACCGAAGCCGGACGTCCAATCCGGATCGCCCGGGAAACTCTCCACCCCGAGCGCCGGCTCATGGTCGGGTAGGTAGGCGAGGGTGGCATCGCCATCGGTGAGGCGATATCCAAGCGTCAGGCCCGGGTGGCAGATGAGGTCCGTGTCGATGGACACATTGCCGATGGTGAACGAGCCCGGCTTGAGGTCGTGGATTTCGGTGTTGGGCAAGTCCCGCAACCGCACCGGAAACAGTGGTGGGGACAGGTAGCTGCCCAGGTGGGCGGTCAGATCCATGCCGTCCGACGCCGGTCCCCAGATGTGGGTTTCGATGTCGGGGTTGAAGATCGGTGTGAAGAACCCGAGGCCCTGGATGTGGTCCATGTGAAGATGCGTGAGGAGGATGTCGATCCGGTGTTCCCCGACCAGTTTGTCGCCCAGCGGGCGGACGCCCGATCCGGCGTCCAGGACGATCGCTTCGCCTCCACTTCCCCGAACCTCCACCGACGCGGTATCCCCGCCGAATTCCACCGTGTCAGCGCCGGCGGCCGCCAGCGATCCCCGCGTCCCCCACAACTGGACGTTCATTCGTTGGGCATTTCCCAGAACATCGCGAACGCGCCCAGGTTGCGCCCGCCTTGTCCCGCAATTGGGATGGCAGCCACTTCGATCTCGCGCCATGACCCGTCGAGGCCCCGGAGCTGGAGCTGGGCGTGAGACGGATGGCCTTCGGTGAGCGCGATGACGATCGGCAACGTCTTGTTCTCCATGGGCTCTCCGTCGAGGCCCCGTGTGATGAACCGATCGGCCAAATCGTCGGCATTGATTTCACCGACGACATCGAATCGTTCACCGATGATCGATTCAGCTGGATCGTTGTAGAACACGAGATTGCCGGTCTCGTCCATGATCCACATCGGGATGGTGATATACGTAGCCCACTGCTTCAGCAATACCAGCTCGATCGGCTGTTGGGCCATCGTGACCTGCCTGTATGGGCTCCTGGCCTGAGCTTACGCACTCTTCCAATGGGGCGCGGCCAGTGGTGGGTAGTGTTGGGCGCCGTGATCACGGAGCACGGATGCGCAGAGTGGGTGAGATACCACCCCGCCCTTGCTCTCCGTGATACACCGACTATCTTCCCCATGACGGAGGGGCCGCGTGCAGCGGCCCTTAACTACGCCGAGGGACCAATCCAATGAGAGCCGAATTGCCTGCGGATGAGTCGCAGCGTCTCGCAACGCTGACCGAATACAACATCCTGGACACGATGCCGGAGGCCGCCTACGACGACATCACCGCACTCGTGTCGGACATCTGTGACGTTCCGATTGCAGCTGTCAGCCTCATCGACGACGACCGGCAGTGGTTCAAGTCCAAAGTCGGACTTAACGTCAGCGAGACCCCCCGCGACATTGCTTTCTGCGCACATGCGATCCTGGGACCCGATGTCATGATTGTTCCCAACGCCAGCGAGGACCTGCGGTTCGCCGAGAATCCGCTAGTCAAGAACAACCCCAAAATCCGTTTCTACGCCGGGGCTCCGCTGGTCACCGCCACCGGCGAGGTGCTCGGAACGTTGTGTGTGATCGACCATGTTGAGCGAGAGTTGTCGGATCACCAGACCCGCGCCTTGCGGGTGCTGGCCCGGCAGGTGATGGCCCAGCTCGAGCTGCGCCGGCTGATCGGCGAACAGACCGAGAATCGCAAGCGGCTGGAGGAGGCCAACGAACAATTGAAGTTGGCCAGCGTCACCGACGACGTCTCCGGGTATCACAACACGCGGTTTCTCCACCAGTACCTGGATCAGCGGCTGGCCACGAACGGCTCCGACCGGCGGAAGCTGTCGCTCGTGTTCTTCGACATGGACGGCTTCAAAGAGGTGGTCGACACCCACGGGCACCTGTTGGGAGCCAAGGTTCTGCGCCAGGTCGCTCAGGTGGTAGATGGCGAGCTGGACCCCGACGACCAGCTCGTTCGGTACGGGGGAGACGAGTATGTCGTGATCTTGCCCGACCAGGACACCGACGAGGCTCTCGCCAAGACCGAGCGCATGAAGAAGGCGATCTCCACCACCCCGTTTCTCACCGATGAGGACCTCGAGGTATGGGTATCGGCATCCTTCGGCCTCGCCACCTACCCGGATGATGCCGGTGACAAGAAGGATCTGTTGATCGCCGCCGACCAGTGCCTGTTCCAGAGCAAAGCTGCCGGCAAGAACCGCGTCTCGCTCGCCAAAGCCGCCGGCTGACCGGAGCCGGCTGAGTTGGTCGGCAGTTTGGGAGCGCACTGTGCTCGCGCCACAGGGCCGACGATCGTGCCGTATCGTGGTGCAATGGCGCATCATCGAGAATCGAGTTCACCGTGACCTGGCACGAGGTCGACGTGGCCGGTGGCGAGGTGGCCTTCGTCGAAAAGGACGGCTGGAGTCTCGTGATTGCGAAGGTGGGGGAGGAATGGGTTGCGTTCGAGGATCGGTGCACACATGCAGGCTGCGCCTTCAGCCGTGACGGCGAGATCGACGGTGGTGTGGTCATCTGCAACTGCCATGGCTCAGAGTTCGACCTCAGGACGGGCGCCGTGTTGCGGCCGCCCGCCGAGTCTCCGCTGTACCGGTTCGAGACCCGGATGCGCCATGGCAAGATCGAACTGCGGATAGAAGGCGAACCGTGATCGAGCTGCAGGGGGTGACGGTCGACGAGCTCGAAGCGGATCCCTATCCGATTTACGCGCGCCTGCGAGCTGATGCGCCGGTGGCCTACATGCCCTGTCTGGACGTGTGGATGGTCACGGGCTGGGATGGGGTCACGGAGGCCGCCACCGATCCGAATCGGTTTCCTGCGCACGTCGAACGGTCTCCTACTGATCGGGCGTTGGGGGGCGTGTCGATGATGACCACCGACGGCGAACCGGCCCGGGAACGGCGACGCCCGTTCGATGACAGTTTTCGACCCCGGGCGGTCGAGGCCACCATGCCCGGCGTCTTCGAACAGTTGTGCGCGGAGCAGCTGGATCGCATGGCCGCCGGCTCTGTCGCCGAACTGGTTGGGGACTACTTCGAGCCGATCTCGTTATGGTCGCTGGCGCACGCCATCGGCATCGCAGACCTGGTCGACCTCGACATGCTGCGCAACTGGTTCGGTGGCCTTGCTGCCGGAGTCTCCAACTATGAGGACGACCCCGACAAGACCGCGTATTGCGATGTCGTCGGACGCGAGATCGACAAGACCCTGCGTCCCCGGTTCGAAATGCTCCTCGCCGATCCGGACGGTTCGATGCTGTCCAACCTCATCCATGCCCGGTCGGGCAGCCTGGAGGATCGGCTGGCGTGGGCGATGCCGTCACTCAAGCTCGTCCTGTTGGGAGGCCTGCAGGAACCGGCCCACGGCGGAGCAACCATCGCCTATTGCCTGCTCGACCACCCGGCTCAGCTGCGGGCCGTACAACAGCGTCCGGCCTTGGTGCCGGCTGCGGTCGAAGAGGGTCTGCGCTGGACCGCTCCGATCGGGAATCTGTTGCGCGGAGTTGCTCCGGGAACCACGCTGGAGGGGGTGACGCTCCCCGACGATGCTCGGGTCATTCTCGTGGTGGCCTCGGCCAACCGCGATCGCGCCATCTGGGGTCCGACCGCCGACGAGTATGACATTCGTCGACCCAAGCGAGCTCACTTGTCGTTTGCCATCGGCCCGCACTACTGCATCGGTCATCACTTTGCCCGGGTTCAGCTGCGGGTGGCCATTCAAATGCTCCTGGAGCGGTTCCCTTCCATTCAGCTCGACCCCGAGCATGAGACCGTGTTCCGGGGCCACGAGTATCGCTCTCCCCGGGCCGTTCGGGTTCTGCTCGAGTAGACGAATCCAGGGGCCCATCCGAGCCGGGGCCCCTGCGCCGGGACAAACCGGGACCAACGGCCCTAGTGGTGAATTCCATAGTTGACGACTATTGAACTATGGAATTCACCCTCCAGAAGAAGACGGAGCTGGCGATGCGAGCGCTTCGGAGTTTGACGACCGATTCGATGACAGCAGGCAGCGTGCTGGCGGAAACGATCGGCACCACCGCCAACTTTCTGCCACAGGTGATGGCACCCCTCATCAGGCGCGGCTGGGTGACTTCCGACCGGGGCCCCAATGGCGGTTATCGGCTCGAACACGCGGCCGTCTCGCTGCTCGACCTGATCGAAGCAGTCGAAGGAGAGATACCGAGCAACCGCTGCGTTTTGCGCGGGTCCGTATGTCCGGGAGTGGAGCAGTGTGCCCTGCACGAGTTGTGGAACACCGCTCAGGCAAAGCTCGTCGAAGAGCTCGGCCGCATCCCGGTGCTGGCAACGTCATGAAAGGAGTCTTCGATGGTACAGACAATCGACCGGCCGCCGGTTGAAGAAGAACGCAGAGACAAAGCAGCCTCCCGGACGGGCCCACCCCGGCCGACGCCACCCCACCCCCACTACACGCTGGGGTCGTTGGCGGTCATCGGAGTCCTGGTCGGGATCCTGGGTCTAGCCCTCGCCGTGGCCTCGTTGTGGATCACGGCCAGCCGCAATTCGGTGGACGACGGGTTGGTCGGCGAAAAGGTCGACGCACTGTTGGCAGACGTGGCGGTGACGACCGGCCTCGAGGCCGGGGTGAGCATCATTCCGGAGCTGACGCCGATTGCGCAGTTGTCGCCCGTTCCCGCCGGCGAGGTCAACGTGGCCAATGCCCCCGCAATGCCTCCCCCGTCGGGACGCAACGCTCAGGCGATCGTTGAGGTTCATTTCGAAGTGGTGGAGAACGTCGTCACGATTGACCCGGAAACAGGCACCGAATACGAGACCTGGGGCTACCGGATCGACGGCGATCCGGCCGTCGTCTCCGGCACTCCCGGACCGGTGATTCGCGCCCGCGTCGGAGATCTGCTGCGTTTCACCTTGACCAACCCGGCCGGCAACACCCATCCCCACAATGTGGACCTTCACGCAGTGACGGGCCAGGGCGGGGGAGCAGCCGATCTGGTCGTGGCACCCGGCGAGACGGCCACGATCGAGGCCCGACTCCTCTACTCCGGTTTCTTCATGTATCACTGCGCTTACGGCGATGTGCCGTTGCACATCAGCCACGGCATGCACGGCGGGATCCTGGTCGATCCCGAAACCCCTCTACCGGAGGTCGAGCACGAGTTCTACATGGTCCAGTCCGAGTACTACACGGACGGCAAAGGCCCGGGCCTGGTGGAGACCGACCGCGAAGCGATCACCAACGAGGATCCCAGCTACGTCGTATTCAACGGCGCAGTCGGCGCCCTCGCCGGCGACAACGCCCTCGAGATGAGCGTCGGCGAGACCGCCCGCATCTACTTCGTCAATGCCGGTCTGAACCTCGACTCCAACTTCCATCCCATTGGATCGCATTGGGACGCCGTATACCAGGAAGCGGCGTTGATCAACCCTCCTTTGCGGGGTTCACAGACGACGCTGGTTCCCGCCGGTGGTGGGACCGTGGTCGAGCTCATCGGCCAGGTACCCTCGACCGTGATTCTGGTCGACCACGCCCTGTCGCGGACCTTCGACAAGGGAGCCTTGGGGATGATTGTCATCGGGGGAGAGCCCAATCCGGAGATCTTCTCCGCCGTGGCACCGCCCGAGGAGCCGCAGCCAGAGCCGGAGCCGGCGGCTCCGGCCGGACCCACCGTCTCCATCGTGGAGGGTTCAGGGACGTTGGCACCGATGGACGCCGCGGACGAGTTCAGTGAAGGCGAGGACCCTGCCGACTACAGCATCAATGTGCTGCGGGTCGAGGTGGGCACCACCGTTACATGGACCCAAGACGACCCGGACATGATCCATACGGTCACGGCCGTGGACGGCAGCTTCGATTCGGGGTTCCTCGACCCGGGCGAGACCTGGTCGTACACCTTCAACGAGGTCGGCGAGTTCGAGTACTTCTGCACGCCCCATCCCTGGATGCGCGCCAAGGTGATCGTCGAGGCGTGAGACCATGATGAAAGGGAG
>JBFIPU010000109.1:0-7894 GCA_041609995.1 Acidimicrobiia bacterium
CGTTTTGCGATCGCGGCACCGCTCGTGTCCCTCCTGCTGGCACAGGACGTCGATCTGAGCCGTTACGAGTGGGCTGCGGTCATCGGGGCCGTGGCCGCCGTCTTCGCTGTTGCGGCGCTCGCCCTCAACGTCGGTCGGTTGGCACGCTTCGCGTACACCCAACTCACGGTCACTGCACTGCTGGGCTCGCTGGCGATCACCCTCGCCCTCGACGGCGATGTGTTGATGATCTCGCTGCCACTGCAAGCGACCGCCCTTTGGCTCATCGGTCGCAAACTCGACCACGTGCCCATGCAATGGCAGAGCCATGTCTTGTATGGGATCACCATGGCCGCGCTGGTCGTGCGGGCCGCCCTCATGGTGTGGGAAGGCGAATTCGAGACCGCCGCCCTCGTCACCGACATCGGCGCGCTGGCGCTGCTGGCCGGCAGATCGGTTGTCGACGACCGGCCGGCCGCGTTTTACGGTCCTGCCGTCCATCTGACCACGGCCATCTACCTGTTCGGCCCTCTGGAAGGGTGGGCCCTGCTGCTCGGATTCGTGATTCTGGCAGCGCTCACCCGCCTCGCTTCGCAGGCCGCCATCGGGAACTTCACCACATCGACACTGATCAACCAGGTGGTAATGGTTCTCGGGATGGTGCTGGTCGCGGCCCAGCAGTACGACGACCCCTACGAGCTCGAATGGGTTCCGGTGGCGGGATTGGCTTTGGCATCGCTGGCGGCGTTTTCTCGACTGGCCCCTGGCCGGTACAACCACCAGGAGGCAGCGCTCTCCTACCTCGGCCTCCTTGCCCTGGTCCCGATCCTGTTTGGCGACAACGACGCCGCCATCACCGCATCATGGACCGCCATCGGGCTGACGACACTGGCGGCCGGCTTCCGTCTCGACCTGTCACTGGTTCAGAAGACGGGCTGGCTGACGCTGGGGGGGGCGGCGGCCAAGTTGATGCTGCACGACCTCGAGTCCACTGAGGCTCTGATACGGATCGGGTTGTTCTTCGGCATCGGGCTGGCATTTCTGGGACTGGCCTACCTGCTCCCCACCCATCTGGCCCCGACAACAGACAAGGAAGCGGAACCGACCACCACATCGTGACACACAGTTGCTAGGTGTGCTGGAATGGAAACCTGAAGGAGGAACCGACTACGTGTGTTTTGACCACGACGCCCAGCCACCTATTGCACCGATTTCCGGTGCCGCCATCGACACAGAAGACCTGGTCCTCACGGCGGCGGACGGAACCGACTTCATGGCTTATGCCGCCAAAGCAGGGGTACCGGGCAGCCCGGCGGTCGTTGTGATGCCGGACGTGCGTGGTCTCTATCCGTTCTACGAGGAGCTGGCCGATCGATTCGCCGAGCGGGGTTTCGACAGTGTGGCCATCGACTATTTCGGACGTACGGCCGGGATCGAGTCTCGCGACGGAGAGTTCGACTTTTGGCCTCATGTCGAACGTACTACGCACGCCGGGATCACCCAGGACGTGGCCGCCGCCGTTGCGTATCTGAGGGAGGGTGACCCGAACCGTCCCGTCTTCACCATCGGCTTCTGCTTTGGCGGCTCGAGCTCCTGGATCCAGTCTGCTGCCGGCCACAGCCTGGCAGGGGTCATCGGCTTCTACGGCCGCCCCACCAGCTCCCGGGGCGACATACCGGCTCCGGCGGCTCTCGTGAGCGAATTCGAATGTCCCGTGCTCGGCCTCATGGGCGGTGACGATCCATCGATCCCACCCGAGGACGTCGAGGCCTTCGAGTCGGCGCTGCGCGAGGCGCACGTCGAACATGAAATCCACACTTATCCAGGCGCCCCTCACTCCTTCTTCGATCGCAAAGCCGATGAGTTCGTCGCGGCGTCGGCCGACGCCTGGGCCCGGGTACTGGCGTTCATCGAAGCCAACAGCTGAGGCGACCGACCACCGATATCGAGTCTGGTGAGAGTTTGGGCGCTGCCTGCGATTGTCGGATGGACACAGCAGCCCGGGTATCTCTCACATCGACCTAGCGTCCTGGGCATCGTGAGGAGTCGACGTCGTTGAAGCAGGCAAACAGCAGGAGCGCCATAATCGCTCCCGTGCTCATCGCCGCGTTCGTAGTGGGTTGTCAGCCCCAAGCCGGTACCGATCCATTGGCCGGCGCCAGCCAGCAGACAGACGCCCAGACGGCGACGACCACCACGACACCTCTCGCCTCGAACCCGACCACAACCACGACCACATCCACGACCACGACGAGCACAACGACCACCACAACCACCGTGCCGTTCGCGGAAGGTGACCTCTTGCTGTGGGACACGGCCTGGCAGATCGTCGCCAAAGCCGACGAGGCGGCAATGGCCGAGTATGTCGACAGGTTGGCGGCGGTCCGGGGCAGCGCGGGACAATCGGTGACCGGATTCTGGTTCTCGGTCGTCAACATCAACCAGGACCTGAACACGCCGAACGGCAACGGCCACCAGTTCGGGAGCTTCGACGATCCGGCAGACGAGTATCTCCGGGACGCGGAACGGCTCATCGCACTCGCCCATGACGCCGGGTTGCGGGTCGGGATCGTGGTCGCATGGGACGGCCCGAATCAGTTCTCCGTCGAACAGGGAAAGCTGAACCGCACCAATGCGTATGCATACGGCAACACGCTTGCTGCCCGGTGGACGCGCCCGGACCTCGAGGCGCGCAAGGCGATCGCCGCCTGGATCATGGGCGGGGACACCACCGATGACTGCTGCGGCGGTGAGCACGGAGAGGTGTGGTCTGAAGTTGTGCGGGGCATCCGCGACGGCGAAGCCGCCAACGGGTTCGATGGCGGGCCAGTGCTCTTTCATACCGCTCCCCGCCAGCAGCTGCATTATCTCGGCGCCCAGTGGCTGGATGGTCACGCCCCCCAGACCGGTCACTGTGCCGACTCGACCACTGCGGCTCAGTGGCTGACCGAGCTGTTCGACGCTGACGGAAGAACCGCTCCGATCTGGGGGAACGGCGAGATGCGGTACGAGAACATCCAGTGGGAATGCAACGGCTTCGAGCCCATCTCTCCCGAACAGGTTCTGGCCGATGCCAAGACCATGGCAGAGCTTTCGTTCGTCGCAAACCATGTGTACGGCTACGACCCCCGGTGGAACTCGGGTCGTCCCGGCGAGACAGGGATGTCGGGTGACGGGGTGTCAGCGGGCTTACAGATGATCCTCGACGAACCGGGCCTCGTTCAAACCCGACCGCCGCTGGAGTAGGCCGACGTACCGGAACGCTGCTCCCTGCAAGGATGCCGGGACGCCCGTGAATGTCCGGTGGGTAGGGTGCAAGTATGGCCACTCGCTATTTCACACCGAAGTTGTTCCAATTCTTGAAAGACCTCGACGCCAACAACAATCGCGAGTGGTTCAAGGCCCATCAGGACGAGTACGAGAAATACATCCGCGAACCGGCGCTGGATTTCATCAACGACTTCGCCAAGCCGCTGAAGGGGATCTCTGAATTCTTCGTTGCCGACTCGCGCACGGTGGGCGGCAGCCTGTTTCGGATCCAACGTGACACGCGGTTTGGGAAGGACAAGACCCCGTACAAGAAGAACACGGGCCTCCACTTCCGGCATGTCATGGCCAAAGATGCCCACGCTCCCGGTTACTACATTCACATCCAGCCAGGGGAATGCTTCATGGGGGTGGGGCTCTGGCGCCCCGAGACGAAGGTGGCATATCAGATTCGCGAGAAGATCGATGCCGACCAGGACGCCTGGAAACGGGCGACCCGTTCGAAGAAGTTCGCCGACTTCTACACCCTGGGGGGAGACTCACTCACCCGGCCGCCCAAAGGCTTCGATCCAGATCACCCCTTCATCGAGGACTTGAAGCGTAAAGACTTCATCGCCTCCGCCCGCCTCCGGCAGTCCGACATCACCTCCGGGACGTTCATGCGGGATTTCACCACCAACTGCCAACGGGCCACACCATTCATGCATTTCCTGTGCGAGGCGGTCGGCGTCCAGTTCTAGGGCGACCGGTCAGAGTCCCATCGTGGCGATCGTGTCGGGTTTGATCTCCACAACCAGCCGGGTTTCGCCCGGACGCCGCCACGGATAATCCTTGCCCAGGTACTTGTTGGACAGGGTATCGATCCCGTCGTCACCGCCCTCCTCTGAAAGAACGGTCACCCGACCCCGGATGTGCACGCTCTGATATGGAGAGGACTCTCGGTAGATGGAGACCGATACCCGGGGGTCCCGGAGCATGTTGTTGGTCTTCACCCGCCCGTCGACGGTGTTCATGATGATGGTGTCGCCGCGTCGGCCGACCCACATGGTCGACACATGGGGGGAGCCGTCTTCCATCAACGTCGCCAACGACGCCATATTTGGTTCGTCGATCACATCCCTGACGGGTTGGGGCAACTCGGCGCTCATTCATCCTCCAGGCGGTCCAGGGGTCGGCAAATGGTAGCGACGGGCAGAATGGCGATATGCACCGTGCGGCCCGCGTGTCTCTGCCACTCGTCGTCTTCGCTGCGCTGGTCCTGGCCGCCTGTTCATCGTCCGCCACCGATGAAAAGCAGCCGGCGTCATCGGAGGTAATGGCGAGCCCAACAAACACGGTCTCTCCCCTTCTCGAGCCGTTGTCAGAGGCCGCCAGAGTTTCCGGTTTCCCGTCGGGGAATCGTTACGTGCCGGGCACGGTTGATCTCACGCGGCCCCCCATCCGGCTCGAAACGAACTCGATACCGGTGTGGGTGGCGGCGGTGGAGGACTCCTCTGGGCTCGTGATCGCCCTGGTCACCGAGAACCACTCTCTCTTCATGGTGCGGTCGGAGGGTACGAGAACCATCGGCATGTCAACCCAACCTTGGGACCGCAACACTCCACCGGTGTTGGTGGCCGACCGGGGTCAGGTTCGCTTGCTGGAACGACCCGACGGCGCCTCACCACTGACGGCACCGGCCGTACGAGCCGGACAGGAGATTTGGCTCACACCAGAAGGAGACCTGATTGGCCTCGACACTCCCAACGTCACTCTGCTGGCAGACAGCCGAATCGTTCAGAGCAGCCGGGGTGAGCTCGCCATTTTGAGCGAACCCACCACCGAGTACCGACACGGGGTGCTGGGCGATGCGGTGGAGGCGGCCAGCGTGACGGTCATCGGCGAAGAGCGGCCGGTGACCATCCCGGCTCCGGCCGGAACCGTGTTCGAGGCGGTTGCCCCCATGTGGGCGGATGTCGACGATGACGGGCTCGATGAGTTGTTGGTGACCGCTTCCGACTCCGGCGGAGGCGCCCGGCTCACGGTGTACGAGCCGGACGGGAGCCTCGTCGGTTCATCTCCGCCGATCGGCCGTGGCAACCGCTGGCTGAACCAGTTGGCGGTCGCTCCCACCGGCCCTGCAGGCGAAACCGAGATCATCGAGGTCCGCACCCCACACATCGGAGGCATTGTTCGCTGGCACCGGCTCATCGAAGGTGACTTCGCCCTCGTTGCCACGGCATCGGAATACAGCACCCACCGGATCGGAAGCCGCAACGTGGATCAGGGTGTCGTGGTCGACACCACCGGCGATGGCAGACCCGAGACGCTCGTTCCGACCCAGGACCAGGAGTCATTGGTCGCGCTGGGTCGAGCCGGCGAACAGGCAACGGTGCTGACAACCGTGGAGCTGGGAGGCCGGCTGTCTACCAATCTCGAGGTGTTAAAGCTCTCTGACGGCTCGGCTGCCCTGATCGCCGGCACCGATCAAGGCGTGCTCTTGATCTGGACGTGACTGCGACTCGATCGGCGAGGCCACTCAGGCAGCAGGTCGCATCACCCGTTCGATCACCGCAATGAGACTCTGGGGTTTGAAGGGCTTCCTCACGAACTCATCGGCTCCCAGCGTTTTGACCTGCACCTCCGACTCCACATCGGCGTGGGCCGTGACCACGATGACCGGAATGTCTCTGGTACGAGGGTCTGCCCGGAGAATCTTCAAGATGTCATAGCCGTCGAGCCCCGGTAGCGCCAGGTCGAGTATCACCGCACCGGGAATGGATTGTCGGATGTGTTCGATTGCGCTCTCGCCTTCGGCAAAGGTGGTGACATCCATGCCCTTGGTGGTGAGCCACAGTTCCGTCATGCGCCGGATGGAGGAATCGTCCTCGATCACCACGATCGTGGGTCCCGCGCTCATGCCGAGATCTTTCGCACCCAGCGCGCAAACACGCGATTGTTCCCGCTGACACAACGGAATCTGACCCTGGTCCCCGATTGGAACCATGCCCGCTGGCGGCGACCGATCACGTTGGTGTGGACAAAGACTGGCTTCTCGCCCGAATCTGGGCGAATGTAGCCGTAGCCGCGGTCTAGATCGAACCACTCGACAACCCCTGATTCGACTCTCGACTGGGCTCCGGTCCCGAGGCCGATCCGACCCACCGTGGCCAGGAGGAGAATCGCTGCCGCTATCAGCAGCATCGGGAATCTCAGCATCTCGGTGACGTAGGAAGTCGCCTTCCCGAGAACCACGAGCGTCCGCCTGATCGGCTGCGAATCCTCGGGCTCTTGCACCGAGTCGGGGTCGCCGGCTGCAAGTTGAACCGCCGCCAGCAGAGCGGCACGCTGCGAAATGGCGCCGGAGCCGAGGACCCGGATCGTCACTGTTTCGGTCACCGAGACCCCGTCCCCATCGGTGGCACGGACCGTGAAGTCGTACTTGCCGGCGTTGGTTGAGGAGCCGGGGCTCCAGGTCAAAATGCCGCTCAGCGGATCGAGCGACACTCCCTCCGGGTATCCCGTTCCGACCAGTGAGAAACGGAACTCGTTGGCCGGAGCATCGCTGTCCTCGGCAACGAACCTGATGACGATCTGCCCCTCGACCTCCACGGCCCGGTCACCTCCTGTCCGGAGCGTGTGTGGTGAGTTCACCTCGTTGACCACTACCTGGAACGTCGTTTCTACCTCGGCCTGGTCTGCCGTTATGGCCGCAACCGTCACCTCGAACACGCCCGGCCCCTGTTCTTCGTCGGGCGTCCACCGGAAGATGCCCCCTTCCACGATGGCACCTTGCGGACCGGCAACGAGGAAATACTGGATCTCTGCGTTCGGCTGATCGGGGCCGGTCGTCTCCAGGATCACTTCCACCTCTGTCAGTTCGTCGACCTCACGATCGGCTACGGGTGTCAGCAGAAGGCGTTGGTCCGACGGGCTGGGAGGCAGGGCAGCAAACGGCGCAACCACGTGGACGTTCCACGATTCGGAAACGACGCTCGTTCCATCTGTCACCGAGACCGTGAACCCAAAGGAACCGGAATCGGGGGCGATCCACGAGAAGAGGCCCTGGGAGTCGATGACGGCACCGGTGGGTGCATTTGCATCCAGGGTGTAGATGAGTTGGCCGGAGGCGGTATCGGGGTCAGAAGTGTTGACGAGGAATATGAGCTCCTGGCCGGGCAACACGTCGGCATCGTCGATGGGGACAACGATCGGGGGGTCATCGACGGCCGTAACCACCACGCTGATGAAGCCCTGGGTCGTGGTGATGCCGTCAGTCGCTTCATAGGTAAACGAGTCGGTACCGACGAAATCAGTGGCGGGCAGATACCGAAGCCGGTTTCCTTCCGCGACCACGGTGCCACCGAGCGCGGAGGTCGTGGCGTGTGATGCGAGGGTCAGGGGATCGCCGTCGGGATCAGAGTCGTTGGCGAGGGGATCGATCAGGACTGCCTGGTCTTCGCCGACCGAGGCCGAGTCGTCAAACGTGATCGGTGCCTGGTTGGCGTCGACCACAGTGAGTTCGAAGGTGGTGGTTGTGGTGTCGGTGCCATCGTCAGCCGTCACGTCAACCGTGGACACACCCGCATCGCTGAAACCAGGGGTACCGGAGATGGTGGCTGTTCCGTCACCGTTGTCGACCATGCTCGCCCACCCCGGCAAGCCCACC
>JBFIPU010000110.1:0-7820 GCA_041609995.1 Acidimicrobiia bacterium
GGGCGGGAGCCCCGCGGTGAATTCGTCTTCAAGGGCCACGAGCTTCCCAAGTGGGTGAAAGAGGAACTGCGGCGAACGGCCAAGCGCGGCGCCGGGGATGCCGCCATCATGGCGCTGACCAAGGCCGCTGCTCACATGGCAGCCGCCCGGCACTCCCAGGCTCTCTCCGAGGCGCGCAACGCCAAACGGCATGCCCCCCAGTCACCGACGGTCATGGAGACCGTCGGCCTCGCCGCCTATCGAACCGAGCACTGGGAGGAGGCGCTCCGCGAGCTTCGCGCTTTCAGACGCCGAACGGGGGAGGGGACCCATCTTGCGATCGAGATGGATGTCCTGCGGGCACTGGGCCGGGACGCCGACGTCGAGAAGACATTCGCGCTGGTCCGGGGTGCCGAGATGGACGCCGCCGCTCGCTCCGAGGCCAAGGTGGTCTACGCCTCCTACCTGCTCGACCACGGACGGCCGCGGGAGGCGTGGTCGATTGCCAAGCCGGGCAAGATGACCGATTCCCCGTCGGAAGCGGCCCTCCGACAGTGGTACGTGGCGGCCCGGGCTGCTGCTGCCGCCGGTGATTCCGAGACAGCGGCCAAAATTTCCCGGCGGATCCGCAAACACGACACCGCGTTCCCCGGTCTCGGCATGCTCGAAGAAGAGATCGCGGCAACGGCTGAAAGCTGACGCCATCTGGCTAATCTGATCGGTGGCGGTCGCGCTGACCGCCATGGGTTTCAATGCTTGTTTGGGTTGGGAAGGGATAACCACGGGTGGATTCACACTTGCGACGACGCCGTCGCGGGCGCACAAACCAAATGTCCCTGGCGGCGTTCGTCCTGATTGCCGGGCTGCTGGCCATGGGCGCCTTTTCGGCGTCGGCCCACGAGCCGGGCGATGACCTGTCGGTTTCGCTCACGCCGGTGGTCACCGGTCTCAACCAACCGACTGCGGTAGAGATTTCCCCCGATGGGCGCATCTTCGTGCTCGAGAAGGACGGCTTGCTCAAAGTCGCCGCCGGTCCCGGTCAACCGGCCCAGACCGTCCTGGACATCAAGTCGAAGGTCCACAGCATCCTCGATCGGGGTCTGCTCGGTCTGGCGCTCCACCCTGACTTTCCGTCCAACAACAGCGTGTATCTGAGCTACACCTATGACGCCCCGCCCGGCGGCACCGCCCCCACGTACGGTGACGGCAACTGCCCGGATCCCGATGTCGAGGGCTGCCCGGCCACCGGTGAGATCCTCAAGGTTCAAGTCAGCTCTTCCAACCAGGTGACCGGCCAGCAAGTGCTCGTGGAGGACGCCTGGTGTCTCCAGTACCCATCGCATGCCATCGACGACCTGGTGTTCGGACCCGATGGCGCCCTCTACGCGTCATCCGGTGAAGGGGCGAGCCCGGTGAATCCCGACTACGGGCAGATCGGCTCCAACCCGTGTGGAGACCCCTTCCGGGAAGGTGGAGCGCTACGGGCCCAGGACCTCGAAACCAACTTCAATCCGACGGGAGACCCGATCACCTGGTCCGGTGCCATCGTCCGGCTCGATCCGAACACCGGTCTACCGATGCCGGACAACCCCCTCGTGGGCGGGTCCGCCACAGATGACGCCATCATCGCCTACGGCCTGCGGAACCCGTACCGGATGACCTTCCACCCGGACACCGGCGACTTGTGGATCGGTGATGTCGGCTGGGGTTTTGCCGAAGAGTTGAACCGCCACGACAATCCGGACGGGGCCGTGCGCAACTTCGGATGGCCGTGTTACGAGGGACCCTATGACCAGGGCGTGTACAAGGCCCAGAATCTGGCCATCTGTAACTCGCTCTACAGCCAGCCCGGCCAGGTCACGCAACCTTATTACAGCTATTTCCACGAGGCGCAGCCGGGTGGCGCTCAATGCCAGGCGAAAGACTCGGCGATCTCCGGCTTGGAGTTCATCGATGGCGCACCGTATCCGGCCGAACTCGATGGGGCGATGGTGGCGGCCGACTATGGCGTCGGATGCGTCTGGCTGATCGAAGCCGGAGGCAACGGTCAACCTGACCCCGGTCACATCGAGACGATCGCCACCGGGCGTTACACCACCGACATCACCAGGGCACCGGACGGTCGGATCTATCTGGTCGACATCGCATTCGGCTCCGTGAGCCGCCTCGACATCGCCGGTTCGGGGCCCACGGCGTCGCTGACGGCCTCACCCACGTCGGGCACTGCGCCGCTGGAGGTGAGCTTCGACGCCACGGCAAGCACCGGTAACAACCTCACCTGGGCGTGGGACACCGACGACGATGGGTTGTTCGAGCCGGGCACGGCCACGTTCAGCGAGACCTTCGGCCAGGGGACCCATACGATCACGGTGCGAGTGACCGACGGTTCAGGGTTCACCGACACCGCCAGCGTCCAGGTGTCGGTCGACAACAGCCCGCCGGTCGTCACCATGCGGTCTCCTGCTCCGGGTGCGACCTTCGCCGCCGGAGACGTGATCCTGTTGGACGCCACCGCCGTTGATCCCGATGGAACGGTTCTCAATGACGCCAATTACCGCTGGGACCTGTTGTTGCATCATTGTGCCGGCACGGACTGCCATCAGCACTTCGAGGGAACATATCAAGGGCGGACGCATTCGGTGCAGGGTTCATCGCATCCGTTTCCCTCATACCTGGAGGCAGTCTTGACGGTGAGCGACGGCCAGGGCGGCTCGACGACCGTATCGCGTGAGATCCAGCCGATCCCGGCGACACTGACGGTTGTCACCCAACCGCCCGGTCTCGACATCCTGCTGACGCCGGCCACGGTTCCCACTCCGGCATCGCAGCAGGTGATCGCCAACAGCCGGGTGAACATCTCGGCTCCGGCCCGCCAGACCCACGACGGCGAGTCGTATGGCTTCGTCTCCTGGTCCAACGGCGGTCCCCGCACCCAGGACGTGACGGTGCCTGGCGACATGACGCTCACTGCCGTCTACGCCCTCGACCAGACCGACGTGAGCGTGGCACCACAGTCGTTGACGATGCCGCCCACGTTCGTCAACCAGACCACCAGTGCCACCGTCACGATCGCGGCCGGCGGCCCCGCCGGCTCGATCCCGGCCGTGGTGGAGTCCGCCACCATCAGCGGGGCCGGTCTGGCTCTCGGGGCGTTTCCCGAGGTGATTCAGGTCGGCACCGCTGCCGAGATTCCGGTGAACTTCTCGCCGACGGTTTCGGGCGCAGTCAACGGACAGCTGAACTTGCTCGTCAACGGCAACAGCTATGCCATTCCGATCACGGCTTCGGCCACGCTGGCGCCGATTGCCACGCTCGAGATCGCCGACGACGCCGGCGAAGTCGGGCGCGTCATCGCCGGAACCGTGCGAGAGTTCGACGTCGAGCTGTCGGCGGTCGGTGCGCCATATCAGCGTCCTGTCCGCATCACCGGAGCCACCAGCAATGACCCGCGGGTTCAGGTGCTGTCGATTCCATCGCTCATCGGACCCGGCCAGACCGCCGCAGTGACAATCGCGGTGGCGTCCGGCGAAGTGGAGGTCATCGCATCCGAGCTGACGATCGGTGTCGGCTTCGGCCAGAGAACGGTGGCTGTCCGCGCCGGGGTGGTCACCCCCGAAGAGCTTCCGGCTCTCTTCGATCCCGCCACCGGCAAGTGGCGGATGCTCGATGTCTACGGTGAGACGCGGTACTTCTACTACGGCAATCCGGGAGATGTGCCGCTGCTGGGTGATTGGGATTGTGACGGTTTCGATACGCCCGGGATGTTCCGTCCCTCCAACGGCTTCGTCTATGTGACCAACCGGGCGGAGACCGGGGTCGCCGACCTCGAGTTCTTTTACGGACTCGCGGGGGATGTGCCGATCGTGGGCGACTGGGACGGCGACGGCTGCGACACCCTTGCCATCTATCGGGCCGGTGAGGTGTATGTGCGCAACGAGCTGGGCACCGGGGTGGCGGATTATTCGTTCTTCTTCGGCGACAACGGAGACCGCCCGTTTGCGGGCGACTTCGATGGAGACGGCATCACCGGTGTCGGTCTGTACCGGCAGTCGACGGGGTTCGTGTACTTTCGCGATTCTCTCTCGAGTGGTTATGCCGACAAGTCATTCTTCTACGGGATACCGAGCGACGAGATCATCGCCGGTGATTACGACGCAGATGGCCGCCAGACCGTTGGGATCTTCCGGCCATCGGAAAGCCGCTTCTATCTGTCCAACGAGAACGAGCAGAAACCGGCTGACGCGATGATCGACTATCCCGATGCCCATGGATGGCTGCCGACTGCGGGGTTGCCGCCGATCTAGGGCGTGTCACACGGCCGGCTTACCTTGGGGGCCAAACCGGAAAGGAGGGTGCATGGAGCGCACCGACCATCCGGAGGACGATCAGCGGCGGCACGACCAGTCAGGATTGCACACGTGCCCTCCGGGACGCGACGATGTCAACCTCGTCCTGTTGCGAGGTCGGGTGGTGACCGCCCCCGACGTTCGTCGGTTCGAATCAGGAGCCACGTCGATCAGGTATCTGGCCACCATCAGGCAGGTGAGCGGACGATATCGCCTCGACGTGATACCCATCACTGTGTGGAATCCACCCGAGGCGTTGATTCGGAGCGCGGGCACAACCGCCGATCGGATCTGTGTGATCGGAACGATCCAGCGGCGTTTCTGGCCGTCCGAGGCGGAGACCGCCGCTCCGCGCAGTCGGATCGAGGTCGTTGCCAGCGACGTCCATATCGAGCCGGCGGCCGAGCCCGGCTAGCCTGGCGGTTTCATGAGCTCTCTGGCCATCGCGGCCCCCACCGAGGCGTCGGTTGCGGCTGCCGTATCGGTCGCTTCAGACGGCGGCAACGCCGTCGACGCGGCGCTGGCGGCGCTGCTCGTCGACCTGGTCGTCAATCCGGGGGTGGTGTCTCCCGGCGCCGGCGGCTTCATCACGATCGAGCCGGTCGACGGCGACCCCGTGACCATCGACGGGTACTGTGCCATGCCCGGGCTCGGGCGTGATCCGGCCCGCGGATACACCACCCGGGTGGCATCGATGGAATACGGTGGAGGGATCACGACGGTCGTCGGCCACGGTTCGGTAGCCGTTCCCGGGATCTTCGCCGCCATCGAGTCGGCCTGGGAGCGCTTCGGCTCCGTGCCGTGGCGGCGCCTCTTCGACGGCGCCATTGCTGCGGCGGCAGATGGTTATGAGGTCCCGGCCGCCTCCGCCTATTACTTCCAGTATTCGCATCTGGACATCTACGGATGGCAGGAGGAGAGCTATCAGGCGATGCATGATTCGACGGGTGCGGTCCGGACGCGAATGAGACACCCGCAACTCGCCACGACCCTCGAGCGGATCGGGGACGTGGGAGCGGCCGATTTCTATACCGGAGAGACGGCGCAGGCGATCTTGTCCGAGATGGAATCGGCGGCAGGGCTCATCACCGATCGTGATCTGGCCGAGTACCGCGCCATCGATCGCGAGCCCATTCATGTGGGGGTGGGAGATTGGAAGATCGACACCAATCCGGCCCCGGCGGTGGGGGGAGCCGCCATGGCCGCCATGGTCCGCATCGCCGAAACCAACTCGGCCTGGGGCTCGGTGAGCGAGATGGCCGATATCCAGGCCGCCGTCCTCGGTTACCGGAACACGATGCCCGCCATCGACCTCGAGTCCGAGGTGGCCGAGTTCCTCGACCGATCCGCCACCGGACTCGAGGCACTGACGGGCTCTCCCAGCACCATTCAGCTCTCAGCAGTGGGCAGCGACGGCCTGGCGTTGTCGATCACGGCTTCGGGTGGGTACGGCTCGGGCGTGATGGTTCCCGGGACGGACATGTGGGTGAACAACTGTGTGGGAGAGGTCGAGTTGTCGCCCCGCGGCTTGTTTTCAGTCGAGCCGGGCAAGCGCCTGCTGTCGAACATGGCGCCGACTGTCGCCCGAGGGCCAGGAGGTGAGGTGCTGGCGATTGGTTCGCCGGGCGCCTCGCGGATCACGACCGCCCTCATGCAGGTGCTGGGCCGACTCACTGCCTGGGGGCAGTCACTTCCAGAGGCGGTGGAGGCCCCCCGGTTCCACATCGACGCCGACGGGACCGATCCGACCTTCGTGCATGAACCGGGAGTCGAACCACCGGCCGGATATCCGAGCAGGTCGTTCGACAGCCTCAACATGTACTTCGGGGGAGTGCAGGCCGCTTTTCGGCACCCAGATGGAACGCTGGAAGCAGTAGCGGACAGCCGCCGCGCAAGTGCCGCCGCCGTCTGCTGACGGGTTCGGTGCCGCCGATCCCCTCGTGGCCTCAATCAGCATCCGGGCGTCCGCGAACGATCCCCCCGGACCGTCTTTCGCGAGGCTGTCTCAGAAGTGGGGCCAGGGCATGGCCGGTCGGTCGACGGGTGGGTAGGGGTGGATACCGGTCGCAAGCACCTCGTTGATGCGGCGCGCCAAACCGTCTGCCTCTGAGGCTCCGAGAAGCGACTCGACTTCACCAAACAGGGCATCGGCGCTCGAGAGCGTCGACACGCGGTCTCGGAGATGGGCCGGGATGGGCTGGCCGGCGAAGCTCCAAAGCACCGTTCGCAGCTTTTCCTGCGGGTGGAACGTCAGGCCGTGATCGATGCCCCACAGGTGATCGTCGACCACGAAGATGTGGCCCACTTTGCGGTCGGCGTTGTTGATGATCACATCGAGCAGCGCCAACGGCCAAAGCCGGTCGTCTGCTGCGTTGATCATGTCGACGAGCGCCGGAACATCGGTCTGGTGGGCGATGACGGACTGCACCGACCCGGCTCCGGCCGGCCCCTCGATCAGGGCCGTGCGGGGGACGCACTCGAGTCCCAGCTCGACGCTCACCCGAAACGCGAGGTACTCGCGGCGCGGGAGCGTTGCCACGTCGAAGTCGTGCAGAGGCCGCTGTCCCGCCTCGGGCTTGTAGATCAGGGGTTGGCCATCGGTGCTTCGCGCCAACAGGGTGGCGTTGGATGCGTCGACGAAGCGGCCTTCCACGGTGGCGATCTCCGGAGGCCAGGGTGTCATCGCCGGCGGTGGCCGTTCTCCTTCGGGCAGGCGACGCAAGACTCGCCGTCCATCGGCAGGCCGCACCGGGGGCATGGCTTGCGCCCGCGCCCGACCGACTCCAGCGCCTGATTCGACATGGTGAGAACCTGGGCGGGAGTGGCAGTGAACTCGATCGATGCGGTTTCGGGATCGGTGGGAGCCAACAGGAACGTGTACGTGCCGTCTCCGTAGCCCACCGCAATCTGGCCGATCCGGAACAGCACCTCGTCGGGTACACCCAGATCATGTGCATCCATGGCGGGCGGAAGGGGGTAATTGGTTCGAAGGAGATCGAGGCACCGCTCGGCCATGCTCTGGACCTGCCCCTTTTCCAGCAGTACCCAGTAGGAGGCGTCGTCCAACGTGAGGCGGATGAGAAAGGTGCGTTGGCCGGGTTCCCCGATGGCCCCCGCCGCGAAACCGTCGATCGGGCCGAGGTTCATGGCAGCCACTCCGCCACGCCTGCGCGCAGGTTGACAGCGAGGACCGTCGGAGGGCCGGCGGTGGGTAGGTCGACCACGCTGGTCGAGCCGGCAGAGATGGCGAGCCGCTGTAGCAGGTCCAAAGGAGCCCCGAGGTAGTGGAGGACCACCGACTTGATGACGTCGGCGTGCGAGACCACGACGATCTGGTCCTTTGCCCGGTGGCGCGCCACCAGGCGTTCGGTGCCCGCTATGGCGCGAGCTTGCGTCTCGGCCAGGGTCTCACCGTTCGGGAACCGGACACGGGACGGGGCAGAGTGCAGATGTCGCCACGCCTTCAACCGGTACAGGTCCTTCAGCCGCCGACCC
>JBFIPU010000111.1:0-7598 GCA_041609995.1 Acidimicrobiia bacterium
CTCGTCGGTCCATCCATCTACAACAACCTCGCGCGTATTGGGTGCCTTCGGAAAAAGCGGAGTGAGCGGAGAAAGAAAACCTCCCCGGTCCGAAGACCAGGGAGGTCAGATTACCGAAGCTGGTGTGCAACCGGCATCGCTGCCGGTTACCAGCCGCTTCTAGAACGTACCGTCAGGACAGGCGGGAGTAATGCCCTCAGCTGAATCGCGAGGATTGAGTACAACGTCTCCCACGACGTCGCCTTCCAGGAAAACGTTGTTGAAGTCGCAGGCGGGGAGTTGGACGTCGCCGTGGCGCAGGTGCCCGTCGAGCGCCTGGGCCGGCAGTTGTTTCACGACGCCGCGATGGGCCACCTGGATTTCGCCCACCGGGACGTGAGCCTTACCGAACGCACCGGCTGCTGCGAACATCGAGAGCATGACAACCATTGCGACGAGCAGCCGCCATCGTTTTGCGAGCGATCTTTTCAAAACCGAGTCCTTCCCCGAACCGTTTGTGGGCTACTTGCCTACACTGAGTGACTATACCCATGGTGTGGCGGATATGCCACCAATTGTGGTTCCGGCGACCGATCCGTTTCGGAGCACGTCGCCTCATAGGCCGCCCGTCAGGGCGGTCTCGTACGGTTACGGATCTCGCCTTACTAGCACGGGTGGTGGGTAGGTTGCTCGAAAGATGACGGCAAGAACAAAGAACGTGGTTTTGACCGAGACGGATCCGGGACCCGATTCCATGGCGGGCCGACGTGCCTGGTGGCCGTGGCTGGTGGCGCTGGCGGCCTTTGCGCTCGGTATCGGTCTCGCTGCCTGGCTCGATCTCGGCAGGAACGAACTGCCGGCCTCTTCGGAGCTCTCGCTCGCCAGACAGCTCGCGGCGCAGTCGGCCAACCAGCTCGGCACCAGCGAAGACCTCGCGTGGCTGCTCGCGATCGAGGCGGGCCGGCGGGCCGAGCATGTGGATGCCTATCGGGCGTTGCGCCAAGCGTTTGACAGCCCGGTGCAAACCGTGGGCCTCCTGGCTGCCCACACCGATCGGGTACAGGGTGCTTCGTGGAGCCCGGATGGTGATCGGCTGCTGACGGTCGGCCAGGACGGCCGGGCTGTCATTTGGGACACGTCGACGGGATCCAATCAGGTCGAGTTGGTCGGCCACAGCGACTGGGTGAACCAGGGAACCTGGAGCAGCGATGGCGACCGGGTTTTGACCGCTTCCGACGACGGCTCGGCCCGCATCTGGGACGCGCGCTCGGGTGAAGAGCTGCTAACAGTCGTTGGTCACAACGATTGGGTCGTCCAGGCGACCTGGAGCGCGGACAATCGCTCCATTCTGACGGCTGGAGGAGATGGCACCGCCCGGGTGTGGGACGCCGAAACCGGTGCACAGCGGTTTGTTCTGGCGGATCATCCCGGGGGCACGTTTCAAGCGTTGTTCAGTCCAGACGGCTCGCTCATCATGACCGGAGGTGCGGAGGGTGACGCCTTCATCTGGGACGCCAACGATGGCATCCGGCTTGCTGCGCTCACAGGTCATTCCGGGTCGATCTTGTCAGCAACGTGGGATCCGACGGGAGCCAAAATCCTCACCGCCGGCGGCGACGGTACGCTCCGGACGTGGGACGGGGGCGACGGGAGCCCTCTCCTCGACATCACATCGCAGGGCGATCGCCCCTTCCTCTTTGCCACGTGGAGCAACGACGGCGCCAGAATCCTCACCGGCGGGTGCGGCGAGGTGACGTTTGGTGAATGTCGTTTGGGTGTTGCCGAGATCTGGGACGCCGGCACCGGAACCCGAGTGCTGTCCCTAGCCGGCCAGCCCGACACCGTGCTGTCAGGGCGGTGGGCCGGCGACGACTCGACCGTGATGACGACCGGTCGCGATGGCACCGCCCGCATCTGGAACGCCGACAACGGCCGTGAGTTGTATGTGCTTGCCGGGCACGAGGGTCCTGTCCGCAGCGCTTCTTGGAACCCGGCCGAAAATCTGATCGTGACGGCGGGCGACGATGCAGTTGCCCGCATTTGGGCGTTCGGCCTCCCGGCAGAGCTTCCCATAATGCTGGGGCATGAGGGCCCGGTGACCACCATCTCCCAATCAGCTGACCGGAGTCGCCTGCTCACCTCCAGTTCGGATGGCACGGTCCGGGTCTGGGAGGCTGCGACGGGCAACGAGATGATGCAGCTGTCCGGACACGAGGGCCGGGTCATCTTTGCCGAGTGGAATGACGACGAAACCTTGGTCATGTCGGCCGACGATTCCGGCACCATCCGCCTGTGGGACGCCGGCGACGGTGCCGAAATCCTGGCGATGAGAGGGCACGAGGGCTTCGTGCGACAAGCGCAATGGAACAACGACGAAACGCTGATCCTGTCGGCTGGTGCCGACGGCACGGCGAGGGTATGGGACGCCGAAACGGGTGCTGAAAGGTTGGCGCTCATCGGTCACGTCGGAACCGTCTGGACTGCCATGTGGAACGGAGACGAAAGGCTGATTCTCACCTCGGGTGACGACGGAGTCGCCAGAATCTGGGATGCCAATTCGGGTAGTGAGATCGAAGCCCTGTTTGGTCACTCGGGGAGGCTGTTTCAAGCAGCATGGAATCATGATGAGAGCCGGATCCTCACGGTCAGCTCTGACCGGACGGCCAAGATCTGGGATGCAGAGAGCGGAGACGATCTCGTGACCATGGTCGGCCATACCGAGGGCGTCCTGGCCGGCACCTGGAACCGGGACGGTAGCCGGGTCGCCACCGGCGGCGACGATCACACTGCGCGGGTATGGGACGCCCAAACCGGCGACGAGCTCCTGACGTTGATAGGGCATGAACAAGCCATAGTGCAAGTGGTTTGGAACGCCGAGGAAACCCGGATTCTGACAACCGCCGGAGACGACACGACCCGCATGTGGGATGCAGACTCGGGCGAGATCATCGCTGTACTCGACGGCCACAAGGAAGCCGTTCTCGAGGGCGTTTGGAATCAGGACGAGAGCCGAATATTGACCGCCAGCGGTGACGCAACCGCCCGCCAATGGTATGCCGACATCGAGGACCTCGTCGAAGCCGCTTGTCAACGGGCCATGAGGAACATGACTCTCGAGGAGTGGGATACGTACGTCGGCGATCGCCCCTATCGCCCCTCGTGTCCCGATCTTCCATCGGGTGAGAATTGATTGACCCGGACGGAGGAGGCCTCGCCGAAACACCGAGGCTCCAGCCTGTATCGAGGTTGACCCGAGAAACCCGTCGACGACGGCTACGGGCTGACGCAAACCCCAGCCGAGATGTACGTCGTTCTCCTCTTTCACGCTGCAGTCACGTTTTTCATGGTCGGCCTCATCGGTTTGTGCAGATCGTGCACTACGCGCTGTTTGCCCAGGTTGGGGCTGACGAGTTCGTCGACTACGAGAGCCAGCACACCCGCCGCACCGCCTGGACCGTCGCAATGTTCATGCCGGCCGAGGCCATCACTGCAGCATGGCTCGTGATCGATGTTCCTGCGGGCGTGAGCAACGGGCTCTAGGTGGCGGGCGGCGCGCTGGTGCCGGCGTTGTGGCTCAGCACCGTCGCCTGGTGATCGGAGTCGCTTCTACACCGCCTGGCGAACGGGCTGCGCAGGATCGAAATGACCGAGAGGTAGCGACAGGAGCTCTCCTGCCTTGCTGAATGCACTTGCCACTCGTGCTGCTCCGAATTCTCCGGGCCGCATGTCGGCTGGTTCAACCGTGAGCCTCACGAGGCCGGGATAGTAGAAGTAGGCAGGCCCGCATTCGAGATGGGCAATCGCCGGGCTCGGATTCTTGGCCTTGTGGTATTCCCCATCGCCCCAAGCCAGTCCAACCCGTTGCCGCAGTGGAGCATATGGAAGGTGCAGCTGAGCTTGCTCTATCGGTGTGCTATCGGCAATCTCGACAACGAGATTGTCCACTTCGTCGGCGGTCAGGCCCAGCTCCCAACCGTCGGCGAGGAGTTGGGCGTGGGCAACCAGTCCCAGCTCCGGCGACAACTCGCCGATCATTCGGAAGGCTCGCCCCAGCCTGGGATTGATCTCGCTCGCAACGAATCCGTCTCTGCCGAGCACTCCGTCGAGCGAGAACGATCCTCGATAATCGACCATATCTCGAAGTGCCGCTCCCACTCGTTTGACGGAAGCTCTCATCGCCTGGCGATCAGCTTCGGGCGCTTCCCACCCGGTGCCAGCTCCGACCGAGATCATTCCTCCCGGGTCTTTCGTGCGCAGGATGAATGCCTCCGTGGGACGCATTGCACCGACGCCATCGTTTGTGACAATGCCGTGGATACTGCAGGGCACTCCTTCGACAAAGGACGACACCCGTACGCGGTCGCACCGGGCCGAGGCTGCCTCAAACGCTATTTCCGCGTCAAGCGCGTCTCGGATCCACCACGTCAGTTCGAGCCCTGCGTGTACACCATCGCGAGCGTCGCCCGCCCACACGACGCCCCGACCTCGATCGAGCTTTGCCGATGTATCGAGCAGCCGGTCGAGTTCAACCCGCACAATCCGGGCCGACAGCGCTCGGATGTCGGCTTCCCGCCACAGCGATCCGACGTGGGTCTTGTCTTCCAGTGCAACCCATTCCGGTCGTGGAGCTCCCACGACGTGGCGCCCGCCGACCTGCGGGCCATGGAAGCGTCCGTTGAAGTTGAACACCATTCCTTCACGATGCGGGTCCCGAGCGTCGAGCCAGGCGATAATGCTTGGATCCAGATTCCCGAGCTGCTGGGCAGACCGCCTTCGACCCACACCCGGCCGCGTGTCGCAGACGTTCTGCAAACGCCAGTGCAGTCGGTCGTCACCCGGTGGATCGCTCAATCCAATCCCGTCGGCCACCAGCAGAACCTGGCTTGCATTGGCAGCCAAGAATGGCTTTGCCTCGACAGCCAACGATTCCAGGGAGTCGCCGACGAGCACAATTGGACGGCCGCCGACGAAATCGCTCAAGCGGCGTCCAATATCGGTCACGTCACTCATCATGTCCGCCCGTGCCGTGTCGAAACTGTCCTCAGGCCTTGACGACGAAGCGTTGGCGAGCAGGGAATGATCCTGCATCCGGGTCGTCGCATTGCCACTCCTCATCGATGCGCAACCAGCGTGCCTTTCCTGGTCCGATCCGCCTAGAGGCGCTGGGCACTTCCGATGGTCGCCGGGGGAGGGCATGGTCCTCGCGACTGCCGAGAGCTTCCCGAAAGAAGGCTGTCCCGGGTCGGGAAGTCGCCATACGGCGACGATAGGCTGCACACTGCTGGGACCTCCAGCTTGGATTTCACGCATCGAGGGTGTGGCTACGACCTGGGACGAGGAGCTGTGACCGGCCGACCGACATGAATGCTGTCCTGCTGATCCACGCCGTAGCCACCTTTTCCATGGTGGGCCTCATCTGGTTTGTGCAGCTCGTGCACTACCCCCTGTTTGCGCAAGTCGGAAACGCCGAGTTCGTCGATTATGAGGTTCAGCACACCCGCCGGACCTCCTGGACCGTGGCGATGTTCATGCCGGCTGAGGCCATCACGGCCGCCTGGCTCGTGCTCGATGTTCCTCCGGGCGTGAGCGGCGGGCTGGCCGTGTTGGGCGGCGTGCTGGTGCTTGCGTTGTGGATCAGCACCGCCGCCTGGCAGGCCCCGATCCATAGCCGGCTGACGGTGGGCTATGAACCCGAGCTCCAGCGGCGCCTGGTTCGATCAAACTGGTTCCGCACGGTGCTGTGGTCGGCCCGGGGTGGGCTGGTGCTGGTGATGCTCGCCCAGGCGCTCGGTTGAGGCTGGTGGCGTTGGGTGCGACCGTGGCTGCAATCCCATAGAGTCGTGGCGTGAGTATCACGTCTGACCAGGTATCGGGGCTGGCCGAGGCGGCGCTGGCCGCCCGTCCCAAGTCGTACGTGCCGTATTCGGGATTCGAAACCGGCGCCGCCGTTCTCACCGAGGTCGGAACGATCCATGTCGGCGTGCTGGTCGAGAACCTGGTCTTCGGGCTGGCCATGTGCGCCGAGCGGGTGGCCCTCTTCTCTGCGATTGCCCAGCGGTCGGGCAAGCCGATCGCGCTGGCGGTTGCTGCCCCCGACACCGCCGGGCGGCGGACCTATCCGTGCGGGTCGTGCCTCCAGGTCGCCGTCGAATTCGGCGGCCCGGACATGGAGATCATCGCCGTCGATCCGGACACGGGCGATCCGGAAACGAGGACCATCGAAGAGCTGGCGCCGGGGATTCCCCACCGCAAGGACCCGGGCGCCGGACAGCTCTAAGGGACCTCGATCACGCCGAGCGCCGGCGGATCACCAGCAGTTGATCGGCGGCCGATTCGGCGCCCCACACCTCACCTGGCCGGCCCAGGAGCTGGCGAACGTTGCCGGGGGTAGACGGCAGCGGGAAGGTGTGGAACGTCTCGGTGGCCGGGTCGAAACGGTGGATGGCGTTGCCGCCGAAATCGGTCACCCACACGATGTCGGTCTCGTCCACGTACACCGCATAGGCGGACGGCGAATCTCCTGGCAGTGGCCAGGTCTGCCAGGAGTCCGTGTCCGGGTCGTAGACGCTCAGCTGGCCCGAGTTCCACTCACTCACCCAAATCGAGCCTTTCGAATCGGACCACACCCGGCGGGCGCCTTGGGACGGGGTGGGGGGATCGAGCACAGTGACCGAGCCATCAGGGCTGATGAGCCCCACGTAACTGCCGGCGAGCGACGCGAAGTAGATGGTCCCGAGCGGCGTGGCGGCGACGCCGTAGGGTCCGCGCCCGCGGGGCGCGTCGAAAACCGACATCTCTCCGCTGTCGGGGTCGAGCACACCGATGATGCCGTTCTGTCCGGTGAACCAAAGCTGCCCGCTTGCGTCGAAGGCGGCGGTGTTGAGGTTGGCGTCGGGCCGATCGGCCGGCAAGGGGAACGTCTCGACCGCGTCGGTTGCGGGGTCGACCCGCACGATGGCGTTCAATCCTCCGTCGGTGACCCACGCCGAACCATCGGGCCCCACGATGACGCCGTGGGGTCGGGAGCCGGTCCCGAGTGGGATGTGCCGGGTCTCGCCGGTGGTGGGATCCAACCAGCCCAGCTCGCCCGAGCCCTGCGCCGTATACCACACGCCCCCATCGGGGGCGGGGGCGACATCGTGGGGTCGGGAGCCCGCCGGAACCGGATAGGCCGCCACCTCGAGCTCCTCGACCGGGATCGGCTCGACCAATGTCGTGGTGGTCGCTTCGGTTGTGGCAGTCGTGGATGGCTGGGTGGTGGAGGTCGAAGCAGCCGTGGTCGATGTGACCGACGTGGACGGTACCGACGTGGACACCGTCGATGCCGGATCCTCGGTGGCGGCATCCGTGCACGCCACCAGCACAAGTAGGAGAACCACCGACCACCAGGCAGAAACAGGTAAGCGTCTGATCACCGAACGATACCTGCCGGCGGTCTCTGCGAGACCTCGCGACGGGGGACCATTGGGGAGTGGAAGCTCGACTTCGTCTCGCTGTCCTTCAATGGTCCCCTGGCTTTGCTGGGGGAAGGTACCGCTCCGGAGTGAGCTTGCGAGCGGAGGAGGGGTAGGGGGCAAAAGAACCGAGTACTTCGATGTGTGGTTCTGGGCTTTCTGCTC
>JBFIPU010000112.1:0-7510 GCA_041609995.1 Acidimicrobiia bacterium
GGCCGTTGGTTCGAGGGGCAGACATCCGATAGCAAGCGGCTCGACAGCCCGTGGCTCGATCGGTCCTGACTCGAGTGGCCTCGATCCGATTGGTGGCCCATTGGGGGCTGATCCGCTGGAGCAGATCCGAGATGCGTTGGATGGGTTGTCAGCTGAGGATCGGCGTCAGTGGATGCCCCAGGCGCTATCGGATCGGTTACGCGAGATGTCGTCGGTGCGGGAACGATTGGAAGCCGAGTATGTGCGGCTGATCGGTGACTGGGATCGGTGGCAGGCGTGGGCGGTGGACGGGTCGTTGAGTCCTTCGGCATGGTTGGCTCACCACACGCCGGTCACGACCCCGGCCGCCAAGCGATCGGTGCGCTGTGCGCGCCTGGTTCGTACACACGATGGAGTATCCGATGCCTTGTCAGCCGGCACGGTCTCGGTGGCACACGTGGAGCATCTGGCACGGGCTGAGGCCAGAGGCCGCTCCGACGTGTTTCGCGACCACGAAGGCACCCTCGTTGAGGCTGCTTCTCAAATGAGCGAAGACGACTTCGGGATGGTCGTGAAGCGCTGGCAGTCAATGGCTGACGACCACCTGGGTCGGGCGAGTGCCCGCCACATGTTCGAGAATCGCTATTTGCATCTGTCGACCACCTTTGCCGGCGCCGTGGTCGTCGATGGGATGCTGGACCCCGAGGCCGGGGCGAAACTGCAGGCGGCGCTCGAATCTCGAACAACACCTGATCCGGCCGATGACCCGAAGCCTCGCTCGGCCGCCCAGCTGCGGGTGGACGCATTGATCGATCTGGTAGATGAGGCGGACACGGGATCGGCAACGAGCCGCTCCTCGCGGGTTCGTACCTCGGTCAATGTGGTCGTCGATCTCCCGACGCTGCAAGGAGATGATTGGACGCCGCGATCGCGGGCCGAGCTGGTCGGCATCGGGCCGGTGGCCCGCGAAACCGTGTCACGGCTCCTGTGTGATTCCAACGTGACTCGGGTCGTCACCGCCGGGCCGTCCCAGGTACTCGATGTCGGAAGATCCACCCGTTTCGTCTCAGAGCCACAGCGCACCGCCCTGGTTGTCCGCGACAGATCCTGCGTATTTCCCTCCTGCAGCCGTGACCACCGTTGGTGCGACGCCCACCACCTCACGTTTTACGAAACCGACCCACGGACCGACCTGGAGAACCTGGTGCTGTTGTGCCGACGCCACCACGTGATGGTGCACGAGGGCCGGTGGACCATGACTCGCGATGGTGGCACAGGTCGCATCAAAACCGAACGCGGTCCTCCCGGCTGAGGGGAGCCATCACCATTCCTGTTCGACCAACTTCTGCCTCGTGCCACTCTCTACTTCAGCGGTGACTCCCGAGCCGATCGCTGTCGGGAACCGGTGGCCTCCACGCGCGCCCCTTTGATGCTGAGCACCGACGCTCGTCGGAGGATCTCGAGGTCATCGACGACCACCACCGGGATGCTCTTGCTGTAGAGCTCGGCTGCCACGACCGAACCCAGCGCAATCAGCGGATCGGAGCTCTCCAGCACGATCGCCACCGGAGCGTTTCCGAGCCGGATCGCCTCGGACAGCACGCTGCTGGCCCCGCTGGAACCCCGGCCGTGGCTCATGACCAGAACCTGGCCGGCAATGGACAATCCGTGCTGAGGATGATGGATGTCGATGATGGTGCCCGTGTTGGGATCGACCCCGCCCCAGAAGCTCAGAGGTTCGTCCAGGGCCAAGACCGGTCCGGACGCCGTGCCATCCACCAGAACGCGGGCCGTCACGGTGCTGTTCACAGTGCTCCCCACACATCCGGGTTGCGCACGATGCGCCCGGCCACCCCCGATGCGACGCACTCGTCGAACGAGCCGAACACGACGTCCACTCCCAGGTTCCCGGGGGCGTAATACGCCCACTTGGCCGAATCGGTCATGGCCACGCCGGACACCGGCTTCATGACCGGCGTCACGTAGGTGCAGGTGTCGGTCACGACCTGAACGCCCAGCTCGGCCAGGTCCGCTTCGATTCCGGGCTGCGAGACCAGCACGTCCCGGCCCGTGTTGACGTAGAAGTCGATCGACGGGTGGACCGACCGGCCGTCCAGCTGTTCCAGCAGACGCCGCAGCTCGTCGGCCGAATAGTGAGGGGTGCCGAGGCTGATCGTCGACAAACCGGCTTCCGATCGCGTCGACAATCGATCCCGGGCGTGGGCCACGTCGGCAACCGTCACGATCCTGGTTTCCGCCGATGTCTCAGAACCGAGCACGGTCGACAGTGTGGGTGCCTCGGGTGTGACGCCCACCACGTGCATGAGCCCCACCGTGCCCGACGAGGCGGCGGCCGCGCACACCGCCTTCAGCTGGTCTTCGGTCGCCGCGGGGATGCCCACGATGGCCGGAATCTGCGTTCCGACCGTTGTGCCTATCACGAACCCGAGCACCGGATAGAAGGCATCCTCGGACTTGAGGGACGCCGGCAGTTCTTCCACCGATATCACCACCGTTGCTCGCCGGTTTTCGTCGAGGTGGAGACCGGCCGCCGGCGCTCGTCCGGTGAGGGCGCAACAGATGTCGATGAAGTCGCCGTAGCGGTTGGTGCGCGCCCCCAAAACGGTGTTGGCGAACGCAATGGCGTTGGACTCGGCCCAGGCGATCTGGTCGCCGAGGCCGGGGCGGTCGGCGAGCTGGTAGGGGGCGCAGGTCCAGGTGGGCCGGCACCCCATGTCTTCGTAGGCCTGCATGAGGCGGCGGGCCCTTGGCTCGTCGTCGCCGCGGTACAGCTCCGGGTGCAGGAGATCGAGGCTGGAGACGTTGAGGGTGGTAGGAACCATCACCCGTCCCCCCTGGTCACGAAGCGCCTCTGCCAGATCGATCGATGACTGTCCCGTCACGAGGCAGCCGTCGATGTGGGCGGCGGAGACGTCGAGCAGGCGGGGAGCATCCATGAACCCGGCGTACTGCGTGAGAAGCCTCATCGCCATGGCCGGGGCCTCACCGAGATCACCTGCCAGCATGGCGGCGTCGCGATCGGAAAGTTGCAGTGTCACGGTCAGCCGGCCGTGAGCCCACCGTCGACCGGCAGGGCAGCGCCGGTGACGAAGGCGGCGTCATCAGAGGCCAGGTAGAGCACGGCCGCTGCCACCTCCTCGGGCTGGGCGATGCGGCGGAGCGGATGCTTTTTTTCGAACAGGTGGCGCACCCCGGCTTCGCCGCCCATCAGCTCGAACTCCGCGTGGAGCATTGGCGTCTCCACCGATCCCGGACAGACACAGTTGACCCGGATGCCCTGGTCGGCGTGGTCGAGCGCCATCGCCTTGGTGAGGAGCACCACGGCCCCCTTGGCGGCGCTGTAGGCCGCTGTGCCCCGCCCGCCCACGAGACCGAAATAGGACGCGTTGTTGACGATCGCACTTCCGGGACCCATGGCGGCCACGGCGTATTTGGACATGAAGAAAGTGCCCTTGGCGTTGACGTCCATCGTGGTGTCCCACTCGGCTTCGGAGGTGTCGGGCGCCGTCTTCTCCCGGAAGATGACGCCGGAGTTGTTGAACAGCACGTCGAGACGCCCGAACCGTTGCAGTGTTTCCTGCACGGCCCGTTCGCAATCTGGGGGAGTTGTCACGTCGCACGAGACATGGGCGGCCGTTCCCCCGCGCAAGGTGATTTCGTCGACGACGGCTTGGGAAGCCTCGTCGTTGCGGGCGGCGATCATCACCGACGCTCCCTCGTCGACGAAAGCGAGCGCCGTGGCTCGTCCGATGCCGGAGTTGCCGCCGGTGACGAGGGCGACCCGTCCCTCAAACCTCATCGGGCGCTTCTCATCGGTTACTCCTCACTGGGCGGTGTAGCCGGCATCGACGGTCACGATCGAGCCGGTCATGTAGGAGGCGGCGTCCGAGGCCAGGAAGGCCACGACCTCGGCGACCTCCTCGGGCCGGCCGAGCCGCGCCATCGGAATCGTGGCGTTCGCCAGCGCCTGCAGATCCTCTTCCGTCGGGGGCGTCTCCCGCTCCGAGCTCAACATCGGCGTGCGGATCTCGCCCGGCGCCACGGCGTTGACCCGCACCCCATCCCGGGCGTGCTCGAGGGCCATCGAGCGGGTGAGCTGGTGGACGGCTCCTTTGCTGGCGGCATAAGCGGCGTGGCCGGCGTTGCCGACGTCTCCCCAGACCGAGCCGAAGTTCACGATGGCACCAGAGCCCTGGCCGACCATCACGCGCACAGCCGCCCGGCTCATGTAGAACACCCCGTTCACGTTGACGGAGAACAGCCGTTGCCAGTCGGCGTCGGTCGTGGAGTGAGCGGGGGAGCGGACGATGATGCCGGCGGCGTTGACCAGCACGTCTAGTCGTTGATGGCGGCTCACCACACCGGCGACGACCTCGTTGCAGAAGTCGGAATCTCCGACGTCGCCGATGGCGGCGATCGTCCCGAGCTCTCCGGCCACTTCCCCGGCCCGGGGGGATCGGTCCACGGCGATGACGGTCGCTCCCCGCTCGTACAACAGCCGGGCGGATGCCTCGCCCATGCCCGAGGCGGCCCCTGTCACCACCGCGACGTTGCCTTCCATGGTCATCACCAGGCGAGACTAAACGACGGGCTCGGTGTCGGTCTCGATCGGCTCGGCCACCAGCCCGCCGCCCCGGACGGTTGCCCCCAGCGCGATGGCGCTCCCGACCAGGACCAGGTTCTTGATGATGTACTGGCCTTCGAGCGTGAGGCCGAAGGGAAAGCTGTCCCAAATGACTTCGGGCAGGAGCACCAGCGGCAATGCGGTCCCCGGCATCTGGAGGAACAGCAGCGCCAGCGTGGCGCGCAGGAACTTGTTGAAAACGAGGCCCAGACCGATGGCCATCTCCCAGACGGCCAGCACCGGAATGAACGAATCCGGATTCACGAAATAGATCGTGTTGCGGACGAGTTGCTCGGCCGGGCTCATCCCGGGGAACAACTTGAGCGCCCCGAACCAGAGGAAGATGATGCCCAAACCGATGCGCACGATGTCGAGTGCATAGCGCGCGGCCCAGCGGGTGAGCGCCTTGTCCAGCTGGTCGAACCACTTGTTCATCACGGCCCCAAGGCTACGTCGGCCCGTCGGCCGGCCCGTTCCCACGACGAGCAGTTCCAAGTATTCACGAAGACGATATCAAGAGGTGTGAGCGTGTTCATGCAGGACTGAAGGGTTGCGCCGCCGGCCGGCGTATCGAACCGTGGGAGGCTTGGGCCGAACGCGAGGCCACGTTGGAACCGCCGACGAGATCCCGTCAACCGGCGCTTCTCCAGAAGGTGACATTTGGCCCTCGCCGGATTGGGAGCGGGCTCATACGCTCGTGCTGAGGTGATCGAGTTGGCTCGAACGTTCATACGAGGCTTGCGCCGAGTAGCTGGGCCGCTGGCGGTTGGCGGTTTCATCGGTCTTCGATGGAAGGCGGGCCGGGGGTGGGGGGTCGAGGAAGCCGATCGACACCGAACCCTCCCGGGCGATGATGTGATCGGGCGGCCCGACGCAGTGCTGACCCACGCGGTCGAGATCGACGCTCCTCCGGTGGAGGTGTGGCCTTGGATCGTGCAGATGGGAGCCGACCGGGCCGGTTGGTACACGCCCCGCTGGATCGACGAATATCTGTGGCGGGTCGACACCGTCAGCATCGACCACATCGATGCCGAGCTGCAAACGCTGGAAGTCGGCCAGCGCATCCTGGACGGGCCGGTGGGAACGGCAGTGTTCGATGTACGGGACGTGCAGGAGAACCGGGCCCTCGTCCTGCATTCGCAACGCCACCCCGTGACCGGCATTCCCCCTGACCTCGATGCTCCCGACCCTGGCCCATACTTCGACTTCAGCTGGACGTTCGTCCTCGAGGAAGCGCCAGATCAACATACGAAACTGCTCATTCGAACCCGGTCTGTTGTCCAACTGCCGCAGCTGTCGAGACTGCTTGCGTGGGTGGTGGGGCCGGTCCTCGACTTCGTCATGGCACGATGGATGCTGTTGGGCATCAAACGCCGGGTGGAAGGCAAGGCGGCAGAGGTTTCGGTTCAATAGCGGTTGGTGGCCGCTCCGGTGTCTCCGCGGCGGACGCGATCGAGGTCGTCGGCGATCTTGGCGCGCAGGGCGACGAGGTCGGCGGTGATGGTCGGCATCCGGAACCCGCGCCGCATCCGGTCTCGTGCCCGGGCCACGTCGGTGTGCGTGCCCACACCTCCCCCTCTCAGACCAATTGAGGGCAATAGGGTCAGTAGAGGCTCGTGGCGGTCCCGGTGTCTCCACGGCGGACGCGATCGAGGTCGTCGGTGATCTTGGCGCGCAGGGCGACGAGGTCGGCGGTGATGGTCAGCATCCGGAACCCGCGTTGCATCCGGTCTTGTGCCCGCGCAACGTTGGTGTGCATGCCGGGCACGACTCCATGCCGGTTGCAGGCGTCGACGATCGTGTCGAGCGCGTCCAGCAGCTTGGGGTCGTCGCCACGCGGGTCGACTCCGAGGCTGATCGACAGATCGGCCGGGCCGACGTAGATGGCGTCGACGCCGTCAACCGAGAGAATCGCGTCGAGGTTCGACATCGCCTCGACCGTCTCGATCATGGGGATGAGGGACACCTCGTCGTTGGCGCGGTCGAAATAGTCCGTCCCCTCTACGGCGGCGACCCGCGTAGGGCCGTAGCTCCGGCCGCCGGCGGGTGCGTATCGACCTGCGGTCACAGCCTCACGGGCCTGCTCCTCGGTGTTGACCATCGGCACGATGACCCCCATGGCACCGGCGTCGAGTGCTTTGCCGATGTGGCCGAACTGGTTCTCGGGCACACGAACGACCGCGGTGGACGAGCCGGTGGTGATGGCCTGCAACATGGCCACCGAATCGGAATAGTCCACCAACCCGTGCTGCATGTCGACGCAGACGTAGTCGAGCCCGAGAGCGGCCATCGCCTCGGCGCTCACCGAGGAGGGAATGGAGAGCCAGCCTCCGAGAGCGGTTTCGCCACTCGCCCACTTTACGCGCAGGGGGTTGGGCCGCATCTAGAGGCTTCCGAACACCCGGGTCTTGGGCTCCACGTACTCCATCAGGCCCTCGAGGCCCGCTTCCCGGCCGATGCCGGACTCCTTCATGCCGCCGAACGGTGCCTCGGGTGAGCCGGGCGCCCAGTCGTTGACGCCGACGAGCCCGAACTCGAGTGCATCCGAGACCTTCAGCGCCGTCTTGAGGTCCTCGGTCCACACGTAGGCGGCCAGGCCCACGTTGACGTCGTTGGCCCGCCGGATGACGTCGTCCAGGTTGTCGAACGGCGTGATCGGCATCACCGGACCGAACACCTCTTCGGTCATCACGGGAGAGTCGGGGGGGACGTCGGTGATCACCGTCGGCTGGTAGAAATAGCCGGCACTGTCGATCTCGTCGCCACCCGTGATGATGCGCCCGCCTGCCGCCGAGGTGTCGGCCACGATCCTGCTCACCCGTTCGAGTTGGGTCTGGTTGATCAATGGGCCGATCGTGGTGTCGGGGTTCATGCCGTCGCCGACCA